>NZ_JBJJTG010000004.1:0-285300 GCF_046054285.1 Enterobacter sp. DN
CTCAGAAGTGAAACGCCGTAGCGCCGATGGTAGTGTGGGGTCTCCCCATGTGAGAGTAGGGAACTGCCAGGCATCAAACAAGTGAAGAGGCCATCCGGAAGGATGGCCTTTTTGCGTTTGTTTGTTGAAAAACGGCAGGCCGGGTAAGGCGAAGCCGTCACCCGGCAACTCAGAGCGTACTATCCCTGACAAACATTCAAACGAAGCAATTGCCGCTGATGGAAACGCCCAAGGATCAGCACCGTCGTTAACGCACCAAGCAGCGCGCAAAACATATCTGACTGGGTATCCCATGGATCGCCCTGCGTCCCCAGAAAATCATCCGCACCCTGTCCCATTGCCAAAGCTGCCCACCACTCAATGAGTTCATAGGTGGCGCTAATGGCCAGAGCAACACAGCACACCAGAAATCCCGTCATCTTATGTCCACGAACATACCCACCGCGCAGCAGAATTTCTCGCGCTGCCAGTGCGGGAACCAGCCCCTGGAAGAAGTGACCGAGCTTGTCATACGGATTTCGGCTAAGCCCGAGCATCTCCTGAACCTCAAAACCAACCGGAACCTTTGCATAGGTGTACATACCACCAACCATCAGAATGATGGCGTGGAAGAAAATCAAGGTATAGAGAAGGGGAGTCAGGGGGTATCGCCGGTGCGTGGCAAGCAGAAGTGGGATGATGATAATGACGGGCGTCACCTCCATCAGCCAGGTGATGCGATCGCTCGTGAACAGGCCGGTATAAAACAGGATCAACAGCAGGAGCAGTGACCCGACTTTTAAAGCAGATAAGGTCATATCATTTTCATTGTCAGGGGAAAAAATCACTATTACCTGACAGAAGGGAAAATTCAATGCGTAGCGGATACAGAAAAGCAAAAACCCAGCCGTAGGCTGGGTTCTTTAAATAGTGGTGCCCGGACTCGGAATCGAACCAAGGACACGGGGATTTTCAATCCCCTGCTCTACCGACTGAGCTATCCGGGCAACGGAGCGCATTAAACCGCAATCGCGCGCGATCGTCAACATTATTTCGGGAAAAGCTGTTCAACTGCTTAAGTTTGCGGCAATCTGTCCGTTTGTGCCCTGGAATTGCACAAATCTTCCAGACAGTTCAGGCAAGATGTGACAATGCTGACGGTAAGAGGAGGGCAGTATGGCAAACGACTGGCTTGAGCTGCGTCAGCATGCAGAAACAGGTATTGAGACAATTAAGGCGCATTTCGAAGGACATGCCTTTGATCCCCACTGGCATGATAGCTATCTGGTCGGAATAACCCTTTCCGGAACCCAGCAGTTCCACTGTCGCCGTGAACGCCACCGTAGCCAGCCGGGCGATGCTTTTTTACTTGAGCCCGGGGAGATCCATGACGGTGATGCGCCGATAGAGGGGGGCTTTACTTATCTGACCTTTTATCTGGATGAACACTGGCTCACCCGTACGCTTCAAGGGCTGTACGACTCTACTCCCGGGAGCTACACCCTCCACTTTGCCCAAACGCTGACGCGAGAGCCTCAGTTGGTGCGCGCTATCGGTGATACATTTGCCTCGTTGCATAACGATGAAATGAAGATCGTCCAACAGAGCACAATGGATAACCTGCTCTCTCAGATCACTGCCCACTGCCACTGGCGTAAGAAACTCCCGTTGCAGTTACAAAGCTCCGCCGTGGCGCATCGTGCCCGCGACTATCTCTATGCGCATATCGGCGAGAACGTGGGGCTGTCAGACCTTGCCCGTGAGACGGGTACGGACCGCTTTACGCTCACCCGCTGTTTTAAGCGCGAATTTCACCTGGCACCGCACGCCTGGCTTATCCAGCTGCGCCTGGCAAAGGCCCGACAGATGCTGGCGTGTGGGGAACTGCCTGTTGATGTTGCGACGGCAGTGGGTTTTGCCGATCAAAGCCATCTTGGTCGCTGGTTCCAGCGGGCATACCGTATTTCTCCGGCACACTACCGTCGGTTGTGCACAAACCTTCCAGACGTTTCCAGAAAATAACGTCACATTCGTGGCTCTAATAAAAAAGGAGTCACCTGTGAATTTATTACCCTTCCTGCTGTTCGCATTTGTCGCCTCGATTACACCGGGGCCAACCAATATTCTGGTACTGGCTAACAGTCAGCACTTTGGCGTAAAAAATACGGTTCCTGCGATCCTGGGCGGGTGTATTGCCGCCAGCGCTATTGTTCTGGTTTCAGGCGCAGGGGCAGGAGAAGTATTACGCCAGTATCCGCTGATACGTCAGGTAATGAGCTGGGCGGGCGTGCTGTGGCTTTCCTGGATGAGCTGGCAGCTGTTTAGCGCCCCGGCCGCGAATCTCTCCTCCAGACGCCATGTCCGCTTTACCGCGCGGGCGGCGGCGTTATTACAGGTTGTAAACCCAAAAACGTGGATGATGGCGCTGGCAGTTGTCAGCCTGTTTGCTCCGGCAAGCGACCATGCATTTCGGGATATTGCGCTGATGGCGCTATGGTTTCTGGCGATCTCCGTGGTCTGTTTGTTGTGCTGGGCGTGGCTGGGGAAGGCGGTGAACCGGATTTTCCGCACCACCGTGGCAATGGTGCGATTTCAGCGCGCGATGGCGCTGTGTTTGTTTATTTCCGCCTGGACGGGAATGCTGGCTTAGGTCAGAGCACCACCCATACGACACTGCGCGAACCGCAAAATATCTTCCGCCAGACGGTGCGCCGTATCCACATCCGCCTGGCTACGGTTCACCAGCATGCGGCTCAGGCAACCTTCCAGCACCAGCTCCATCTGCTTCGCGACCATTGCCGGATCATCCACTTCAAGTGTGGTCAGCAGCTCGTGTGTGAACTCGTGCGCGGCACGTTTTTGCTGATCTGCCAGTTGATGGATGGGGTGTCCGGGATCCGGATAGTAGGTGCAGGCGGCGATAAACAGACAGCCTGGGTAACGGTTGTTGGTTACACACTCCGTCAGTGCGGTATAGCGCGCCAGCAGCTTTTGCTCGGTGGTCAGCTCTTCATTCAGCATCAGCTGCCTGCGCCAGATATCCACCTGCTGGCTGAGATAGCGCAGGGCATCATACAGCAGCGCCTCTTTATCCGGCCAGAAGCGCTTAAGTTCATCCAGAGGGTAATCGATACGGTCGGCGACCAACTCAAGCGTGGTGCTGGCGATCCCTTGAATCTCAAGCAATTGCAGGGCTTGTCCCAGTACGTCTTCGCGTTGCACGGTTATCTCCTCCGCTATTCCCAACGGTTTGTCCCGTCTAAAGTGTTGTTTACGGTTGGCGATTGCGCAAATGCGCGTTGAATGCCGTCGCGTCCATAAACCCGGTTACACGCTGCGTCAGCTGTTCTTCCCCCTGTTCATTGAAGAACAGGATGGTAGGCAGCCCGAGCACATTAAGTTGCTTCAGTAGAGCCTTATCCTGCACGCTGTTGGCGGTAACGTTCGCCTGGAGCAGAACGGTATCGCTCAGCGCATGTTGTACCTGCGGATCGCTGAAGGTGTATTTTTCAAACTCTTTGCAGGCCACGCACCAGTCGGCGTAGAGATCGAGCATGACCGGTTTGCCTTTCGCCTGCGCCAGGGCGCGGTTAAGGTCATCCACGTTCTTAATCTGTATAAAATTCAGATGAGCCTGCGTTTGACCTGCCGGGGTGTCAAACGCCCAGTCCTGTAGTGGACGGACGCTCACCAGCGCGGCCGCCAGCAGAAGGATCTGTAGCAGGCGCATCCACGGTTTCTTCGCCCCCAGACTCACGATAAACGCCCAACTGAAGAAGGCCACGCCGAGCATCGCCCACAGACGTGTACCCCACACATCACCAATGATGCGCTCCAGCAGGAATACCGGTAGCGCCAGAATGACAAAACCAAACGCGGTTTTCACCGTCTCCATCCACGGTCCGCTCTTCGGCAGCAGACGATTGCCAAACACCGTCACCAGGATCAGCGGCAGGCCCATGCCGAGCGCGTAGAGGTACAGCGTGCCGCCGCCGAGCCACAGGTTGCCGCTCTGAGCAATGTATAACAGGATGGCGCTCAACGGCGCGGTGGTGCAGGGGGAGCAAATCAGCCCGGCGATGGCACCCATGGCGAACACGCCGCCCGCAGAGCCACCCTGCTGACGGTTGCTCATTAGCGTCAGACGGGTTTGCAGGGAAGAGGGCAGTTGCAGGGTGAACAGGCCAAACATCGACAGCGCCAGCAGAATAAACACCGCTGACAGACCGATAAGCACATAAGGGTGCTGAAGGGCGGCCTGGAACTGCAATCCGGCAGCAGCGACCACGAGGCCGAGCGCCGTATAGGTTAACGCCATGCCCTGCACATAGATAAAGGCCAGCAACAGCGCGCGGGTAGTGGAAAGGCGTTGTTTACCGCCCAGCACGATGCCAGAGATAAGCGGGTACATGGGCAGTACGCAGGGCGTAAAGGCGATGCCGATACCAATCAATAACGCCCAAAGCGCTGAGAACGGAAGGTCTGAAGCGGCTTTGCCTTCACCCCTCTCCCCTGAGGGGAGAGGGGAGGCCGCCGCTTTCACTTCGCTAAGCGGAACGACCTTTGTTTCAGGGGGATAGCAGAAGCCCGCATCGGCGCAGCCCTGATACGTCACCGTCAGGGTAGCGCCTTTATCCGCCTGATTCACCGTGACGGGCACGCTTAAGCGCTGACGATAAATTTCACTCTTACCGTAGAACTCGTCCTCGTGCCACTCGCCAGCGGGCATCTGCAATGCGCCGACGTTCGCCTTTGCCGGCGTGATGCTGACCTGCTTGCGATAGAGGTAGTAACCCTCTTTCACCTGCCAGGTGAGACTGAGATCGTGCTGGTTTTGCTGAAAGTCGAAAACGAACGCCTGGTCGGCAGGAATAAAGTTCGAACGGCCGGGTGCGTCAAACAATCCGGCAAAAGCTGACGTGCTGCACAGCAGCAGGATCAGCGTAATGAAGCGTTGAGCCATGAGAGATAATCGTTATCGCCGTGGACCACTGGCAGAACCAGCAGCTCCGGGGTTTGGTATGGATGATGAGACTTGAGGCAGTCGAGGAGCGCCTGCTGGTTTGTCAGGTTGGTTTTGAGCAACATCTGGACTTCGTACTCTTGCTCCAGCTTACCTTCCCAGTAATAAAGGGAGGTGGCGCCGGGAAGAAGTGTGACACAGGCAGCCAGTTTTTCGGCCAACACTTTGGCGGCCAGATCCTGGGCAGAAGCTTCATCAGGGGCGGTGCACAGTACAACAACAGCATCAGGCGTGTTCACAAGTCGACCTCCTCATCACGAAAGTCTTCACTATATCACGCAAGGCGGTTGGTCATTAATGAAACGGGCCGCAGAGCGGCCCGATTTTAACTATTTTTACAACGGCTAATCGTTTACAGCACAATGCCGCCGATGATAAAGCCGAGGATCACGCAGAGCGTAATCGCCACCACGCCCGGGATCAGGAACGCGTGGTTAAACACGTATTTACCAATACGGGTTGAGCCGGTGTCATCCATCTCAACCGCGGCCAGCAGGGTTGGGTAGGTGGGCAGAACGAACAGGGCGGAAACCGCTGCAAAAGAGGCAATCGCCGTCAGCGGCGTCACGCCCAGCATTAGTGCCGCAGGCATCAGCGCTTTGGTGGTCGCAGCCTGGGAGTACAGCAACGTCGCGGCAAAGAACAGCACTACCGCCAGCAGCCACGGATAGTTGTGCAGCAGGTCGCCTGCAACGGTCTGGATATCGCTGATGTGCGCTTTCACAAAGGTATCACCGAGCCACGCCACGCCCAGCACGCACACGCAGGCGCTCATGCCGGATTTGAAGGTGCTGGCGTTCAGCACTTCGCTGGTGTCGATTTTACAGGTGATGCTGATCAGCGTCGCGATGGTCAGCATAAATACCACAATGGCTTCGTTACGCGGCAGAACCGGGTTCTGGATCAGACCTACCGTATCGCTGATGGCGGTCGCGTAGAACATCACGGCGACGATACCAATCAGGAACAGCAGCACGGAGCGTTTTGCATGCGGCTTCAGCTCGAAGACCTGGCTACCGCGCAGGCTCACTTCACCTTTTGCCAGACGCTCCTGGTAAACCGGATCGTCTTTCAGCTCGGCACCGAGGAAGTTACACAGTACGGCAGTGATCATTACCGCGATCAGCGTGACCGGAATACAGATTGCCAGCAGCGTCAGGTAACTTACGCCCATCGGCTCAAGGATACCCGCGAAGAAGACCACCGCCGCGGAAATAGGCGAGGCGGTAATCGCAATCTGGGAGGCGACCACGGCAATAGAAAGAGGGCGAGACGGGCGAATACCCTGCTCTTTCGCCACTTCGGTGATTACCGGCAGCGTGGAGAAAGCGGTATGGCCGGTACCGGCGAGAATGGTCATAAACCAGGTCACCAGTGGGGCAAGGAAGGTGATGTATTTCGGATGGCGACGCAGCATTCGCTCCGCCAGGCTCACCAGGTAGTCCATACCGCCTGCGACCTGCATAGCCGCGATAGCAGCAATAACCGCCATGATGATTTCGATAACGTCAAAAGGGATTGCGCCGGGTTTAATCTGAAAGATCAGGGTAAGTACAAGCACCCCGAGACCGCCGGCAAAACCGATGCCGATACCCCCGAGTCGTGCGCCCAAATAAATCGCCAACAGGACGATGACGAGTTCTGCTCCAAACATAAAGACCTGCCTTGCTCATTAACAAGTTGATATTGAATTGTTGTGTTTTGGTAACGCCCATAAAGAAAAAAGGCACGTCACAAGTGACGTGCCTTTCGGAAGCTTAGCCTGAACGGTTACTGTTCGCTTTCATCGGTATATCGTTTCGCTTTATATGCCGGGTGCATCAGGTTCTGGGCGGAGAAGATATCGTCCAGTTCGGCTTCGGTCAACAATCCTCGCTCGAGAACCACCTCACGCACGCTCTTACCGGTTTCGGCACAAATCTTCCCGACGATATCGCCGTTGTGGTGGCCGATGAACGGGTTGAGGTAGGTGACGATGCCGATGGAGTTATAGACGTAGCCTTCACACACTTCTTTATTCGCGGTGATGCCGTTGATGCATTTTTCCAGCAGGTTGTAGCAGGCGTTGGTCAGAATATGGATAGATTCAAACATCGCCTGGCCAATCACCGGCTCCATCACGTTCAACTGGAGCTGACCGGCTTCGGATGCCATGGTGACGGTCGTATCGTTACCAATAACCTTGAAGCAAACCTGGTTCACCACCTCTGGCACCACCGGGTTCACTTTAGCTGGCATGATGGATGAACCCGCCTGCAACTCTGGCAGGTTGATTTCATTCAGGCCAGCGCGCGGACCGGAGGAGAGCAGGCGCAGGTCGTTACAGATTTTGGACAGTTTCACCGCCAGACGTTTCAGTGCGCTGTGCACCATCACGTAGGCGCCGCAGTCTGAGGTAGCTTCAATCAGGTCTTCCGCAGGCACAACCGGCAAGTTGGACACTTCAGCCAGCTTCTGTACCGCCAGCTGCTGATAGCCATCTGGCGTGTTCAGGCGTGTACCGATGGCGGTTGCGCCCAGGTTCACTTCCAGCAGCAGTTCGGACGTGCGCAGCAGGTTTTTGGTCTCTTCATTCAGCAGCACGTTAAACGCGTGGAATTCCTGTCCGAGGGTCATTGGCACCGCGTCCTGCAACTGGGTACGGCCCATTTTCAGGATGTCCTGGAACTCAACGGCTTTACGCTGGAAGCCATCGCCCAGCTGATTAATCGCGTCGACCAGTTTGACGATAGAGGCATACACCGCGATGCGGAAGCCGGTTGGGTAGGCGTCGTTGGTGGACTGACATTTGTTAACGTGGTCGTTCGGGTTCAGGTACTGGTATTCACCTTTCTGATGACCCATCAGCTCCAGGCCGATGTTTGCCAGCACTTCGTTGGTGTTCATGTTGACGGAGGTGCCCGCGCCGCCCTGATAGACGTCGACCGGGAACTGATCCATGCATTTGCCGTTGTTCAGCACCTCATCGCACGCGGCGATAATCGCATTTGCAGCGCTTTTAGGAATGGTTTGCAGCTCTTTGTTCGCCAGAGCCGCGGCTTTTTTTACCATCACCATGCCACGCACAAATTCAGGGATGTCGCTGATTTTGCTGTTGCTGATGTAGAAGTTTTCAATCGCTCTCAGAGTGTGAACACCATAGTAGGCATCCGCTGGAACTTCCCTGGTACCCAACAAATCTTCTTCGATACGAATGTTGTTTAACATGTGAACCTTCTTTTCAAGCTGCCGATGGATTGTACTAAACACACAGTATATATGTGGTTTTGAATATTTTATGACCGACGATTATTCCCTCAATCGGCCAGATGTTCGAGATCATATGCTGATGATAGCGAATTGCCGTAAGCTGGATCACTTATTATCGACCCGATTTCATGATAATTATTAATCTGTGAAATATGTCACCGCTTTAATATTTCCAGAAAAAATATCCGTGCAAACCGATTGAATTTTGGCTAACCGTCACCATTTCTTATCTACGCGCTTCGCGAACACATTCAGTCAGGGGCCTGAAGGCACCTGCCACACAGGAGATGCCAGTGCGCTGGATACCATTTATTGCTTTCTTTCTTTATGTTTACATTGAGATTTCGATTTTCATCCAGGTTGCCCATGTGCTGGGCGTCCTGCTGACGCTGATTCTGGTGATCTTCACCTCCGTCATCGGCATGTCGCTGGTGCGCAATCAGGGTTTCAAAAATTTCCTGTTAATGCAGCAGAAGATGGCCGCAGGCGAAAGCCCGGCCGCCGAGATGATCAAAAGCGTGTCGCTGATTATTGCTGGTTTGCTGCTGATCCTGCCTGGTTTCTTCACCGACTTCCTCGGCCTGCTGTTGCTGTTGCCGCCGGTGCAGAAGCATCTGACCATGAAGCTGCTGCCGCACCTGCGTTTCAGCCGTATGCCAGGCGGTGGTTTCAGCACCGGCCCGGGGGATACCTTTGAAGGGGAATATCAGCGTAAGGATGAGCAGCGCGACCGGTTAGATCATAAAGACGATCGGTGAGTTTGTGGCCCGGTGGCGCTCGCTCACCGGGCCTGCGGCTTTTGCCGCTTCGGTAAAAACACCCACAGCCCCGCCAGCATGACGATGGCGTACACACTCTTCCATCCCACCATCGCCAGCAGCATCAGGCACAGGACACACCCGACAGCCGCCAGCGCCTTAAAGCGTCCTTTCAGTAGCCGACAGCCCGCCAGCATGCACAGCAGGTAGATCATGATGAAAATACCGTTGGCGTAGACAATCAGCGCGTCAAGGTTGATGTCGAGGAGATAAATGGCCAGGGAACTCACCACGCAGCAGCCCAGTACGCTATTCAGCGCATTCACCGGAAGCTGACGCTTTGACAGGCGTGAGAGGGGGCTATCCGGTTTATAAAGTGCCTGAGACCACACCAGCCGGGCGAAGCTCTGAATATAGATGTTGAGGCTGGCAAAGCAGGCGAGATAGCCAATCACGCAGGCTACCCACAGGGCCTTAACGCCAAACAGCTGCACCACGATGCCCGGCAGCGACGCGGCGGCGGCTTTCTCTTCACCGAACGCATTGAAGTGCAGCACCAGTACGGTACAGGCCCAGTACACGGTACCCGCCAGCAGCAGGCCAATCATCAGGGCGCGGGGGAAATCACGCTCGGGCTGTTTAAACTCGGATGCCAGATGAGCGAACGCCTCCAGACCGACGAAACACCAGAACATGACGGATAGTGCAGCGAAAAGCTGTGCGTGGTCGATGTCGTTAATCGCGGGGAAAGGAATATCCGCCACCGTAATGTCACCCGCAAACCAGATGGCGACGATCAGCGCGACAATTAACACGGCGACCAGCGTTTGCAGATTGGCGCTGGAACTGGCCCCGCGTGAGCCAACCCACCAGACAATGGCCAGCGTACCGAGTTCAGCCAGCAGCAGTTGTTCATCGTGCCAGCCAAACAGCGCCTGTCCGAAGCCGGTTGCGATATGCAGGGCTGCCGGAAGGCCAACGGGTATCACCGACAAAAATAGCCAGCCGGTGACGCGCTCCATCCGCGGCCCAAACGCCATGCCGACAAAATGCGCTACGCCGCCTGCGCTCGGGAAGTGCCGCCCGAGTATGGCAAAGACAATCGCCACCGGAAACACCAGCACGATCAGCACCGGCCATGCCCAAAGACTGTTATTGCCGGCAACCAATGCCGCCAGCGCGGGAACCGCAAATACCCCCGTGCCTAATAAAGACGTTGAGAGTAAGCCAATGCCCTGCGCCAGCCCCAACTCCTGCCTGAGTCCACTCATTTACCTCGTCCCGCGACCATCAAAAGAGAGTGGATGGTAACACTTTCGCAAATTTTTTTTCGATTACCCCTTGAAGGGGTAAAAAGCTATCCCCATCTCTCAGGGCACTAGCCGGAAAACCGCATGCGGACCGGCGTCATCCATAACTGATAATGACTTTCTCAAAGGAGAGCTATCAATGAGTATTCGTCCGTTACATGATCGTGTGATCGTCAAACGTAAAGAAGTTGAAACCAAGTCTGCTGGCGGCATCGTTCTGACCGGTTCAGCAGCAGCAAAATCAACGCGTGGCGAAATCATCGCTGTCGGTAAGGGCCGCATCCTGGAAAACGGAACTGTGCAGCCACTGGACGTTAAAGTTGGTGACATCGTCATTTTCAACGATGGCTACGGCGTGAAATCCGAGAAGATCGACAATGAAGAAGTGTTGATCATGTCCGAGAGCGACATTCTGGCAATTGTTGAAGCGTAATTAACGCACGAAACTGTACGAATTTGAGGAAATAAGAACATGGCAGCTAAAGACGTAAAATTCGGTAACGACGCTCGTGTAAAAATGCTCCGCGGCGTAAACGTACTGGCAGACGCAGTGAAAGTCACTCTGGGCCCGAAAGGCCGTAACGTAGTGCTGGACAAATCCTTCGGCGCGCCAACCATCACCAAAGATGGTGTTTCTGTTGCACGTGAAATCGAGCTGGAAGACAAGTTCGAAAACATGGGCGCACAGATGGTGAAAGAAGTTGCCTCTAAAGCGAACGACGCTGCCGGTGACGGCACCACCACCGCGACCGTACTGGCGCAGGCGATCATCACCGAAGGCCTGAAAGCCGTTGCTGCGGGCATGAACCCAATGGATCTGAAACGTGGTATCGACAAAGCTGTCGCCTCTGCTGTTGAAGAACTGAAAGCGCTGTCCGTACCGTGCTCTGACTCTAAAGCCATTGCTCAGGTTGGTACTATCTCCGCTAACTCCGACGAAACCGTAGGTAAACTGATCGCTGAAGCGATGGATAAAGTCGGTAAAGAAGGCGTGATCACCGTTGAAGACGGTACTGGTCTGGAAGACGAACTGGACGTGGTTGAAGGTATGCAGTTCGATCGCGGTTACCTGTCTCCATACTTCATCAACAAGCCAGAAACTGGCGCTGTTGAGCTGGAAAGCCCGTTCATCCTGCTGGCTGACAAGAAAATCTCCAACATCCGCGAAATGCTGCCAGTGCTGGAAGCCGTTGCGAAAGCAGGCAAGCCGCTGGTAATCATTGCTGAAGACGTTGAAGGCGAAGCGCTGGCGACTCTGGTGGTTAACACCATGCGTGGCATCGTGAAAGTGGCAGCGGTTAAAGCACCTGGCTTCGGCGATCGTCGTAAAGCGATGCTTCAGGATATCGCTACCCTGACTGGCGGTACCGTGATCTCCGAAGAGATCGGTATGGAGCTGGAAAAAGCGACCCTGGAAGACCTGGGCCAGGCGAAACGCGTTGTGATCAACAAAGACACCACCACCATCATCGACGGTGTGGGTGAAGAAGCTGCTATTCAGGGCCGTGTTGGTCAGATCCGTAAGCAGATCGAAGAAGCAACTTCCGATTACGACCGTGAAAAACTCCAGGAGCGCGTAGCGAAACTGGCAGGCGGCGTAGCGGTAATCAAAGTCGGTGCGGCTACCGAAGTTGAAATGAAAGAGAAGAAAGCACGCGTTGACGATGCCCTGCACGCGACCCGTGCTGCGGTAGAAGAAGGCGTGGTTGCTGGTGGTGGTGTCGCGCTGGTGCGTGTAGCCGCTAAACTGGCTGGCCTGACTGCTCAGAACGAAGACCAGAACGTGGGTATCAAAGTTGCGCTGCGCGCGATGGAAGCTCCTCTGCGTCAGATCGTGTCCAACGCCGGTGAAGAGCCGTCTGTGGTTGCGAACAACGTGAAAGCGGGTGAAGGTAACTACGGTTACAACGCGGCAACTGAAGAATACGGCAACATGATCGACTTCGGTATCCTGGATCCAACTAAAGTGACCCGTTCTGCACTGCAATACGCGGCATCTGTAGCTGGTCTGATGATCACGACCGAGTGCATGGTGACCGACCTGCCTAAAGGCGACGCGCCTGACTTAGGTGCTGCTGGTGGTATGGGTGGCATGGGTGGCATGGGCGGCATGATGTAATCATGTTGTTCTGAACCTCTCAGAACGAACCCCGGGCAGCAATGCCCGGGGTTTTTTATTGTCTTCTACTCAAACGTGCCTTTCACGCACACAACGCCTCCACTCACCATCTGGCGGCCTTTCGCCCAGACCTCACGGATCTTAAGATCATCGGTCAGCACAAGGACGTCGGCATCGCATCCGGGCGCGATCCGCCCTTTATGCTCCAGGCCGAGAAACTCCGCCACGTTACGCGTAAACGGCAGAAGCGCCTCCTCCAGCGGCAGGTGATACCGGCCGACCAGCTGCTGTAGCGTCTCAAGCAGGGATTCAAATCCCGCCACGCCAATGCCAACAAGATTACCATTTGCGTCAAAATTCGGCTGGCTGCCGTTGCCATCCGAGCTGAGCGTGAGCCGGTTAAACGGCACCTGTGCTTCACGGGCCGTCGCGATAGCGGTGGCGGCATCAACAGGCTCGCTGATGCTGGTGGTGATGTCGATGTACCCCCCTTCGCGGGCATAGTCCAGTGCGGCGTGGAACAGTGCCTGGGCGCGGTTGACGTGAGTTGGCAGCAGCTTCGTGCGGGGCACGTCGGCGTTATTCAGGATGTTAAGCAGCGGCTCCAGCAGTTTCGGGCTGTTGCCGAGGTGAAACACGGATATCCCCGCTTTGGCGCCCAGCAGCCCGCCGACGCGTGACTGGGCGGCCATATTCGCGAGCTGGTCATCTGCCGGAGCGGAAGAGCGATGGTCGGAAATCGCGCATTTCACGCCAATGATTTTATCAATCAGCGCCACATCCTTTTCGATACTGCCGGTAATCGTCGGAGAAGGCAGGCCATACGCGCCTGTCAGCATCCACGTGCTGATCCCTTCATGCTCTAGCGCCCGCGTTTTCGCCAGCAGCGACTCGGGATGGCGGGTCACGCCGTCGGTGCCCAGCAGGCCAACAACGGAGGTGATGCCAGCCGCCACCAGCGCAGACAATCGCACCTCTGGCGTCCGGGTGTGGGGACCGGCTTCACCGCCGCCGCCAATCAGGTGTACATGCTGATCGATAAACCCCGGACAAACCACCGCTCCGACGAGATCGCTTTCAGGACAGTCTGGCCTCGTTGTGGCGTGGCCCGCTTTTTCGACTGCGACGATTTTTCCTCCGGCAATCAGCAGATCGCAATGCCCAAGATCCTCGGGAGCGTAAAGCTGCGCATTGCGGAAAAGGTGCGGTTCCAGCACTGAAAAATCCATTTTTATCTCCTCAGAAGAGTAGCTGCATCACCCACATTGAGAGCAGGGCGTTAATGACGCAGATAGTGATGATGTGCGGATAATACTTCGGGTTGACGCCTGCGGTGCCAAGGCAACGGCCCGTGTTTTGCACCGGATTACCCATCAGATAGATGGCGGGCAGCAGGATGGTGGCATCGTGACCGTTGAGCGTGCCGGCAGCGACCAGACTGGCGCAGACCCCCACACCGCCGCCCATGCTCATTACCGAGGCCAGAAGAACCGTTGCCGCCGCACCCGGAAGCCCCCACAGGGCCATGATGGGCTCGCATACCCTGCCGACAATATCCAGCAGGCCGGTTACCTTGAGCGCCTGAATGATGACAAACGCCATGACCACGTTCGGCAGCAGGCTGGTGGTGGCGATGGTAAAGCCGCGGCGGGCGCCATCGATAAACAGGTCCATGATATTTTTACGCGGCTGGGCGATCATCTTTCCTCCTGAACGCGGCGAACTTCCATGTGGGCGATCCACAGTCGCAGGAAGTTCGCGCCAACAAATTTGAACACCAGAATGACGGCAAGCGGCGTGATCACTGGGACGGTAATAAAGGTAAAGAGTGCGGCACCAGAAGAAAAATAGTTGGTAATAATGGCGCTACCGCTGGTCTGGAAGGTGGCGAAAATGGCGCGTTCATGGTCAGTAATCGCCCCTTCGTCAGTCAACTCTTTGGTCATCCCTGCGGCTGCATCGGTATTTTGCAGGTTGGCGATAAGCGCCAGAGAGCAGATGCCCGGCACGCCGAGCAGCGGACGCAGAATGGGCGTCATGAGCTGTTGTGCGGCGCGCAGCCCGCCCAGCCCCTCGGTAACGGCAATGATCCCGAGCGATAAAATGACCGAGGGCGCCAGTTCAAGGGCAAATAAAAAACCGTCTTTCGCTCCTGTGCCGCCCTCACCGCGAAACGTCAGCGCGCCGTTCACCGGTCCAAAGCTGCCGTTCAGCACGGTAAAATCCAGCACGCGCCACCATTCGGTACTTTTGGCGAAAAAACCTGAGAAAAATACGATGGTGAGCACGAACGCCAGATAGCCCACCCAGGTTACTTTTTCCTCTCCTGAGGATGATGCACTCATGAAACCCCCTTTTTTGAGTCGCGTACAAAAGTTGTACGTCGCATCACTAAAAACGATCGGGGGCTAAAACACGATATCCCAAAGGTTATTATCAGAATTCATTTAAGATGTCGGAGGAGTGCGAGCGGAATCTGGCTCGCAGAAATGCTCAGCATTTTTCTTTTGGTCATCTTTTTAGTATAAGGTTTACACGCGGACAACTACTGTCCAGCTTATTGAAAACGAGGAATAACATGCGCATAAAAGTCTGTGCAGGGATTGTAGGTGCAGCATTGCTGCTGGCGGGTTGTAGCACCAGCAATGAGCTGACGGCAGCGGGCCAGAGCGTTCGCTTTGTGGAAGATAAGCCGGGCAGCGAATGCCAGCTGTTAGGCACCGCCACTGGCGAGCAAAGCAACTGGATGTCGGGGCAGCACGGCGAAGAGGGCGGCTCTATGCGCGGTGCGGCCAATGCCCTGCGTAATCAGGCTGCGGCAATGGGCGGCAATGTGATTTACGGGGTGAGCAGCCCGACGCAGGGGATGCTGTCCAGCTTTGTGCCAACCGCCAGCCAGATGAACGGCCAGGTCTATAAGTGCCCGAACTGATATAACTTTTTGATGGCGCTGCCGCTTTATCTCCAGGGCAGGTAAGCGTAGCGCCACCTGACTTTTTACTGCTGCCGCAGCTGCAAATCCAGCGGCGTCTTACTCGGCTCTCCGCCAATCTCACGTGCCAGCTTCGGCACCATATAACCCGAAACCAGCGTTAACAGCTCGCGCATAATCTTCCGGGCCTCTTCATCTGTCACCATGAAGTGCGCCGCGCCCTGGACGCGATCCAGAACATGCAGGTAATAGGGCATTACGCCCGCATCAAATAAGGCATTGCTGAGATCGGCCAGCACGCGGGCGCTGTCGTTCACGCCGCGCAGTAATACGCTCTGGTTGAGCAGCGTCACGCCTGCCTTTCGCATACGCGCCATCGCCGCACGAAAGTCCGCGTCAATTTCATTCGCGTGGTTGATATGGTTCACCAGCAGCACCTGCAAACGGGACTGCTCCAGGCGCGTGACCAGGGTGTCGGTAATACGCGCCGGGATGACGATCGGTAAACGGCTGTGAATGCGCAGACGCTTAATGTGCGGGATGGTCTCAAGCTGAGTCAGCAGCCAGTCCAGCTCATGATCTTTTGCCATCAGCGGGTCGCCGCCGGAAAAGATGATTTCATCCAGCTCCGGGTGCGCCGTGATGTACTCCAGCGCCACCTGCCAGTTGCGCTTATTGCCCTGGTTTTCGGCGTACGGGAAGTGGCGACGGAAGCAATAGCGGCAATTTACCGCGCAACCGCCCTTAACCAGCAGCAGGGCACGATTGCGGTATTTATGCAGCAAACCCGGGACGACACTGTTCTGCTCTTCCAGCGGATCGGTGCTGTATCCGGGAGCGGTAATAAACTCATCCTGAGAAGTAAGCGTTTGTTTTAATAACGGATCATCAGGGTTACCCTTTTCCATTCGGGCAACAAACGCGCGGGGAACGCGCAGGGCGAAAAGGCGCTTCGCCTCACGACCTGCACGCAACGCTTCGTGCTGTTCGAGGTCTAAAAGACGCAGCAATTCATCAGGACTGGTGATTACATCGGCAAGTTGCGATAACCAATCTTCTCTGGACGGGGTGTTTAGGGTTACAATATGCGCCATTTTGTGGCTTAGCTACCAGTTAACAAATTTAGAGGGCCTTATGGCAACGTACTATAGCAACGATTTTCGTGCTGGTCTTAAAATCATGATGGACGGCGAACCGTACGCGGTTGAAGCCAGCGAATTCGTTAAACCAGGTAAAGGCCAGGCATTCGCACGCGTTAAGCTGCGCCGCCTGCTGACCGGTACCCGTGTTGAGAAAACCTTCAAATCTACTGACTCCGCTGAAGGCGCTGATGTTGTCGATATGAACCTGACTTACCTGTACAACGACGGTGAGTTCTGGCACTTCATGAACAACGAAACCTTCGAGCAGCTGTCTGCGGACGCGAAAGCGATTGGCGACAACGCCAAGTGGCTGCTGGATCAGGCTGAGTGCATCGTTACTCTGTGGAACGGTCAGCCTATCGCGGTTACGCCTCCGAACTTCGTTGAGCTGGAAATCGTTGAAACCGATCCAGGTCTGAAAGGTGATACCGCAGGTACTGGCGGCAAGCCTGCCACCCTGTCTACCGGCGCGGTGGTTAAAGTGCCACTGTTCGTACAGATCGGTGAAGTGATCAAAGTGGATACCCGCTCCGGCGAATATGTATCCCGCGTGAAGTAATTTACGTCATGATTAAAGGCGCAGCGCCCGCTGCGCCTGATTTTGCAGGCAGGGAAGATGAAACGTACCGTTAAAATTCTGCTTCTGTTAGCGTTCTCAAGCGCAATTCTCTCCGGTTGCAACACCGCGCGTGGCGTGGGCGAAGATATTCAGGATCTCGGCCATATCATTTCCCATGCGGCCAGCTAATTCCGTCTAATTTTCCTAAAAATTCTTCCTTTTCCGTCAAACGACAAGATCTTGTCTATTCTTAAGTTGCTATACACAAAATAACTTTGGCTATAAAAGGAAGATATTATGGTTAAGAAAACAATTGCAGCGATCTTTTCTGTTCTGGTGCTTTCTTCGGTACTGACTGCATGTAACACCACCCGTGGCGTAGGGGAAGATATCTCCGACGGTGGTAACGCGATTTCTGGCGCAGCAACTAAAGCTCAGAACTAATGAAAGCGACGGTACGGCAGCTAACTTCACCGTACCGTCAATTCTCCACTTCCTGTAGCGATAAAAACGGGGAGTAACGCGTGTCCATATGAAGCTTCATGCGGATATTGCGTTTGTACGTATACACCGTTTTTCCGTTAATGCGCAGATTGCTGGCAATTTTCTGGTTGCTCGCACCATCCATCCACAGGGTCAATACTCTCTCTTCCTGACGCGTCAGTAACGGTGCCGCCATTTCCGGAAGCTCCGCGCTTGCGCATGTCGTTAGCGCGTCGTTTATCACCGCCGCCAGCCCTTCCAGATCGGTATTTTTGGAGAGTGAAGACCATATCGGGAACTGCGCAAGATAATCTGTCATCTCCTGCTCCTGCCCCGATTGCAGCATAATAAAAGGCAATGTTTCGCTGGCAATAAGCAGGGAAGATAGCTGCTGAAAATGGTGTAAATCCTGCCGGAAGCCCGATAAATCAGCGATGACCAGCGCAGGTTTCCATTGCTGGATATGCTCTCTGGCGAGGAAAAGATTATTTACCCCGGTTACGACGAAATGACCCGAAAACAGGTCTGAATGATTGAGCCAGGCTTCAAATCCCGTGCGGGTGAAGTGACAACGGTCAATCAAAAGAATTTTGAACATATAATTTTCGCAGTCGGCTAGTGGTTTGGCTTCCTGCCATCAGAAAGCCTATCATCATAGAGAAGTCGGATGAGTCATAAATGCCTGAACTCCGTGCCTTACTGAGGCTATTTCTTGCCTTAACGTGTTCAGCAGAAAAAGTTTGAAAAAAAATTCCATGCTAACCAAAATATAAGGCGCAACCTCAGCCTTGCGGGACGACCCGTAAGCGCTTCATTCATCGGGGACGGCCCCAACTTGTCGTTAAGTTAAGGAGCCTGATATGTCCTGGATCGTTCTTGTTATTGCCGGTTTGCTCGAAGTGGTATGGGCAATTGGCCTGAAATATACCCACGGTTTTACCCGCCTGACGCCCAGCGTCATCACTATCGCCGCAATGATTGTCAGTATCGTTATGCTGTCATGGGCGATGCGAACCTTGCCAGTCGGAACGGCTTACGCTGTCTGGACTGGAATTGGCGCGGTAGGAGCTGCCATTACCGGCATTCTGCTGCTGGGGGAGTCTGCGAGTCTGGCGCGTATCGCCAGCCTCGCGTTAATCGTCGCGGGTATCATCGGGTTAAAACTCAGTACGCACTAATGCAGCTGTTTTACCCAGATTAATTTCGTCACGTCAAACCCTTGCCGGGTCGCTATGTCCAGCATCTGCTGTTTCATTTCCGTCGAGATCGTTGGCGTGCGGGAGAGGAGCCATAGATAGTTGCGATCCGGCCCACACACCAGCGCATGGCGGTACTCTCTGTCCAGCGCAATGACGTTATACCCGCCGTAGAATGGGCCGATGAAAGAGACTTTCATGGCCGCGCGGTTAGACGCGCCGGTGAAATAGGCCTGACCAACTGACTGCTGCCACATCTGGCGATCCGGGTTATAACCGCGGTTAATGACCCGGATCCCGCCGTCATCCATCGCGCTGTAGCTGACCGTGACTTTTTCTAAGCCCCGTTCGAACTGATGGTCCATTCGGGCGATTTCATACCAGGTGCCGAGGAAGCGCTGTGCGTCGAAATTACTGACTACCGTGACGCCAGGCGGAGGAGTAGGGGAACTGCAAGCAACCACTAAAAACGCGGCTGTTACTGCGGCAATAACAGGCAGAATGCGCATAGGAGTTTCCTTACTGTTTTTTGTTAAGTGTAGATGACAGCAAGGAAAATGCGGGAGATTGTGCAGGGTGTTTTGCCGGGTGGCGGCTTCGCCTTACCCGGCCTACAAAGTTCACGTATTGTGTAGGCCGGGTAAGCGCAGCGCCACCCGGCAATGTTTTACTGTAGCGCCTCGAGGATATGGTATGCCGCCTCAACGCGTGCCGGGTTCGGATAGCTTGTATTCGCGAGCATCACAATACCGATCTGCTTTTCAGGAATAAAGGCCACGTAGCTGCCAAACCCGCCAGTAGAGCCCGTTTTATGGACCCAGGACGCTTTGACCGGGGGAGCCGGTGGATTCACTTCTGCCACGGGCAACGGCGCCAGCGCTACCTTACTGTCGCTGCCCTCGACCACCGTGTTGGCCTCCACGGGCCAGTTGAGCATCTCCCAGCCCAGACCCTGATACATTGACCCGATACGCCAGTAGCGCGACTGCGCCAGCGCGATGCCCTGCTTAAGTGAGGCATCAGCAACGTTCTCCGGCGCCATGTTTGCCATGACCCAGTTCGCCATATCCTGCACGTTGGTTTTCACGCCATAGGCTTGTGCATCCAGCATACCCGGCGAAACGCGCACCGCTTTACCGTCACGATAGCCCCAGGCGTAATGCGCCTCTTCCGCTTTCGGCACGTTAATCCAGGTATGGTCCAGCTTGAGCGGCTTAAGGACCCGCGTCGTCATGGCCTGCTCATAGGGCATGCCAGAAGGTTTGACCGCCAGCGCACCAAAAAGACCGATGCTGGCGTTGGCGTAAAGACGCGTTGTGCCAGGCTTCCACTGCGGCTGCCAGTGTTGATAAAAGCGCAGCAGGGAGGCGTTATCCGTGACCTCATCCGGTACCTGTAGCGGCAGGCCGCCAGCGGTGTAGGTGGCGAGATCCAGCATACGAATACCCTGCCACTGCTTGCCCGTCAGCTGTGGCCAGTATCTGGTCACCGGATCGTCCAGCGAAATTTCACCGCGAGCAATGGCATCCCCACCTAAAACGCCGGTGAAGGTTTTACTTATAGAACCCAGCTCGAACAGGGTCTGAGGCGTAACGGGTTTATTCGCCGCGATATCGGCCTTGCCAAACGTGTAATAGTGCGGTTTTCCCTGATAAATAACGGCCACCGCCATGCCTGGAACAGACTGGGCTTTCATCAGCGGGGTAACCGTATTCGCGACCACCTCCGCCAGCTGTTTTTCTGACACTGGCGTGGCGAGAGCAGAGCAAGAGATGCCGAGCAGCAGGGCGCAGCAAAGGGATTTTTTCATCATCAGTAATCTTCCGTAATAGCGAGTCAAGGGGATGTCCGGGCCCGTCAGACAGGCGTAGTCTGTTGGATTTGACTGTGCCTGACAAACGGTTAAATTTAGCATTAGCTGTTAATTTTTCTAACGGAAGCGACCATGACGCGAAGCTATCTACCCCTCAATTCGCTTCGGGCTTTTGAGGCTGCCGCAAGACATCTCAGTTTTACGCATGCGGCCATTGAACTGAACGTGACGCATTCGGCTATTAGCCAGCATGTGAAAACGCTGGAGCAGCACCTGAACTGTCAGCTGTTCATTCGCGTGTCGCGCGGGCTGATGTTGACTACCGAGGGCGAAAATTTACTGCCGGTGCTGAATGATTCGTTCGATCGTATAGCCGGAATGCTGGATCGCTTCGCTAACCATCGTGCGCAGGAGAAGCTGAAAATCGGCGTGGTGGGTACGTTTGCCACCGGGGTCTTATTCTCGCAGCTGGAGGATTTTCGCCGTGGCTATCCGCATATCGATCTTCAGCTTTCCACCCATAACAACCGCGTTGATCCGGCTGCTGAAGGGCTTGACTATACGATCCGCTACGGTGGCGGGGCGTGGCACGGTACCGAGGCTGAATTTCTTTGTCATGCGCCGCTCGCGCCGCTGTGTACGCCCGATATCGCCGCCAGTCTGCACAGTCCGGCCGACATCCTCAGGTTTACGCTGCTGCGCTCCTACCGACGCGACGAGTGGACCGCGTGGATGCAGGCGGCCGGCGAGCATCCCCCTTCGCCAACGCACCGCGTGATGGTATTTGATTCGTCCGTGACCATGCTGGAGGCCGCTCAGGCAGGGGTGGGTATTGCTATTGCGCCTGTCGATATGTTTACCCATCTGTTAGCCAGCGAGCGCATTGTGCAGCCCTTTGCGACGCAGATTGAGCTCGGCAGTTACTGGCTGACCCGATTGCAGTCCAGGGCAGAAACGCCAGCCATGCGCGAATTTTCCCGGTGGCTGGTGGAGAAGATGAAAAAGTAAAAAGCCCGCCGGATGGCGGGCCTGTTCAGTCAGATGGTGACCACGGCAATCAACGTGACGACCGTCAGAATGGTCGCCAGACCGTAGAAGACCCATTTACCGCTTGGCACATGGATTTTCAGATCGTGCATCGCATGGTGGATACGGTGCAGACCACACCACAGCGGCAGGACGATCATCAGGAAGATGAACACGCGGCCAATAAAGCTGCTCGCAAAGGCCAGTACGCGCTCATAGCTCAGCGCATCGCCCGGGAACAGCCCCAGCGGCAGCATGATCCCGACCAGCAGGATAATGACCGGGGCAATAATGGCGCTCCACATGCCGCCTGCGCCAAACAGCCCCCAGAAGACCGGCTCGTCTGAACGTTTTGGATTTGGATTGATCACAGTAGTCTCCTTACCAGAACAGTGCGACAAACAGAATGACCACAGAGACAACTGCCGTCACTGCCCAGAGCCCTTTAATGACCGGCTCTGGCCCCATTTTTTCGCCTTTTACAATGATGTTCGCTGCTTTTGGCGCCAGTTCAAACCAGGTTTTGGTATGAAGCAGCGCGGCGGCGAGCACAATCAGGTTCAGCACAACGATGATTGGGTTTTGCAGGAAGCCCACAAAACTGGCCCAGGCTTCCGGGCCGTGCTTGAGGGCATAAACCCCGTACAGCAGTTCGAGGCTGAACCAGACCGCGGGAACAGCCGTGCCTTCACGCAGCATATAGAAGCGATAAAACGGCAGTTTTTTCCACCAGGTGGACGGCATTGGCCGCACGTAGGCTTTGCGTTTAGTCGTCATCATGCACTCCTTAGCGTGGTTTCAGGGTAGCGATAAGAAAGTCTTTCGAGCTTTCCACTTTCCCCTGCTGAATAGCGGCGGCCGGGTCGACGTGCTTCGGACACACTTCGGAGCAGTAGCCCACGAATGTGCAGGTCCAGACCCCGTTCTGGCTGTTAAGCTGCGCCATACGTTCTTTTTTACCGTGGTCCCGGCTGTCTTCGTTATAGCGGTGCGCCAGGGTAATGGCGGCCGGGCCGATGAACTCAGGGTTCAGGCCAAACTGCGGACAGGCGGCGTAGCACAGGCCGCAGTTGATGCAGCCGGAGAACTGATGGTATTTCGCCATCTGCGCGGGCGTCTGGGTGTTTGGCCCCTGATCCGGCGTGCGCGGGTTGCCGATGATGTACGGCTTAATCGCTTCGAGGCTTTCGATAAAGTGGGTCATGTCGACCACCAGATCGCGCTCAATCGGGAAGTTGCCCAGCGCTTCAACCTTGATACCTTTGGTGTAATCACGCAGGAAGGTTTTACACGCCAGCTTTGGCACCTTGTTGACCATCATGCCGCAGGAGCCGCAAATTGCCATGCGGCAGGACCAGCGGTAGCTCAGGTCTGGGGCCAGGTTATCTTTGATATAGCCGAGCGCATCCAGCAGGGAGGTTTGCTCGTCGTAAGGGACTTCATAGAAAGCGCTGTGCGGCGCGGCGTCCACTTCCGGATTGTAGCGCACCACTTCAATTTTCAGTTTTTGCATCTCAGCCATTCGCCTTCTCCTTCTTATCGGCGGCTTCTGCTTCTGCACCGTACACGCGTTTCGCCGGTGGCAGCGTGGTGATTTTCACGTCGCTGTAGTCCAGTCGCGTAGTGCCATCCGCATCGCGCCAGGCGAGAGTGTGTTTAAGGAAATTGACGTCGTCACGTTCGGTGCAGCCCTCATCCAGGCGCTGGTGCGCGCCGCGGGACTCTTTACGCGCCAGGGCGGAATGGGCCATACATTCTGCGACGTTCAGGCCGTGGCCCAGTTCAATGGTATAAAGCAGATCGGTATTGAAGACGCTGGAGGTGTCGGTGATGCGCACGCGTTTGAAGCGCTCCTGCAACTCGGCCAGCTTGTCGACGGTTTTCTGCATCAGCTCTGGCGTACGGTAGATCCCGCAGCCTTCTTCCATCGACAGCCCCATTTCGTCGCGGATCTTCGACCAGTTTTCGTTACCTTCCTGGTTCACCAGGTCTTTCAGGCGTTTTTCGACGTCTGCAACCTGCGCATCCAGCGCCGCGCTGTTAGCTTCACCTGCCGTTGCGGCACGCTCCATCGCACGTTCGCCCGCCATGCGACCAAAGACCACCAGCTCAGCCAGCGAGTTCGAGCCCAGACGGTTTGCGCCGTGCAGACCGACGGAGGAACACTCGCCCACCGCAAACAGCCCTTTGATGCGGGTTTCGCACTGCTGGTCGGTTTCGATACCGCCCATGGTGTAGTGCGCGGTTGGACGCACCGGGATCGGCTCTTTCACCGGATCGACGCCCACATAGGCTTTCGCCAGCTCGCAGATAAACGGCAGACGCTCCAGCAGTTTCTTCTCGCCGAGATGACGCAGGTCGAGATGCACCACGTCGCCGCGCGGCGTTGAGATGGTGTTGCCTTTGCGCCACTCGTGCCAGAAAGCCTGAGAAACTTTGTCGCGTGGGCCGAGTTCCATGTATTTGTTTTTCGGCTCGCCAAGCGGGGTTTCCGGACCCATGCCGTAATCCTGCAAATAGCGATAGCCGTTTTTGTTGACCAGAATACCGCCTTCACCGCGGCAGCCTTCCGTCATCAGAATACCAGAGCCCGGCAGACCGGTTGGGTGATACTGGACGAACTCCATATCACGCAGCGGGACGCCGTGGCTGAGCGCCATGCCCATACCGTCACCGGTGACGATGCCGCCGTTGGTGTTGTAGCGGTATACGCGGCCCGCGCCGCCCGTTGCCATCACCACCGCGTTAGCGCGGATCTGGACAAGCGTGCCTTCCATCATGTTCATTGCCACCAGTCCGCGCGCATGACCGTCGTCGACCAGAATGTCGAGAACGAAATGTTCGTCAAAGCGCTGGATTTGTGGGAACTGGAGGGAGGTCTGGAACAGGGTGTGCAGCATGTGGAAGCCGGTCTTATCGGCGGCAAACCAGGTGCGTTCGATCTTCATGCCACCGAAGCGGCGGACGTTGACGCTCCCGTCCGGACGGCGGCTCCACGGGCATCCCCACTGTTCCAGCTGGGTCATTTCCGTTGGGCAATGGTGCACGAAGTAATCAACGACATCCTGTTCGCAAAGCCAGTCGCCCCCTGCAACCGTGTCGTGGAAATGGTATTCGAAGCTGTCATGATCCTGCGCGACGGCGGCGGATCCTCCTTCTGCGGCTACCGTGTGGCTGCGCATCGGATAGACTTTTGAAATCAATGCGATTTTAGCGTTCGGATTGGCTTGTGCCGCAGCAATTGCAGCGCGTAATCCAGCCCCGCCAGCGCCTATTACGGCAAGATCGGCTTGAAAAGTTTGCACGACATTCCTCCAGATTTTTGTTTTCCCGCAACGGGATGAACTAAAGGACGTTCACCTGCCCGAACGGGCGATTGCGGAAGCGATTCCACTGCTCCTTTATGGGTAAAACAGTATAACCGCGTAGAAGTGAGGGAAATTTGACGTGTTCGATTTTTTTGCTGTTCTGTGCGGTGATTTATCATCGTGATTAATGAATGGCGTCACAGTATTTCTCTGTGCAATGAAAAAGGACTTTTACTGTGCAAAATTTGTCTCTGCCCCGGCTTACGAGTAGACTTCGTGCCCTTGTCTGAAAACGGAGAAATAACTCATGAGCGAAACGGCCACCTGGCAGCCGAGCGCATCCATTCCAAACCTGCTAAAGCGCGCAGCAATTATGGCGGAGATCCGCCGTTTCTTTGCCGATCGCGGCGTCCTGGAGGTGGAAACGCCGTGCATGAGTCAGGCGACGGTCACGGATATTCATCTGGTCCCGTTTGAAACCCGTTTTGTTGGCCCAGGCCACTCTCAGGGCATGAATCTGTATCTGATGACCAGCCCGGAATACCATATGAAGCGTCTGCTGGCGGCCGGGTGTGGTCCGGTCTATCAGCTGTGCCGTAGCTTCCGTAATGAAGAGATGGGCCGACACCATAATCCGGAATTCACCATGCTGGAGTGGTACCGCCCGCACTACGACATGTATCGTCTGATGAACGAAGTTGACGATCTGCTGCAACAGGTGCTGGATTGCGCGGAAGCTGAAACGCTCTCCTATCAGCAGGCCTTCCAGCGCCATCTGGAAATCGATCCGCTGTCGGCTGATAAAACACAGCTGCGTGAAGTGGCGGCAAAACTGGATCTGAGCAACGTGGCGGATAACGAAGAGGATCGCGACACGCTGCTGCAACTGCTGTTCACCTTTGGTGTTGAACCGCAGATTGGCAAAGATCGTCCGACGTTTGTCTATCACTTCCCGGCCAGCCAGGCCTCACTGGCGCAGATCAGCACCGAAGATCACCGCGTGGCGGAGCGTTTTGAGGTGTATTTCAAAGGCATCGAGCTGGCGAACGGTTTCCACGAGCTGACCGACGCGCGCGAACAGCAGCAGCGTTTCGAGCAGGATAACCGCAAGCGCAACGCGCGCGGTCTGCCGCAGCAGCCGATTGATACTCATCTGCTGGAAGCGCTTAAAGCCGGTCTGCCGGACTGCTCCGGCGTGGCGCTGGGTGTGGATCGTCTGATCATGCTGGCGCTGGGTGCCGAGCACCTGGGCGATGTGATTGCCTTTACGGTCGATCGCGCCTGAAAAAATGCCGGGTGGCGCTGCGCTTACCCGGCCTACTCGATCATTTAACTCTGCCACATTAAAAACTGCTCATTTCTCTCTATACGGGTCTTTTTCTTAATTTGACTCGGATAGCCACATTGTTTGTCTGGTCATCTGCTACCATCCGCGCAGTTTAATTCCGTTTCGGATGGTTATATGTCTCACTCACTCAAAAAAATGACCCTTACCGGGCTCATTCTGATGATTTTTACGTCAGTCTTTGGCTTTGCCAATAGCCCGTCCGCGTTTTATCTGATGGGCTACAGCGCGACGCCGTTTTATATCGTTTCCGCTCTGTTCTTCTTTATCCCGTTTGCGCTGATGATGGCGGAGATGGGCTCGGCGTACCGGAAAGAAGAGGGCGGCATCTATTCGTGGATGAACAACAGCGTCGGTCCGCGTTACGCGTTTATCGGTACGTTCATGTGGTTTTCATCCTACGTCGTCTGGATGGTCAGCACGGCGGCCAAGGTTTGGGTGCCGTTCTCAACGTTTCTCTTCGGTGCGGATAAAACGCAGGTCTGGTCTCTGGCGGGGCTGAGCTCCACGCAGGTGGTCGGTATTCTGGCAGTGTGCTGGATGGTGGTGGTCACCCTGGTGGCCTCGAAAGGCATCAACAAAATTGCCCGTATCACTGCCGTTGGCGGTATTTCCGTGATGTGCCTGAACCTGGTGCTGCTGCTGGTCAGCATCGCCATTCTGTGCCTGAACGGCGGGCATTTCGCACAGGAAGTCAACTTCGTTTCATCGCCTAATCCGGGTTACCAGTCCGGGCTGGCCATGCTCTCCTTCGTGGTGTTTGCCATCTTTGCTTACGGTGGAATTGAAGCCGTGGGCGGGCTGGTCGACAAAACCGAAAATCCGGAAAAGAACTTCGCCAAAGGTATTATCTTTGCCGCCATCGTCATTTCTATTGGCTACTCACTGGCGATTTTCCTCTGGGGCGTCAGCACCAACTGGCAGCAGGTGTTGAGCAATAACACCACCAACCTCGGCAACATTACCTACGTGCTGATGAAAAGCCTGGGGGTGACGCTGGGCAACGCCATGGATCTCGCGCCGGAAACGTCGGCCACCCTGGGGATCTGGTTTGCGCGGATTACCGGTTTGTCGATGTTCCTCGCCTATACTGGCGCATTCTTCACGCTGATCTACTCGCCGCTGAAAGCGATTATTCAGGGGACGCCAAAGGCGCTGTGGCCCGCACGTATGACGCAGCTGAACGCTGCCGGTATGCCTGCCAACGCGATGTGGATGCAGTGCCTGCTGGTGTGCGTGTTCATTCTGCTGGTATCCTTCGGCGGTGATACCGCGTCGGCGTTCTATAACAAGCTGACCCTGATGGCGAACGTATCGATGACGCTGCCGTATCTGTTCCTGACCCTGGCGTTCCCGTTCTTTAAGGCGAAGCAGGATCTGGAGCGGCCATTTGTGATCTTCAAAACCCGCGCGGCGACGCTGCTGGCGACCACTGTTGTGGTGCTGGTCGTCGCGTTCGCTAATATCTTTACCGTCATTCAGCCCGTGGTTGAGGCAAATGACTGGAACAGCACGCTGTGGATGGTTGGCGGACCGATCTTCTTCTCGCTGCTGGCAATGGGGATTTATGAGCATTACCGTCGTCGCTCGAAGGCCTGTGTAGCAGAAGTGGCATAAAGGATTGACCCCCTCCCGACGGGGAGGGGGAAAGGATTACAAACTTCCCGCCGGGCGCGTACGCGCCGCTGACGTCAACGTTCTTCCCGTCTTACGTCCGTCCAGCGTTTCCAGACGCATCTGGAACGGTGGGAACGGCATATCAATTCCGTGCTCGCGGAAGCCAGCCAGAATCAACTGGTGGATCTCATGGCGCAGCGGCATACGGTGTCCCATCTCGGCGGCGTAGATACGCAGCTCGAAAATCTGGATCCCCTGCTGCAAATCAACCAGGAACACTTCCGGCGGCGGGTTGTCGATTACCAGCGAACAGCGTTCAGCAGCCGTATAGAGGATCTGCGTCACCTCTTCGCTGTTGGCATCCGACGGAGCGGGTACGGTCAGCACCACACGCGTGACGGAGTCGGACAGCGACCAGTTGATAAACTGCTCGGTGATAAACGCCTTGTTCGGGACGATGATCTCTTTACGGTCCCAGTCACTGATGGTGGTGGCGCGGGTGTTGATCCTGGTGACGCTGCCGGTGAGATCGCGGATGGTCACCGTATCGCCAATTCGAATCGGCTTTTCAAACAGAATGATCAGACCAGAAACGAAGTTGGCAAAAATCTCCTGTAAACCAAAACCCAGGCCTACGGTCAGGGCGGCAACGAGCCATTGCAGTTTTGACCATTCGATACCAATCATCGAGAAGCCAACCAGCCCACCAAACAGCATGATTAAATACTTGGTGATGGTGGTGATCGCATAGCCCGTGCCGGGGGTTAAATCCAGATGCTGCAACAGCGCCAGCTCCAGCAGGGCAGGGAAGTTACGGATCAGCTGCGTGGTGATGATCAGCACCAGAATCGCAATCAGCACGGCCCCTAAGGTGATGGGCTCCAGACTTTCGACCCCCTGCACCGTGGACGTCACATCCCATAAAGAGATGTTCTCCAGGAAGCCAAACGCGGAGTGGATTTCCGACCACAGGAAGATCACCGACAGCAGGGCAACCAGCATCAGAATTGAGCGTACCAGCCGCAGGGACTGGGTACTGATCGCATCCAGATCCAGTTCGACGTCATCGGCGTCTGTGGTCCCTTCGGTGCTGTTGACGTGGTTCGGCTCTTCTTCACCCCGCGCGCGCTGGGCCAGAATTTCTGCGCGACGGTGTTTGGCACGGTCAAACGCCAGACGACGACGCTGGATCAGCATGCCGCGGCGAATAACATGGTAGACCACCAGCAGCAGGAACCAGATAGCCACCGACGTTTCCAGTCGGGCGAGCAGCGCCTGCGCCGTGGCGAGATAACCGACCGCTGCCGCCAGCATCGCCGCCAGCGGCGCGCTGAGCAGCAGGTTCCACAGCAGACGGTTAAACATGTTATCGCCGCTGCCGGTCTTGTCGAGATAGAGCGGGATCCCGGCGCGTTTCAGGCTGAGCGTCACTACCGCTAACGCCCCGCAGATCAGCATAAAGCACAGCCGTCCCAGCGAGCCGGAGAACTCCCGGTCATTGAGATTATCGAACATGATCAACGCCATAATCAGCGGCACAATCAGCCCGATACTCATCAGGTAGTAACGCATCGCCCGCGCAACGCGATTATGCGGCCAGCCAAAGTGAGCGATGAACAGACCATTTGGCCGCGCAAACGTGGCGCAAATCATCACCACCCACAGCAGCGGAACGGTGGCGGTCACGCCATCGCCAATCGCGACGGCAAGCGGGTAGGGCCAGGCTTCACGCAGGCCGTATCCGAGCGTCATCCACAGCACCGGCAGCGGAGACGCGACCAGAATTGACCAGAACACCGTACGCAACGTCAGCCAGAAGTGATCCTGGGTTACTTTTCCCACTCGGGCGCTGGAGCGCTCAAGGAAACGGGTAAAGTGACGACGGGAATAAATACTGAAGCCCACCAGAATCAGCGCCCCCAGCAGCGGGAAGATGGTCTCCTTGCTGGTTATCATCATTACGCTGGCGAGGCCCAGCTGGCTGAAGGTGTCCAATGAAATGAGGCGGCGCAGATCCTGCACAATCTCAATCGGCCAGGCGAAGGTCATCGGCCGCACGTCGGACGTCCAGAAAAGGTAACGGTGCGTGGCTTCGTTGACCTCTTTCAGCGCATCCTCCAGCTGGCTATTCGAGACTTTCAGCTTAGTCAGCTCAAGGATCAGCGTATCGCCTCCCTGCAACAGGGAATTGAGCAGTTCGCGTTGGGTGCGCAGTTGCGCTTCCAGAATACGACTTTGCTCGCCGGTGAGCGGCTGTCCGTCAGCCTGACGGATCTGGCGGATTTGCGGCTGCTTGTTGAGGAGATCTTCATAATGAAGACGCTGAACGCGCAACTGCGCCATCTCCGTATCAAGCTGCTGCGGTTTTGGCATCTCTGGCAGACGAGCCACCTGGGCGCGTAACGCTTCGCCCAACAGGTTAGACGAGCCAAGCCACTGGGACTGTTCACGCAGCGTGTTGAGCGCCTGACGAACCTGGAGGGTTTGATTGGTGGCCTGACGCTGCTGCGAGGCCACCAAATCCATGCGCTGCGCCTGCTGATTCAGCGCGGCAGAAAGCTCGCGGTTAACCTTAAACTGGGCGACGATGCTGTCGGGCAGGTTAGCACTGTTTTCGGCCAGTAACTCGGTGCTTTCCAGCGCACGTTCAGCTTCACGCTGACGCTGGCTGTTGAGTTGATTTCTCAGCGCCTGGAGATACGCATCCAGCTGCTGGCTCTGCTTCTGCGCCACCTCAGAACGCATCCGCGACAGCTCCTGGCGGTTGTTAGCGGAAAGCTGCGCCAGCTCCAGTTCATCAACCAGCGCTTTTAGTCTGGCGGATTCCGCCTGCAACCCAAGATTTTGCGCCTGATTCTGCGGTGTGCTGCCTGTCTGCGTCCCGATGCGGCGTTCCACCTCATTTAACTGACGGCGGGCATCGGTTTGCTGCTGTGGAAGCTGACTGAGGGAATCGGCAATTTCACGCGCCCGTTCCTGCTCCTGCTGCGCCAGACGGCTTTTTTCCAGCAGTTGGCTGCTGACTTGCAGGATCTCCTGATTCAGCGCCTCGGACGTCATCCCCGCGGGGACCTGGCGTGGTTCATCGCGCAGGTTGTTTAGCTGCGAGCGCAGGGTCTGAGAGAGTTTGGGGAAGTTGTCGATAACCTGCTGATACTGCTGCGCGCGCTCAAGGGAACCCTTTCGTTCCTCAAGCGCGTTCAGTGCAGACTGGAGCGACTCAACGGTCTCCGGCTGAGCGGGTTTCGCCGCTTTTGCCTGCTCCAGCTCCTGGGTTATCTGTTTGGCGTCGGGGGCCGTCGCTGCGTACGCCCCCATGCTGAGGCACCAGGCCATCAGTAATACGATAATCGGGCGCACGTCAGCGATCCTTCTGTTGTTAGCCTTCGTCTTTTTTGTCGTCAACCAGCGGGCTGGCGTCGTGCTCGGCTTTGATCTCTTCTTCCGGCAACGGGGCAGGCGCAACCTCTGGCGTCACAAAGACCTCCGTCGATACTGCCAGAGGCTGGCCGAGTTTGGTCACGGACAGGCTTTCCAGCTCGTCGACCAGGTTAACTTTGCCCGGTGCGAACAGGTTGATGACCGTTGAGCCCAGCTTGAAGCGACCCATTTCCTGACCTTTCAGCAGGGCCACAGAACCTTCTTCTTCGCCGGCAGGCCAGGTCCAGCGCTTGATCACGCCTTCGCGCGGCGGCGTAATGGTGCCCGCCCAGACGGTTTCGATGCTGCCTACAATGGTAGCACCCACCAGAATCTGCGCCATTGGGCCAAATTCAGTATCAAACAGGCAGATGACGCGCTCGTTACGGGCAAACAGGTTAGGAACGTTTTGCGCCGTCAGGTGGTTTACGGAGAACAGATCCCCCGGCACGTAGATCATCTCGCGCAGAATACCGTTACACGGCATATGCACGCGGTGGTAGTCGCGTGGGGAGAGATAGGTGGTCGCGAAAGTCCCGTTACGGAACAGATCGGCCATTATGTAGTTACCGGCCAGCAGCGCTTCCAGGCTGTAGTTATGGCCTTTCGCCTGCAAAATTTTGTCGTCTTCAATTTTACCCAGCTGGCTGATCACGCCGTCCGCTGGCATCACCAGCACGTTCGGGTCGGTATTCAGCGGGCGCACTTCGTCGCGCAGCGGACGCACAAAAAATTCGTTGAAGGTGCGGTAGCTTGCCGTATCCGGCTTCTGCGCTTCTTTCATGTCGACCTTGTAGTATTTCACGAACAGGTCGATGACCAGTTTGGTCAGCCAGCCCGCTCGTTTGCTCGCGCCCCAGCCCGCCAGGCGAGTGAGCCACAGTTTCGGCAGAATGTATTGAAGCGAAAGTTTAAATGAGTTTAACAAGGTAGCCTCCAGGCCATTGTTTTGTCGTTCCTGATCCGGCATTACGCTGCCGGAACCTGAAAAAAGGGGACGATTTTAGCGACGCTTAGCTTAGTTGTCAGTTATCAGAATCAGAAAAGTTTTTACGCGTTTTTACCTGGTCCATGCTTTCGAGAATACGGTGGTAATTTTCGAAACGGGTTTCCGCAATTTCTCCGTTCTCTACCGCTTCGCGGATAGCGCAGCCCGGATCGTTGTCATGTTTACAGTCGCGGTATTTGCAAGCGCCTAAATAGTCATGGAATTCGACAAATCCGTTAAAGATTTGTTCCGGCTCGAGGTGCCAGAGACCAAACTCACGCACGCCCGGGGAGTCAATCACATCGCCACCGTGCGGGAAGTGATAGAGACGTGAGGCAGTGGTGGTGTGCTGGCCCAGGCCCGAGACGTCAGACACATCGTTGGTCAGGATCTCTTGCTGAAGGCCGAGCAGGTTGTTAAGCAGGCTCGATTTACCTACGCCGGACTGCCCCGCAAAGATGCTGATGCGGTCGGTCAGCGCATCTTCTAACGGCTTCAGGCCATCTTTGGTGCGGCTGGAAACCATCAACACGCGATAGCCAATGTTGCGGTAAATATCCATCTGCTCATTTACAAAGGCCATGGCCTCGTCATCCAGCAGATCGATTTTATTCAGCACGATGAGCGGCTCAACCTGTAGCGTTTCGCAGGCCACCAGATAACGGTCAATAATATTGAGCGAAAGCTCAGGCAAAATCGCCGAAACGATCACGATCTGGTTAATGTTGGCGGCAATGGGCTTCACGCCGTCGTAGAAATCTGGACGGGTCAGAACCGACGTGCGTTCATGCACGGCTTCTACGATGCCTTTAACCGTTACCCCTTCCGCCGCCTCTTTACCTGGACGCCAGACCACGCGGTCACCGGTCACCAGGGAACGGATGGTGCGACGGATATTGCAACGGTGGATATCCCCGTCGGCGGATTCGACATCGGCGTGCATGCCGAAGCGGCTAATCACAACGCCTTCTGTCGCTTCGCCAAACAGGTTGTCGTCGTAATCGGGCTTCTCCGTAGTGGTTTTAAGACGGCGCTGGTGATTTGCATTCACGCGGCGCTGCTGCCCTTTGGAGAGTTTATTTTTACTCAATCGCGCTGGCTCCTGGTCGCCCGTAGCGGGCAAAACCTCTATGATACACTCTAATTAATACTAGTTAACCTGCTACTGCCGGTTATGCGAGAAGGGTGGAAAATAACATGAGCGCGGACGAAAACAACCTGATTTGGATCGATCTGGAGATGACCGGCCTGGATCCCGAGCGCGATCGCATTATTGAGATCGCCACACTGGTCACCGATGCCAATCTCAATATTCTGGCGGAAGGCCCAACGATTGCCGTGCACCAGTCCGATGACCAGCTTGCGCTGATGGATGAGTGGAACGTGCGTACCCATACCGGCAGCGGGCTGGTGGAACGCGTGAAGGCCAGCACCCTGGGCGACCGCGAAGCGGAGCTGGCGACGCTTGAATTTCTGAAGCAGTGGGTGCCGGCAGGAAAATCGCCTATCTGTGGCAACAGCATTGGTCAGGATCGTCGTTTCCTGTTTAAGTACATGCCGGAGCTGGAGTCCTACTTCCACTACCGCTATCTGGATGTGAGCACCCTGAAAGAGCTGGCCCGCCGCTGGAAACCGGAAATTCTCGACGGCTTTACAAAGCAGGGGACGCACCAGGCGATGGACGACATCCGTGAGTCTGTTGCGGAGCTGGCGTACTATCGCGAAAACTTTATTAAGCTCTGATTTTGCGATCCGGCGCCTTGCGTGGCCGGGTTTTTGTCGCTAAATTGTTCAGCTTGCCGATTAAATAAGCACTTGAACTGAATTTCAAAAAAATCGCTTTGAGGGGGGTTGCAGCTAAACGGATTTCTCGTATAATGCGCCTCCCGTAACGACAGAGAATTACACGTTACGACAGCAACAAAAGCAGTACAGATTTGCGGGAATAGCTCAGTTGGTAGAGCACGACCTTGCCAAGGTCGGGGTCGCGAGTTCGAGTCTCGTTTCCCGCTCCAAAATTTGAAAAGTATCGCAAGATACGCCAGCACCAGAACACCCAAGCGGGAATAGCTCAGTTGGTAGAGCACGACCTTGCCAAGGTCGGGGTCGCGAGTTCGAGTCTCGTTTCCCGCTCCAAATTCTTCTTCATCTCCAGATTATCCACAGCGAAGTGCTTCGTTGGGGACGTTTTCTATTATGTCTGAAATACTCTTGTGAACAGAGTTATCCACAGAAACCGTGATAAAACCAGTCTGTACGAAATGTTAGCAGGGTGAATAATATCTTCGTAATTCCCTGTAATTTATGAAGAAAATTTGATTTCAAAATGTTATTTAGATCACTTGACCTGTTTGCCAGAGCTGATGGCGCCTGAATTCTTATTTTTATTCACAGCCTGTGAATATATCACACATCCCGCGGCAGCCCTTTTTCAATCACCCTGACCAGGCGCTGTTTCTTCGGTAACTGCACTTCAACCACACCCGCATTTCGCTTCTCAATTTGCTGCGCAATCGCCCATTCTATGTGCTCATCAAGAAGTGGGTGCTCACCTCTGCGGCTTTCGAGCGCCTGAAGATTTGCTTCATCCCACGGGGCATTCCCCAGCGCAACGGCCACATTACGCAGCCAGCGCAGGTGGCCGATACGACGTATGGCGGAACCTTCCGTCACCTTCAGGAACCAGGCTTCGCTCCAGGCGAACAGTTCGATCAACTGCGGGGCATGTAACGCCTTGCGCGGACTGAAGTCTTCTTCGTCCGTCAACTGTGAATAACGGTTCCACGGACAAATCAGCTGACAGTCATCACAGCCGTAGATGCGGTTGCCGATAAGCGGACGAAATTCCTCTGGAATGGCGCCTTCCAGCTCGATAGTGAGATAAGAGATACAGCGGCGCGCATCAACGGTATACGGTTCGACAATAGCGCCCGTTGGGCAGATGGTCATACAGGCCACACAGCGACCACAGCCTTCTTCCACCGGACCGTCTACCGGCAGGGGTAAATCAATCAGCAGTTCACCCAGGAAAAAGAATGAGCCCGCGTCGCGGCTTAAGATAAGTGAGTGCTTACCTGTCCAGCCGAGCCCGGCTTTTTCGGCGATCGGGCGCTCAAGAATAGGCGCAGAATCGACAAAGGGTCTAAAATTCAGCGAAACACAGTGCTGCTGAATGGTTTCCCCGAGCTTTTTTAGACGGTTGCGCAGAAGTTTATGGTAGTCACGTCCCAGAGCGTATCGGCTGACGTAACCCAGCGAAGGATTTTTTAGCGTGCGCGCAAAGGCCGCGTTAGCAGGCAGATAGTTCATGCGTACGCTAATAACGCGCAGCGTACCCGGCAACAGCTCGTGGGGGCGGGCACGCATCATACCGTGACGCGCCATCCACTCCATCTCGCCGTGGTATTGTTTATCCAGCCATGCCTGGAGCTTAGGCTCGCTGGCAGAGAGGTCGGTGTCAGTAATACCGACCTTCTGGAAGCCCAGTTCAGCACCCCACTGTTTTATTTTTCGCGCTAATTCATTGAGATCGAGGGGCTGTGACATGACGGACCATACTGTGAAGAAAAACCCCGCAAGTATACCACATTCCATCTGGCATGCGGATGACCTCCGTCGGGCCGAGAAAGAGGCCGCAGATAGCCTCGGCATTACCCTTTACGAACTGATGCAGCGCGCGGGCGAGGCGGCGTTTAACGTGGCGCGCACGGCTTATCCGGAGGCTTCGCACTATCTGATCCTGTGCGGGCACGGCAATAACGGTGGCGATGGTTATGTGGTGGCTCGTCTTGCGGTGGCGGCGGGGCTGCGCGTCACCCTGCTGGCGCTGGAGAGCGACAAGCCGTTACCGGAAGAAGCGGGCATGGCGAGAGAGGCCTGGCTGAATGCGGGGGGCATTATTCATGCGCCTGATATCGTCTGGCCCGAGGATGTCGACGTGATTGTTGACGGTCTGCTGGGGACGGGACTGATGCGCGCGCCTCGCGATGACGTCGCCGCGCTGATTACGCGCGCTAATGCGCACCCCGCCCCGGTGGTAGCGCTGGATATTCCCTCCGGCCTGATGGCGCAAACCGGCGCGACGCCGGGCGTGTCGATTGAGGCGGCGCGCACCGTGACCTTTATCGCCCTGAAGCCGGGTTTACTGACCGGTAAAGCGCGGGATGTCGTGGGCACGTTACACCACAACGCCCTGGGGCTGGAAAACTGGCTGGCCGGACAGGATACCCACATCACCCGCTTTGATGCCTCCCTGCTTGCACAGTGGCTGCCGCCGCGCCGTCCCACGTCCCATAAGGGCGACCATGGCCGACTGCTGATTATCGGCGGCGATCGCGGCACGGCAGGTGCGATTCGTATGACCGGAGAGGCCGCGTTGCGCAGCGGCGCCGGATTAATACGCGTGCTGACCCGCAGCGAAAACATCCCGCCCATTATTACCGCGCGGCCGGAGCTGATGGTCCACGAGCTTACCCCGCAGGCGATTGAAGAGGGTCTTGAGTGGGCGGACGTGGTGGTCATTGGTCCGGGCCTGGGTCAGCAGGAGTGGGGTAAACAGGCCCTGCAAAAGGCCGAGAATTTTCGTAAACCGATGCTCTGGGATGCCGACGCGCTTAACCTTCTGGCAATAAACCCGGATAAGCGTCACAATCGCATTCTGACGCCGCATCCCGGCGAAGCCGCACGGCTGCTTAACTGTAGCGTGGCAGAAATTGAAAGCGATCGCTTACTTTCAGCCCAACGTCTGGTAAAACGTTACGGAGGTGTTGCCGTTTTGAAAGGGGCGGGGACCGTTATCGCCAGCGATGGTGCGATGGGCATCGTTGATGCCGGTAATGCAGGCATGGCGAGCGGCGGCATGGGCGATGTGCTCTCTGGCATCATTGGCGCATTGCTTGGACAGAAACTTCCCCTTTATGATGCAGCCTGTGCCGGCTGCGTGGCCCACGGTGCGGCGGCTGACAGGCTGGCTGCTCGTTACGGAACGCGCGGAATGCTGGCCACCGATCTTTTTTGCACGCTGCGGCGTGTTGTTAACCCGGATGTGATTGACGTAGAAAATGACTAATCGAGCGATTCCTTTATCTGATGAACAAGCCACTTTAGATCTCGGCAAGCGCGTGGCGCAGGCCTGTCAGGGGGCGACCGTCATTTATCTGTATGGTGATTTAGGCGCGGGTAAAACAACCTTCAGCCGTGGCTTTTTGCAGGCGTTAGGCCATAACGGGAACGTAAAAAGCCCGACCTATACGCTGGTAGAACCGTACACGCTTGAAAATATCATGGTGTACCACTTTGATTTATATCGTCTTGCGGATCCTGAGGAGCTGGAATTTATGGGGATCCGCGATTACTTTGCCAACGACGCCATCTGCCTGGTGGAGTGGCCGCAACAAGGTGCGGGTGTGCTGCCTGACCCGGATGTCGAAATTCACTTAGATTACCAGGCACAAGGGCGTGAGGCGCGCATCAGTGCGGTTTCCTCATCAGGCTGTTCCTTACTGGCGCGTTTAGCCGGTTGAGCGTAGGGATAACGGGATGATTAATCGCGTTAAAGGTTGGGTGCTGGCTGCCACGGTCCTGCTGTGCGCGCAGGCCGGGGCGGCCAGCCTCTCGGATATTCAGGTGTCGAATGGCGATAGCCAGGCCCGTATTACGTTCAGCTTTATGGGCGATCCTGAATATGCTTTCTCACAAATCGACAGCCGCAGCGTGGCGCTCGATATTAAACAGACCGGGGTGATCCAGGGGCTGCCGCTCCAGTTCAGCGGCAACAATCTGGTGAAAAGCATCCGTTCGGGGACGCCGAAGGATGCGCAGTCTCTGCGTCTGGTGGTCGATCTCACCGAAAAGGGCAAGACGAAGGCGGTTAAGCAGCAAAACGGCGCCAATTATACGGTGGTCTTTACCATTAATGCTGATGTTCCGCCGCCACCGCCTGCACCTGTTGTAGCAAAACGCGTGGAGGCACCGGTTTATACCCCAAGGCCGTCTGAGCCAGCCCGTAATCCGTTTAAATCACAAAATGACCGACTTACCGCCGTGACCAGCAGCAACACGGTGACGCGTCCGGCGGTCAGCGCGCGGCGTACGCCGGTCAGTGGCGACAAAGTGATTATCGCCATCGACGCCGGACACGGCGGGCAAGATCCTGGCGCGATTGGCCCGGGCGGCACGCGGGAGAAAAACGTCACTATCGCCATCGCCCGTAAGCTGCGTGCGCTTCTGAATGACGATCCGATGTTTAAAGGGGTCATGACCCGCGACGGAGATTACTTTATTTCAGTGATGGGACGCTCGGATGTGGCGCGTAAGCAAAACGCCAACTTCCTGGTGTCGATTCACGCGGATGCTGCGCCGAACCGTAACGCCACCGGCGCGTCGGTATGGGTGCTGTCGAACCGTCGCGCCAACAGTGAAATGGCGAACTGGCTTGAAGAGCACGAGAAGCAGTCTGAACTGTTAGGCGGGGCAGGCGATGTGCTGGCAAACAGCCAGGCCGATCCGTATCTCAGCCAGGCGGTGTTGGATTTACAGTTCGGTCATTCTCAGCGCGTCGGGTATGATGTCGCCACTAACGTACTGAGCCAGCTGCAAAGCATTGGATCGCTGCATAAGCGTCGCCCTGAGCATGCAAGCCTCGGTGTCCTGCGTTCGCCGGATATTCCGTCGATTCTGGTAGAGACGGGCTTTATCAGTAACAACGGCGAAGAGCGCCTGTTGGGCAGCGACAGCTATCAGCAGCAAATTGCCGAAGCGATTTATAACGGTCTGCGTAAATACTTTGACGCGCATCCGCTTCAGTCTGCGCCGCAGGGCGGGGCCGCCCAGACGGCAAGCGCCGCGCTGCCGGGTGAGATGACCGCGACTAATTAAGGAGAGTTCATGCCGATTCAGGTTCTACCGCCGCAGCTCGCGAACCAAATCGCCGCCGGTGAGGTGGTGGAACGCCCTGCGTCGGTGGTGAAGGAACTGGTGGAAAACAGCCTCGACGCGGGCGCGACCCGCATCGATATTGATATCGAACGCGGGGGCGCAAAGCTTATCCGCATTCGTGATAACGGCTGTGGCATCAAAAAGGACGAGCTGGCGCTGGCGCTGGCGCGTCATGCCACCAGTAAAATTGCCTCACTTGACGATCTGGAAGCGATTATCAGCCTGGGTTTTCGCGGCGAAGCGCTGGCCAGTATCAGCTCCGTTTCCCGCTTAACGTTGACCTCCCGCACGGCCGACCAGCAGGAAGCCTGGCAGGCCTACGCCGAAGGGCGTGATATGGACGTCACGGTTAAACCTGCGGCGCACCCGGTAGGCACCACGCTTGAAGTGCTGGATCTCTTCTATAACACGCCCGCCCGGCGCAAGTTTATGCGAACCGAGAAGACCGAATTCGGACATATCGACGAGATCATCCGCCGCATCGCGCTGGCGCGCTTTGATGTCACCATCAACCTCAGCCATAACGGTAAGGTGATGCGCCAGTACCGCGCGGTGGCGGAGGGTGGACAAAAGGAGCGTCGGTTGGGCGCCATCTGCGGCACACCGTTTCTGGAAAAAGCGCTGGCCATTGAGTGGCAGCATGGCGATCTGGCCCTGCGCGGCTGGGTTGCCGATCCGAACGCCAGCAGCGCCGCGTTCGCAGAAATTCAGTATTGCTACGTCAACGGCCGCATGATGCGCGACCGCCTGATTAACCACGCTATTCGACAGGCCTGCGAAGATAAGCTCGGCGCCGATCAACAGCCCGCCTTTGTGCTTTATCTGGAGATCGACCCGCACCAGGTTGACGTTAACGTGCACCCCGCCAAGCACGAGGTGCGTTTCCACCAGTCGCGCCTGGTGCATGATTTCATCTACCAGGGCGTTGCCGCTGTATTGCAGCAGCAGGCAGAGCCAGAGTTGCCGCTGGCAAAAGAAGAGCCCGCGCCGCGCCCACTGCCGGAAAACCGCGTGGCGGCCGGGCGTAACCATTTTGCCGAACCGGCGGTCGCGCGCGAGCCGGCTGCTCCACGTTTATCCCCGGCGGGCAACGCGCCGCGACCAACCGGTGCCAACTATCCCAACGCTCAGCCGGGCTACCACAAACAGCAGGGGGCGCTGTACCGCAAACTGCTGGATACGCCGGCGGTGGAGCATAAAGAGCACATCACGGTTTCAACCCCCTCTCTGGATGGGCATAGCCAGAGTTTTGGTCGGGTATTGACCATTATTGCTCCCGACATGGCGTTGCTTGAACGCGAAGGTAAACTGCTGTTGCTGGCGCTTTCCGTGGCGGAGCGCTGGCTCAAACAGGCGCAGTTAACCCCGGGGATGAATGCCGCCTGCGCGCAGCCGCTGTTGATCCCCGTTCGCCTGAAAATATCCCCTGAAGAAACAGGGGTTTTGCGGCGCGTGCAGACGCAACTGGCCGAAATGGGGATTGAAATCGTACTGGACGCGCAGCATGTGACAATTCGCGCAGTGCCTTTACCCTTACGCCAACAAAGTTTACAAAACTTGATTCCTGAACTGATAGGCTACCTGGCGCAGCAAACGACGTTTGATGCCGCCGATACCGCGCAGTGGATCGCCCGCCATCTGGCCAGCGAGCATGCACCGTGGAGTATGGCGCAGGCGATTACCGTTCTGGCGGAGGTGGAGCGCCTCTGTCCACAGCTGGTGAAAGCGCCTCCAGGTGGTTTGTTACAACCTGTTGATTTACAAACGGCGATGACCGCCCTGAAACATGACTGATGTAAGTAAGGCGAGCCTGCCAAAGGCGATTTTTTTAATGGGGCCAACGGCCTCCGGTAAAACGGCGTTAGCCATTGAGTTACGTAAAGTTTTGCCAGTAGAGTTGATTAGCGTTGATTCAGCCCTCATCTACCGAGGGATGGACATCGGCACGGCGAAGCCCAACGCAGACGAACTGCGTGCGGCACCGCACCGTTTACTGGATATTCTCGACCCGGCACAGGCTTACTCCGCGGCAGATTTTCGCCGCGACGCCTTAGCCGAGATGGCCGAGATTACCGCCGCGGGACGCATACCGCTGTTAGTTGGCGGCACGATGCTCTACTTTAAGGCGCTGCTGGAGGGGTTATCGCCTCTGCCATCGGCCGATCCGGAAGTGAGAGCGAAGATTGAGCGGCAGGCGGCAGAGCAGGGGTGGGACGCTTTGCACAGGCAACTGGAAGAGATTGATCCGGTTGCCGCAGCGCGGATCCACCCAAACGATCCGCAAAGGCTTTCCCGGGCACTGGAAGTTTTTTTCATTTCGGGTAAAACTTTAACGGAACTGACGCAAACGTCAGGAGACGCTCTGCCGTATCAGGTGCATCAGTTCGCCATCGCCCCGGCGAGCCGTGAACTGCTCCATCAACGAATTGAGCAGCGTTTTCATCAGATGTTGGCTTCAGATTTTGAAGCAGAAGTGCGGGCGCTTTTTGCCCGTGGAGATTTGCATACGGACATGCCTTCCATTCGTTGTGTGGGATACCGCCAGATGTGGTCGTATCTTGAAGGTGAGATTTCATACGATGAAATGGTTTATCGAGGTGTTTGCGCCACGAGACAGTTAGCGAAGCGCCAGATCACCTGGTTACGCGGTTGGGAGGGTGTTCACTGGTTAGACAGTGAAAAACCACAACAGGCGTTAAACGAAGTGATTGAGGTTATTGGTGATATCGCTGACTGAATGTGTACAATTAAGCCGTATCGTGCGCAATTTTTCAGAATCGCAAGGTTCTAAGTACAAAACAAGCATATAAGGAAAAGATAGAATGGCTAAGGGGCAATCTTTACAAGATCCGTTCCTGAACGCATTGCGTCGGGAGCGTGTTCCAGTTTCTATTTATTTGGTGAATGGTATTAAGCTGCAAGGTCAGATTGAGTCTTTCGATCAGTTCGTGATCCTGTTGAAAAACACGGTCAGCCAGATGGTCTATAAGCACGCGATTTCTACTGTTGTTCCGTCCCGTCCGGTATCTCATCACAGCAATAACGCTGGCGGCGGCACTGGCAGTAACTACCATCACGGCAGCAACGCGCAGGGTTCTTCAACACCAGCGCAGGACAGCGAAGAAACCGAATAAGGTTTTGGGCTGTTATCCACACGGGGAGCCAGGGATCCTGCGTTCCCCGCTGATCTTTTTAGAGAGGTTTACGCTTGTTTGACCGTTATGACGCCGGTGAGCAGGCGGTGCTGGTACACATCTATTTTTCGCAAGACAAAGATATGGAAGACCTCCAGGAGTTTGAATCTCTGGTCTCTTCCGCCGGTGTCGAAGCAATGCAGGTGATTACCGGTAGCCGTAAAGCGCCGCACCCGAAGTACTTTGTTGGTGAAGGTAAAGCAGTTGAAATTGCGGATGCCGTAAAAGCAACCGGCGCATCCGTTGTGCTGTTTGATCATGCGCTGTCTCCGGCTCAGGAACGTAACCTGGAAGCTCTCTGCGAATGCCGTGTAATCGATCGCACGGGGTTGATCTTAGATATTTTTGCTCAGCGTGCGCGTACCCACGAGGGTAAGTTGCAGGTTGAGCTGGCGCAGTTGCGCCATCTGGCGACGCGTCTGGTGCGTGGCTGGACACACCTTGAAAGACAAAAAGGCGGGATTGGTTTGCGCGGCCCGGGTGAAACCCAGCTCGAAACCGACCGCCGTTTGCTGCGTGGGCGTATAACCCAGATCCTTTCACGTCTGGAACGTGTAGAGAAACAGCGCGAACAGGGGCGTCGGGCGCGAACGAAAGCCGATATCCCAACGGTGTCGCTGGTGGGTTATACCAACGCCGGTAAATCCACCCTGTTTAACCAGATAACCGAGGCCCAGGTGTATGCCGCAGACCAGCTGTTTGCGACCCTGGACCCAACCCTGCGCCGTATTGACGTCGCAGACGTGGGTGAAACGGTGCTGGCGGATACCGTAGGGTTTATCCGCCATCTGCCGCACGATCTGGTCGCGGCGTTTAAAGCGACGTTGCAGGAGACGCGTCAGGCGACCCTGCTGCTGCATGTGATTGATGCGGCAGACGTACGCGTGCAGGAGAACATCGACGCGGTGAACGTGGTGCTCGAAGAGATCGACGCCCACGAAATTCCCACCCTGTTGGTGATGAACAAGATCGATATGCTGGACGATTTCGAACCGCGTATCGACCGAGACGAAGAGAACAAACCGATTCGGGTCTGGCTGTCTGCTCAGGCCGGGATTGGTGTGCCACTGCTTTTCCAGGCTTTGACAGAACGTCTTTCCGGTGAGGTAGCTCAGCACACGCTGCGACTGCCGCCACAGGAAGGCAGGCTGCGCAGCCGGTTTTATCAGCTTCAGGCGATAGAAAAAGAGTGGATGGAGGATGACGGCAGCGTGGGGATGCAGGTGCGTATGCCGATCGTTGACTGGCGTCGCCTCTGTAAACAAGAACCTGCGCTGGCGGACTATATCGTCTGATCAGAAAGGGGAAGCCTGAAAAATTCGCCCTTGCATAACAAATATGGAGCATATACATGGCGTGGAATCAGCCCGGTAATAACGGACAAGACCGCGACCCGTGGGGAAGCAGCAATAATCAAGGCGGCAACTCTGGGGGAAATGGCAACAAAGGTGGTCGCGAGCAGGGGCCGCCGGATCTGGATGATATCTTCCGCAAACTGAGCAAAAAGCTTGGTGGCCTTGGCGGAGGAAAAGGTTCTGGCTCGGGTGGCAATTCCACTCAGAGTCCGCGCCCGCCAATGGGTGGCCGCGTGGTGGGCATTGTCGCCGCTGCGGTGGTAATCATCTGGGCAGCCAGCGGGTTCTACACCATTAAAGAAGCAGAACGCGGCGTGGTCACCCGTTTCGGTAAGTTCAGCCATCTGGTTGAACCGGGCCTGAACTGGAAGCCGACCTTCATTGATGACGTGACCGCGGTTAACGTGGAGTCCGTCCGTGAACTGGCCGCCTCTGGCGTGATGTTGACCTCTGACGAGAACGTGGTGCGCGTTGAGATGAACGTACAGTACCGCGTGACCGATCCGGAACGTTATCTGTTTAGCGTGACCAGCGCCGATGACAGCCTGCGTCAGGCGACCGACAGTGCCCTGCGTGGCGTGATCGGCAAATACACCATGGACCGTATCCTGACCGAAGGTCGTACCGTTATTCGTAGCGATACCCAGCGTGAGCTGGAAGAGACCATCCGTCCGTACAACATGGGTATCACCCTGCTGGACGTCAACTTCCAGGCTGCACGTCCGCCGGAAGAGGTGAAAGCCGCGTTTGACGATGCGATTGCCGCGCGTGAAAACGAACAGCAGTACATCCGTGAAGCGGAAGCGTACACCAACGAAGTTCAGCCGCGTGCAAACGGTCAGGCGCAGCGTATTCTGGAAGAAGCGCGTGCGTATAAGACCCAGACCATCCTGGAAGCACAGGGTGAAGTGGCTCGCTTTGCGAAGATCCTGCCGGAATATAAAGCCGCGCCGGAAATTACCCGTGAGCGTCTCTATATCGAGACCATGGAAAAAGTGCTGAGCCATACGCGTAAAGTGCTGGTTAACGACAACAAAGGCGGAAACCTGATGGTCCTGCCGCTGGATCAGATGCTGAAAAGCGGTTCTGCACCGGCAGCAAAAGACAACAGCGGTGCGAACAACCTGCTGCGTCTGCCACCGGCCTCGTCTGGCAGCGCCAGCGCGAACACAACGCCTTCTTCGAACGATGGTGACATTATGGACCAACGCCGTGCTAACGCGCAGCGTAACGACTACCAGCGTCAGGGGGAATAAGGATGCGTAAGTCAGTTATTGCGATCATCATCATCGTACTGGTCGTGCTCTACACCTCCATCTTTGTGGTGAAAGAGGGCGAGCGTGGGATCAAGTTCCAGTTCAGCAGCGTCGTGCGTGATGGCGACAAGCGTCCGGTGATTTATGAGCCGGGTCTGCACTTTAAGATCCCGTTCATTCAGTCAGTGAAAACGCTCGATGCGCGTATCCAGACCATGGATAACCAGGCCGATCGTTTCGTGACCAAAGAGAAGAAAGACCTGATCGTTGATTCCTATATCAAATGGCGCATCAGCGATTTCAGCCGCTACTTCCTGGCAACCGGGGGGGGCGACGTTTCTCAGGCAGAAGTGCTGCTGAAACGTAAGTTCTCTGACCGTCTGCGTTCTGAAATTGGTCGTCTGGATGTGAAAGACATTGTGACCGACTCCCGTGGTCGTCTTACGCTGGAAGTGCGTGATGCGCTGAACTCCGGCTCTGCGGGCACCGAGGATGAAGTTGAAACCCCGGCGGCAGACGATGCGATTGCCAAAGCGGCTGAACGTGTTCAGGCTGAAACCAACGGTAAAGTGCCGGTGATCAACCCGAACAGTATGGCGGCGCTGGGCATCGAAGTGGTTGATGTGCGCATCAAGCAGATCAACCTGCCAGCGGAAGTGTCCGAGGCGATCTACAACCGTATGCGCGCCGAGCGTGAAGCGGTAGCCCGTCGTCACCGTTCACAGGGTCAGGAAGAAGCGGAAAAACTGCGCGCGGCAGCGGACTATGAAGTCACCAAGACGCTGGCGGAATCTGAGCGCCAGGGTCGTATCCTGCGCGGTGAAGGTGATGCCGAAGCGGCTAAACTGTTTGCTGATGCATTCAGCCAGGATCCAGACTTCTACGCCTTCATCCGTAGCCTTCGCGCTTACGAGAATAGCTTCAAGAGCAACCAGGATGTGATGGTGCTCAGCCCGGACAGCGATTTCTTCCGTTATATGAAGACGCCGACCAACGCAACGCGATAAACTCAGGCTCGTTTGAGTATTCAAACCACCGCTCTTCACGGAGCGGTGGTTTTCTTTTATAAGGATGAAAAATGAACTCCACGATCTGGCTCGCACTGGCCCTGGTTTTGGTGCTGGAAGGCCTCGGCCCGATGCTCTATCCACGCGCATGGCGCCGGATGATCGCGACAATGAGCCAACTCCCGGACAATATTTTGCGTCGTTTTGGCGGTGGTCTTGTGGTTGCCGGTATCGTTATCTACTACATGTTGAGGAAAACGATTGGCTGATCAAAAACTAACCGCAATTGGCATATTTTAGGGTCAAAAAGTGCTGTATATCTGAAAAAGCGATGGTAGAATCCATTTTTAAGCAAACGGTGATTTTGAAAAAATGGGTAACAACGTCGTCGTACTGGGCACCCAATGGGGTGACGAAGGTAAAGGGAAGATTGTTGATCTTCTGACTGAACGGGCCAAATATGTTGTACGCTACCAGGGCGGTCACAACGCGGGCCATACTCTCGTAATCAACGGTGAAAAAACCGTCCTCCATCTTATTCCATCAGGCATTCTTCGCGAAAACGTCACCAGCATCATCGGTAACGGCGTTGTGCTGTCTCCCGCTGCGCTGATGAAAGAGATGAAAGGTCTGGAAGACCGTGGTATCCCTGTTCGTGAGCGTCTGCTGCTCTCCGAAGCCTGCCCGCTGATCCTGGATTATCATGTGGCGCTGGACGTGGCGCGTGAAAAAGCGCGTGGCGCGAAAGCGATCGGCACCACCGGTCGTGGTATCGGCCCGGCTTACGAAGATAAAGTGGCTCGTCGCGGTCTGCGCGTGGGTGACCTCTTCGACAAAGCGACCTTCGCTGAAAAACTGAAAGAAGTGATGGAATATCACAACTTCCAGTTGGTGAACTTCTACAAAGCCGAAGCCGTTGACTACCAGAAAGTGCTGGATGACGTCATGGCGATTGCTGATATTCTGACCGGTATGGTTGTTGATGTGTCCGATCTGCTGGACCAGGCGCGCAAGCGTGGCGATTTCGTCATGTTTGAAGGTGCGCAGGGTACGCTGCTGGACATCGACCACGGTACCTATCCGTACGTAACGTCCTCTAACACCACCGCGGGTGGCGTGGCAACCGGCTCCGGTCTGGGCCCGCGTTATGTCGATTACGTTCTGGGCATCATCAAAGCGTACTCCACTCGCGTGGGTGCAGGTCCATTCCCGACCGAACTGTTTGATGAGACCGGCGAGTTCCTCTGCAAGCAGGGTAACGAGTTTGGCGCGACCACCGGTCGTCGTCGTCGTACCGGCTGGCTGGACGCCGTTGCCGTACGTCGCGCAGTGCAGATCAACTCCCTGTCTGGCTTCTGCCTGACTAAGCTGGACGTACTGGACGGCCTGAAAGAAGTAAAAATCTGCGTAGGCTACCGTATGCCTGATGGCCGCGAGGTGACCACCACTCCGCTGGCTGCTGACGACTGGGAAGGCATTGAGCCAATCTACGAAACTATGCCGGGCTGGTCTGAGACCACATTTGGTGTGAAAGAGCGTAGTGGCCTGCCAAAAGCCGCGCTGGACTACATCAAGCGCATTGAAGAACTGACCGAAGTGCCGATCGATATTATTTCTACCGGCCCGGATCGTACTGAAACGATGATCCTGCGCGACCCGTTCGACGCATAATCTTCGTGACTGCTGGCCTGCGGGGAAACCCGTAGGCCGGATAAGCGCAGCGCCATCCGGCGACCGCTCCTGGATCTCCGCTTTTTCGCCCCGTCTGTCAAATAAATTAGCCGCTAACTATCTGGCTGGTTTATCATCATTAATGAATATCTCTGCGGTTTGACCGCGTTTTCCCTTTTTCCTGAGGTTGATGTGCAGTTAACAAGTTTCACCGATTACGGCTTACGCGCGCTGATTTACATGGCGTCGTTACCCGATGGGAAGATGACCAGCATCTCTGAAGTCACAGAGGTGTACGGTGTGTCCCGTAATCATATGGTCAAAATAATCAATCAACTTAGTCGTGCCGGATACGTTGCTGCCGTCCGCGGGAAGAATGGAGGGATCCGTCTCGGTAAACCGGCGCAGAGTATCCGTATTGGCGATGTGGTACGTGAACTGGAGCCGCTCTCTCTGGTGAACTGTAGCAGCGCGTTCTGCCACATTACGCCCGCTTGCCGCCTGAAACAGGCGCTTTCAAAGGCCGTGCAAAGTTTTCTCAAGGAACTGGATAACTACACGCTGGCCGATTTGGTTGAAGAGAATCAACCGCTTTATAAATTATTGCTGGTGGAATGAAGAAAATTTCCACCGGAGCTGACAACGGAGGAACCGACATGTCACAAGATCCTTTCCAGGAACGCGAAGCCGAAAAATACGCGAATCCTATCCCCAGCCGCGAGTTCATCATTGAACACTTAACAAAACGCGAAAAACCCGCCAATCGTGAAGAACTTGCCGTTGAACTGAACATTGAAGGTGAAGAGCAAATTGAAGCCCTTCGCCGCCGCCTGCGCGCCATGGAACGTGACGGGCAACTTGTCTTTACTCGTCGCCAGTGCTACGCGCTGCCAGAACGCCTCGACCTGCTGAAAGGCACCGTTATTGGTCATCGCGATGGCTTCGGCTTCCTGCGCGTGGAAGGCCGTAAAGACGACCTGTACCTCTCATCCGAACAGATGAAGATGTGTATTCACGGCGACCAGATCCTGGCGCAGCCGCTGGGTGCAGACCGTAAAGGCCGCCGCGAAGCGCGCGTGGTCCGCGTGCTGGTGCCGAAAACCAGCCAGATTGTGGGCCGTTACTTTACCGATGCGGGCGTAGGCTTTGTGGTGCCGGATGACAGCCGTCTGAGCTTCGACATTCTCATCCCGCCTGAAGAGGTGATGGGCGCACGCATGGGCTTTGTGGTGGTGGTGGAACTCACCCAGCGCCCAACCCGTCGCACCAAAGCGGTGGGTAAAATCGTCGAAGTGCTGGGCGATAACATGGGCACCGGCATGGCCGTCGATATGGCGCTGCGTACCCATGAAATTCCGTATGTCTGGCCGAAAGCGGTTGAAGATCAGATTGAAAACCTGCGTGAAGAAGTGCCGGAAGAGTCCAAAGCAGGCCGCGTGGATCTGCGCGATCTGCCGCTGGTCACCATTGATGGTGAAGACGCCCGTGACTTCGATGATGCCGTATATTGCGAGAAAAAACGCGGTGGCGGCTGGCGTCTGTGGGTGGCTATCGCGGATGTGAGCTATTACGTGCGTCCGCACACGCCGCTGGATAACGAAGCGCGCAGCCGCGGTACGTCGGTCTACTTCCCGTCGCAGGTTGTACCGATGCTGCCAGAAGTGCTCTCCAACGGCCTGTGTTCCCTCAACCCGCAGGTGGACCGCCTGTGTATGGTCTGCGAAATGACCATCTCCAGCAAGGGACGTCTGACGGGCTATAAGTTCTACGAAGCGGTGATGAGTTCTCATGCGCGCCTGACCTATACCAAGGTCTGGCATATGTTGCAGGGCGATCAGGATCTTCGCGAACAGTACGCGCCGCTGGTCAAACACATCGAAGAGCTGCACAACCTCTACAAAACGCTGGATCAGGCGCGCGAAGAGCGCGGTGGGATCTCGTTTGAGAGTGAAGAGGCGAAGTTTATCTTTAACGCTGAGCGTCGTATCGAGCGTATCGAACAGACTCAGCGTAACGATGCGCACAAGCTGATTGAAGAGTGTATGATCCTGGCGAACATCTCGGCGGCACGTTTCGTTGAGAAAGCCAAAGAGCCTGCGCTGTTCCGTATTCACGACAAGCCAACCACGGAGGCCGTAACCTCGTTCCGCTCCGTGCTGGCTGAACTCGGCCTGGAGCTGCCTGGCGGTAATAAGCCTGAGCCACGCGATTACGCCGAGCTGCTGGAATCCATCAGCGATCGTCCTGACGCGGAAATGCTGCAAACCATGCTGCTGCGCTCCATGAAGCAGGCGATTTACGATCCTGAAAACCGGGGCCACTTTGGTCTGGCGTTACAGTCGTACGCGCACTTTACCTCGCCGATCCGCCGTTATCCGGATCTGTCCCTGCACCGTGCGATCAAGTATCTGCTGGCGCACGAGCAGGGTCATAAAGGCAACACGACCGAAACCGGAGGGTATCACTACTCCATGGAAGAGATGCTGCAACTGGGCCAGCATTGTTCCATGACCGAGCGTCGTGCGGATGAAGCGACGCGCGACGTGGCGGACTGGCTGAAGTGTGACTTTATGCTGGATCAGGTGGGTAACGTCTTTAAAGGCGTGATTGCCAGCGTCACCGGCTTTGGCTTCTTCGTGCGTCTGGATGAGCTGTTTATCGACGGTCTGGTGCACGTTTCCAGCCTCGATAACGATTACTACCGCTTCGACCAGGTCGGACAACGTCTGATCGGCGAATCCGGTGGTCAGACCTACCGTCTGGGCGATCGGGTGGAAGTGAAGGTTGAAGCCGTGAATATGGACGACCGTAAAATCGATTTCAGCCTCATCTCCAGCGAGCGTGCTCCGCGTAACGTCGGGAAAACCGAGCGTGAGAAAGCGAAAAAAGGCGGTAACGGTAAAGCGGGCGGTAAGCGACGTCAGGCAGGTAAAAGAGTAAACTTTGAGCCAGACAGTGCTTTCCGTGGCGAGAAGAAACAGAAGCCCAAGGCGGCGAAAAAAGACGCTCGTAAAGCGAAAAAACCGTCGACCAAGACCCAAAAAATAGCGGCCGCGACCAAAGCGAAGCGCGCGGCGAAGAAACAGCAGGCGGAGTAATTTCCCCTCACCCTTACCCTCTCCCTGACAGGGAGAGGGAAAATATTTATTACGAGAACCATCAATGAGTGAAATGATTTACGGCATCCACGCGGTGCAGGCCCTGCTGGAGCGCGCGCCGGAGCGTTTTCAGGAAGTTTTTATTCTGAAAGGGCGTGAAGACAAACGTCTGATGCCGCTGATCCACGCGCTGGAAGCGCAGGGCGTAGTGATCCAGCTGGCGAACCGCCAGTATCTGGATGAAAAAAGCGAAGGTGCTGTACACCAAGGCATTATCGCGCGCGTGAAGCCAGGCCGTCAGTATCAGGAGAACGATCTGCCGGATCTGATCGCCGGGCTGGAGAACCCGTTCTTCCTGATCCTCGATGGCGTAACCGACCCACATAACCTGGGCGCGTGCCTGCGTAGCGCCGATGCAGCAGGCGTGCATGCGGTGATTGTGCCAAAAGATCGCTCCGCGCAGCTTAACGCTACCGCTAAAAAAGTCGCCTGCGGCGCGGCGGAAAACGTCCCGTTGATCCGCGTGACTAACCTGGCGCGCACCATGCGTCTGTTGCAGGAAGAAAATATCTGGATCGTAGGAACAGCTGGTGAAGCGGATCACACCCTGTACCAGAGCAAAATGACCGGCCGTATGGCGCTGGTGATGGGAGCGGAAGGCGAAGGTATGCGTCGTCTGACGCGCGAGCACTGCGATGAGCTGATCAGCATCCCAATGGCGGGCAGCGTATCGTCCCTGAACGTTTCTGTTGCGACGGGTATCTGCCTGTTTGAAGCGGTGCGTCAGCGCGGGTAGCCTGTTGTGCCGGGTGGCGGCTTCGCCTTACCCGGCCTACAAAAGCATGGTACCGTAGGCCCGGTAAGCGTAGCGCCACCGGGCAACAATCTCACTCCTCTAACGACCGTAAATGGTCATCCTTTCTCAGCGTCATCAGCGCGAAAATACTCACCACCGCCGTTGCCATCACGTAGTACGCCGGAATATCCAGATTGCCCGTCTCTTTAATCAGCCCGGTAATGATCAGCCCCGCACAGCCCGAGAAGATCGCATTCGACAGAGAATAGGCCAGCCCCAGCCCGGTATAACGCACGCGCGTCGGGAACATCTCAGACAGCATTGCCGGCCCCGGCCCTGCCAGCATCCCAACCAGACCCCCCGCAATCAGCACCACAATCGCTTTGACTGCCAGCGTACTGGATTCCGCCTGCAAAATTTTCAGCAGCGGCAGGGCGAGGATCAGCAGGAGCACGGTGGCGATAATCATCACCGTGCGCCGCCCGATCCTGTCGCTCAGCATGCCCGACGGAATGATCGTGAGCGCAAACCCAATGTTAGAAATCACCGCAATCAGTAACGCCTGGTTAAAACCGGTGTGCAGCGCAGATTGCAGATAGGTCGGCATAATCACCAGATAGGTATAACCCGCCGCAGACCAGACCATCACGCGGCCAATGCCCATCAGGATGGTTTTGAACGTGGCGGCGGTGCTGGCCTGAGTAACAACCGGTTTTTCCCGTTGCTGTACAAAGCTCGGCGTCTCTTCCATGCTCACCCGCAGCCATAGCGCGACCGCACCCATCGGCAACGCCAGGAAGAACGGAATGCGCCAGCCCCAGTCGTGCAAGGCTTCAGGGGAGAGAAGGGCAGAGAGCAACGCGACAATGCCTGCGCCCGCTAACAGCCCGAGCGCCACGGTAAAGGACTGCCATGCCCCGTAAAGACCGCGCTTGCCGCGCGGGGCGAACTCCGTCATCAATGAGACCGCACCGCCATACTCACCGCCCGCGAACAGTCCTTGCAGAATACGCAGGAGCGTAACGATCAGCGGCGCGGCAATCCCGATACTGGCGTAGACCGGCACAATACCGATGGCAGCGGTGGCGAGCGTCATCAATACCAGCACTATAATCAGCGTCGGTTTGCGGCCAATCCTGTCGCCAATGCGGCCAAAGACCACTGCACCCAGCGGACGGAAGAAGAAAGCGATGGCGAACGAGGCCCAGGTGAGGATCAGGCTGGTGAGCTCCGCTTCCCCCTCAAGCTGGAAGAAGTTTCTGGCAATCACCGTTGCCAGAAAACCGTAGACCGCAAATTCATACCACTCGATGAAATTACCGATGGAGCCTGCAATTAATGCACGCTTGTGCGCATCCTGTTGCATAACGATCCTCACAAAAACGGGGTAAGAATAAATTATTCAGCATTAGTGAAGTAATGAAATAGTTTATTCTTATGTTCTGTGAGCTATTTCACGAATGATATCAACACGATCGTCATCGTGTGACCCCCCTCCCATGCAGCGTGCATGCCCTCTGTCCATACTTACCTTTATTGCCAATGAAAGGAGGGAGACAGCATGCACTGGCAGACACATACCGTTTTTAATCAACCTGCACCGCTATCGAACAGCAACCTTTTTCTCTCTGATTGCGCCCTGCGCGATGCGGTAGCGCGCGAAGGGGCTGAGTGGGATGTGGATCTTCTTGCCAGCATCGGACAGCAGTTGGGTACGGCGGAGTCGCTGGAGCTGGGCAGGCTGGCGAACGTTAATCCGCCGGAGCTGCTGCGTTATGACGCCACGGGAGCGAGGCTGGATGACGTCCGCTTTCATCCGGCATGGCATCTTCTGATGCAGGGGCTTTGCGCCAACCGGGTGCACAACCTGGCGTGGGAGGAGGAGGCGCGGAAAGGATCGTTCGTCGCCCGGGCCGCGCGTTTTGTGCTGCATGCTCAGGTGGAGGCGGGAACGCTATGCCCGGTGACCATGACCTTCGCCGCCACGCCGCTGTTGCTACAGTCGCTGCCCAAACCGTTTGACAACTGGTTAACGCCGCTGATGAGCGATCGCTACGATCCCCATCTCGCGCCGGGGGCGCAAAAGCGCGGCCTGCTGATCGGTATGGGGATGACGGAAAAGCAGGGCGGTTCGGACGTACTCAGTAATACCACCAAAGCAGAGAAATGCAGTGATGGCAGTTACCGGCTGGTGGGGCACAAATGGTTTTTCTCCGTGCCGCAGAGCGATGCGCATCTGGTGCTGGCGCAGGCGAAGGGCGGGCTTTCCTGCTTTTTTGTTCCGCGTTTTTTACCCGACGGGCAACGTAATGCCGTGCGCCTTGAGCGTCTGAAGGACAAGCTCGGTAACCGTTCAAATGCCAGCAGTGAGGCTGAGTTCCTTGATGCTTACGGCTGGCTGCTGGGCGAAGAGGGTGAAGGTGTCCGGCAAATTCTGAAGATGGGCGGGCTGACGCGCTTTGACTGTGCGCTTGGCAGCCACGGATTGATGCGCCGTGCGCTCTCGGTGGCGCTTTATCATGCCCATCAGCGGCAGACCTTCGGCAAAAATCTGATCGACCAGCCGTTAATGCGCGACGTGCTAAGCCGTATGGCGCTGGTGCTGGAGGGACACACGGCACTGCTGTTCCGACTCGCCCGGGCGTGGGACAACCGCACCGACCCGCAGGAGGCCGCATGGGCGCGGCTTTTCACTCCGGCGGCAAAATACAGCGTCTGCAAAGCGGGCATACCGTTTGTGGCAGAGGCAATGGAGGTGCTGGGCGGTGCAGGCTATTGCGAAGAGAGTGAACTTCCGCGGTTGTACCGTGAAATGCCCGTCAACAGCATCTGGGAAGGCTCTGGCAATATTATGTGCCTGGATGTACTGCGCGTGCTGGCGAAGCAGTCGGGCATTCTCGACCTGCTCGCCGATGATTTCGTGCAGGTCAAAGGTCAGGACAGGCACTTCGATCGCAGCTGGCGGCAGCTACAGCAGAAGCTGCGTAAACCGCAGGAAGCGCAGGGCAGGGAGATCGCGCGGCAGCTCTTTTTACTCGGGGCCGGAAGCCAGATGCTGCGGCACGCATCGCCGCCCGTGGCGCAGGCGTGGTGCCGCATGATGCTGGATACCCGAGGCGGCACGCTGATGAGCGAACAGGTGCAAACCGACCTGCTGCTGCGCGCCACGGGCCGGGTCGGTTAAGCTTTCAGATGGAACAGGCTCACCAGCCGGGTGAGATGTGAACCCTTCTCGCGCAGCGTCTGTGCCGTCTGCTCGCTGCGTGAGATGCGATCGGCATTGATATGCGATGCCTCACCGATGTGCGTCATCGCCAGATTCACCTGACCAATCCCCGCAGACTGCTCGCGGGAGGCGTGGTTGATCTCGGTGACAAGCTGGCTGATGTTATCGATATGAACAATGATGGCATCCATCGCCAGACGCGTCTGCTCAGACAGCGCATGGCCTTCGCTCACCTTGTTCAGCGTGTCGCCAATCAGCTGTTCAATCTCTTTTACCGCGTTGGCACTGCGTGCGGCCAGGGCGCGCACCTCTTGCGCCACCACTGCGAAACCTTTCCCGTGCTCGCCCGCCCGCGCCGCTTCAACCGCCGCATTGAGCGCCAGGATATTGGTCTGGAAAGCGATGGACTCAATCACGCGGGTAATGTCTTCAATGCGTTTCGATGCATCACGAATATCATCCATGGTGGAAACTGCGTGGGTCACCGTCTCTCCACCCTGATGCACCGCGCGTGAGGTTTCACCCACCAGCTGCTGCGTTTGCTCCATGTTGGCGGCATTTTGCTGCACGGTGGCGGCTAATTGCTCCATGCTGGCGGAGGTCTCCTCAACGCTGCTGGCCTGTTTGTTGATCTGTTCAGAGATCTCGCCGGTGTCTGAAGCCAGCGCGTTAGTTCCCAGATGGATTTCGCTTGCGGCCTCGCGGACCTGCAACACAATTTTTTGCAGGCCGCCCCCGATCCCGTTGATGGCATCAATCAGCTGGCCGACCTCATCCTGGCGGGTTACCGGCAGGCTGGCGCGCAGATCGCCTGCGGCATACTGCCGGGCAAGCGCGATCACTGCGCGTAGTGGGCGGGTTAGCATCCGTCGAATGAGGATAACGAACAGGCCCGCGAAGAGCGCGGATAGCACCACGCCCGCCATCAGGAAGCGATCGCGCAGCGTGGTGACGCTTGAAAGCAGTACGGCTTTATCCACTTCACCCACGATGGTCCAGTTCCAGCCCGGCAGCGGCGTGTAGGCAACTTTGAGCGTACGGCCATCTGCGCTCACGCGCTCCAGCGTGCCGGCTTTATCACTCAGAAGCTGCTGCTGTGTCGCCGTGTCCCAGTTGGGCAGTTTGCCCTCTTCGCTGGCATGGAACAGATACTGTCCGCGCGTTTTGCCGCTGCTGCGATCCAGTACAAAGAAGTGGCCGCTCTCGCCCAGACGACGGTTAAGGATTTTCTCGCGCATGACGTTCCACGAATGGGTGATGTCCACGCCGACAAAGATAATCCCGATAACCTGGCCTTCCGCATTTTTAACAGGCTGGTACTGCGTGATATAGCGCTTGCCGAACAGAAGCGCGAGGCCACGATAGACCTCCCCTTTGGTGACAGCCGCAAATGCCGGGCTGGTGGTATCAAGAACGGTTCCGATGGCGCGGTCGCCATTCTCTTTGCGCAGCGACGTGGCCACGCGGATAAAATCGTTACCGCTGCGGACAAACAGCGTCGAGATGGCGCCCGTTCGGCTCAGGAAGTCATCAGAAAGCGTATTGTTTTCATGCAACTCCGTTTCGCCGCCTTTCAGCAGAGGAACGGTAAGCCCGTTTATGGTCCGGCTCTGGCTGCTGTCGCTGTTCAGCGGCTGTGGCAAAAAGGTCGTGAACAGACGGGTATAGCTTTCAACCTCTTCGCTCAGGCTGGTGTTGAACATCTCAACCATATCCACCATGCCGGTGGACTGGTTGTGCAGGTCTTCAACCGCAAGATCTTCAAGCTGCTGGCTGGCGTTGTGGCTCAACAGAAAAGTGAACAGCAAAAAAAGCGTGGCGACACTTGCACCTGTTAGCAGCGATAGCTTCGTGCCCAGACCTGCCCGGCGGAAAAAGGTGATCATAAATTGCTCATTATTGAAAAGTGATGGCTGTTCAACGGCAGAGCGAAGAGAACGTTTATCTGTTTAATGTAACTGAATGTTACATGTTTGTTTTTATTAAGTTTCGGGAGAGGTAAAAAATTTGCAAAATTGAAAAGCCACTAAAATTAAGTGGCTTTTATCGGAAGGGATTATGCATAAAGAATGGCCTGCACGCGCCAGTGATTAACATGGTTATCTTCCTGCATCTGGACGATGCGATACCAGGATGCGCCCTGTTCATCGGCCTTCAGGGCGACGACACGTTCAACGTCTTGCGGACTTCCCGTGATATTATTGACGGAGATCTGACCAATCTCGTTCAGGCCCGTGACGCAATCCGCGCTGGCAAATTCGGCCGACTGCGCTGTGGTGCTCAGCAGGCCCGCTGAAAGCAATAGCGTCGTTAAAGCAAGGGTTCGTTTCATCGTCAGCTCCTTTTCACGTGTCTCCGGTATCCGCCGGGCAATCCTTCGCGAATAAACTCATTTCCATTGTTGCTGGCATGGAGTTTATTGTGGACAGGAAAATGTCTACGGACGCAAAGCAGTGTAAAAGTCGTTCAAATGATGATGCTTACTTACGGTACAAAATTCCCTGGGCGTACCACTGTCCCGTAATAATGGTTTCATCAATCATCGTGATGACGTAATAATCTGCTTTTGCGGCAACTGCCTGTGCTTCAATTGCGTCTTCTGCATCATCCGGGGAACCACGAACCATCGCGGATACGGTACCCAGGCGTTGTAATCCTTCCGTCTGATTACGACGAATTTCCTGAGGATGATTGGTAACCGGCGGCGCCGGTTCTGGCGTACCCTGCAATATGGAACATCCGCTGAGCAGTGAGACCAGCAATAAAGCCGTAAGCCTGCGCATAAACCTGTCTCTTTTCCTGATAGCCATAGTGTAGTTGTCTGCGAATTTAGTTTTGGGGGAATGTTCCCGAAGTGTTATCTGGGACGTAGATTTCGAATGAAAATATCGTGAAACCGTAATCCAGCTCTCAACATTATGAATCATTCATCAGCACAGGATCGACAATGATTGAAATTGAAACTCGCCAGCTGAGTGAGCATGAAATCATCCATGCTTTTCCGGCTGGTAAAGGTGAACAGCCGCTGCCGACGGTAGTTTTCTATCATGGCTTTCTCTCCTCGAAGCTGGTCTACAGCTATTTTGCCGTCGCGCTGGCGCAGGCCGGTTTCCGGGTGGTCATGCCTGATGCGCCAAATCATGGGGCACGCTTTACGGGCGATGAGCAGGCGCGGCTGGGGCTGTTCTGGCAAACGCTGCACGGCAATCTGACCGAGTTCGCCGGGCTGCGTGACGCGCTCTTGCAGGCCGGGCTGGTGGAGGGAAAACGGCTGGCGGTCGCAGGCGCATCAATGGGCGGAATGACGGCGCTGGGGGTCACGGCCAGGCATCCGGAGGTGACGTCCGTGGCTTGCCTGATGGGATCGGGCTACTTTACATCACTGGCAAAGACGCTGTTCCCGCCGCAGGCCCCTCAGGAGATTGAGGCCCTGTTGTCTGAATGGGACGTAAGCCATGCGCTTTCGCAGTTGGCCGATCGTCCGCTGCTGCTGTGGCATGGGGACGCCGATGACGTCGTACCGCCCGGTGAAACGTTCCGCCTGCAACAGGCGCTACAGCGTGAAGGGCTGGACAGCAATCTGACCTGCCTGTGGGGAGCAGGTGTCCGGCACCGTATTACCCCGGCCGCGCTGGAGTCAACCGTGGAATTCTTCCGTCAGCACCTTTAAACGCGCAGCACTGTGACACCCTGATCCTCCAGCTTGCTGAGGATCTCGGGGTTGGCGTTTTTGCCGGTGATCACCATGCTGATTTGCTCGGCGCGGCTGAAAAGCATGCCGGCGCGTTCACCGACCTTGCTGCTGTCGACCAGCACCACCAGTTTGCCCACTACGTTAAGCATGTTCTGTTCTGCCATTGCGGTGAGCATATCGGTTTTATACAGGCCATCCGCCGTCAGACCTTTGCCGCTGGTAAACATCCAGTGCCCGGCGTAGAGGCTGTTTTCACTGTCCTGCGGGCTCAGGGTGATGGACTGGCTCTTGTTATACTGGCCGCCCATGATCACCACGCTTTCATGTTCCTGGTCAATGAGATAGTTGGCCAGCGGCAAATAGTTGGTGATGATTTGCACCGGCTTGCCGCACATCTCGCGGCCCAGCAGAAACGCCGTCGAACCGCAGTTGATCACCACGCTTTCTCCAGGATTTACCAGCTGTGATGCCGCTCTGGCAATCCGCACCTTTTCATCGTGATTCTGCGCCTGGTGGATGTTCATCGGCGTCCAGCGTGGACGCTGCTGGCTGATGGCCTCTGCGCCGTTGCGGACTTTTTTCAGCTTGCCGCTCTCATCCAGCTTGTTAATGTCCCGCCGCGCGGTAGCGGGGGAGATCCCTAAACATTCGATCACTTTCTCGACGGTGATAAACCCTGTTTGCGCCAGGAGTTCCAGTAAAATTTGATGCCGTTGCGCTTCCGTCATGAGCTATTCCGATAAGAATTGATTTGAAAAGATGATATTTGAAATAGCGTGAAATTACTAAGATAAATATGACATCGCCAGACGCAAGGTCTGGCGATTGGGTCTTAGAATCAGAGGAAGGATTTGAACGGCAGATCGGGTTCAATCGTAAAGCAATCATCGAACCCACGCGGGTAGTGGTACTCAAGATTGTCTTTATCCAGCGGCCAGGTGAACTTGCCGCCAACCTGCCAGATGAACGGCTTGAAGCCATACTTGAGGCGGTCTTTTTTCATCTCCCACAGGACGCGGATCTCTTGCGGATCGGCCTGGAAGTTTGACCAGATATCGTGGTGGAACGGGATCACCACTTTGGTGTTCAGCGCTTCGGCCATACGCAGCATGTCCGCGCTGGTCATTTTGTCGGTGATCCCGCGCGGGTTTTCACCGTAAGAGCCAAGCGCCACGTCAATCTGGTGCTCGTTACCGTGCTTCGCGTAGTAGTTGGAGTAGTGGGAGTCACCGCTGTGATACAGGGAACCGCCAGGCGTTTTGAACAGATAGTTCACCGCGCGCTCGTCCATCCCGTCTGGCAGTATGCCTGAGGCTTTCTGGTCGGCAGGCAGGGTGATCAGCGCGGTGCGGTCAAAGGCATCCAGCGCGTGAATTTCAATGTCTTTGATTTTCACCACGTCGCCTGGCTTCATCACGATGCAGCGCTCTTTTGGCACGCCCCAGCCAATCCACAAATCCACGCAGGTCTGCGGCCCGATAAACGGTACGTCGTCCGCGCAGTTTTGCATTACCGCTGCCGCCACGTTCACGTCGATATGATCGTTGTGATCGTGGGTAGAGAGTACGGCGTCGATCTGACGAATGGCAAAAGGATCAAGCACAAAAGGCGTGGTGCGCAGGTTCGGCTGGAGCTTTTCAACGCCGGCCATACGCTGCATCTGGTGGCCTTTTTTCATCAGTGGATTGCCGTGGCTCTGTTTGCCGGTGCCGCACCAGAAATCAACACAAATGTTGGCGCCGCCTTCTGATTTCAGCCAGATCCCGGTGCAGCCCAGCCACCACATCGCAAATGTGCCAGGAGCAACCTGTTCCTGCTCGATCTCTTCGTTCAGCCAGCTACCCCACTCCGGAAAGGTACTCAGAATCCATGATTCACGGGTGATGGTTTTCACTTTACTCATCGTTTGACTCCTGGTTTTAATCAAAAGTAATCATTCTGTGACTTCTTGTGATTAATGCTGGCACTGTTTGAATCGATTTGCAATGGTTGATTTGCGGAAAATTCCCCTCGCCACATCACAGAAAAAACATCATGACGTTGTTAAGATAACCGCTATAAATGATTAATATGTTGAAATTTAAGAATTTATTTATTGAATTAGATTGGTAGTGAAAATCATTACTAACACCATGGAAATAAATTGCGTGATCCGTCACAAATAATCAAATGCAATCTTGTGGTGATTATTTGTGATTAATAGAGTGATGACACCAACCACACAGGGATTGCCCCTCGTGTTCTCATTTTCTGGAGAGAGTTATGGAGATCCTCTACAACGTCTTTACCGTTTTCTTTAATCAGGTAATGACCAACGCCCCGCTGTTGCTGGGTATAGTGACGTGCCTGGGGTACATCCTGCTGCGCAAAAGCGTCAGCGTGATTATCAAAGGCACCATCAAAACCATCATTGGTTTTATGCTGTTGCAGGCGGGGTCTGGCATTCTGACCAGCACGTTTAAGCCGGTTGTTGCCAAAATGTCAGAGGTGTACGGCATTAACGGCGCCATCTCTGACACTTACGCGTCCATGATGGCCACCATCGATCGCATGGGAGATGCGTACAGCTGGGTTGGGTATGCGGTACTGCTCGCGCTGGCGCTGAACATCATTTACGTGCTCCTGCGCCGCATCACCGGTATTCGCACCATCATGCTCACCGGGCACATCATGTTCCAGCAGGCGGGGCTGATTGCGGTTTCTCTCTATATCTTCGGCTACCCAATGTGGACCACCGTCATCTGCACGGCAATACTGGTCTCGCTTTACTGGGGCATCACCTCCAACATGATGTATAAGCCAACGCAGGACGTTACGGACGGCTGCGGTTTCTCCATCGGTCACCAGCAGCAGTTCGCCTCCTGGATTGCTTACAAAGTTGCGCCGTACCTGGGCAAAAAAGAGGAGAGTGTTGAAGATCTCAAATTGCCAGGCTGGCTGAATATCTTCCACGACAACATTGTCTCCACGGCAATTGTGATGACCATCTTCTTCGGTGCCATCCTGCTCTCCTTTGGCATTGACGTGGTGCAGGCGATGGCGGGTAAAACCCACTGGACGGTCTATATCCTGCAAACCGGTTTCTCCTTCGCTGTTGCTATTTTCATCATCACCCAGGGCGTGCGTATGTTCGTCGCCGAACTGTCGGAAGCGTTTAACGGCATCTCCCAGCGCCTGATCCCTGGCGCGGTGCTGGCGATTGACTGTGCGGCTATCTATAGCTTTGCGCCAAACGCCGTCGTCTGGGGCTTTATGTGGGGCACCATCGGCCAGCTGATTGCGGTCGGCATCCTGGTGGGCTGTGGCTCCTCAATCCTGATTATTCCTGGCTTTATCCCGATGTTCTTCTCCAACGCCACTATCGGCGTGTTTGCTAACCACTTCGGCGGATGGCGCGCAGCGCTCAAGATCTGCCTGGTGATGGGCATGGTTGAAATTTTCGGGTGCGTGTGGGCGGTCAAGCTCACCGGCATGAGCGCCTGGATGGGCATGGCGGACTGGTCAATTCTGGCGCCGCCGATGATGCAGGGCTTTGCGTCCGTCGGGCTGGTCTTTATGGCCGTCATCATCCTGATTGCCCTGGCTTATATGTTCTTCGCTGGCCGTTCGCTGCGGGCTGAAGAAGATGCAGAAAAACAAACAGCAGAAGTGTCTGCTCATTAAGGAGTTTCGATTATGACCGTACGTATCCTGGCTGTGTGTGGCAATGGGCAAGGTAGCTCCATGATCATGAAGATGAAAGTGGACCAGTTTTTAACCCAGTCAAACATTGACCACACGGTGAACAGCTGCGCAGTGGGTGAATACAAAAGTGAACTGAACGGCGCGGACATCATCATCGCCTCAACGCACATTGCCGGCGAGATTAGCGTGTCGGGCAACAAATACGTGGTAGGCGTACGCAACATGCTGTCGCCTGCGGATTTCGGGCCAAAGCTGCTGGAAGTGATCAAAGAACACTTCCCACAAGACGTGAAGTAAGGATGCCACATGAAACTACGTGATTCGCTGGCAGAGAATAACTCCATCCTTTTACAGGCCGAAGCCAGCACCTGGCAGGAAGCGGTGAAGCTGAGCGTGGACCTGCTGGTTAAGGCGGACGTTGTCGAGCCGCGTTATTACCAGGCCATCCTGGATGGCGTGGCGCAGCACGGCCCCTATTTTGTGATTGCGCCGGGGCTGGCAATGCCGCATGGCCGTCCCGAAGAGGGCGTCAAGAAAACCGGTTTTGCGCTGGTGACGTTGAAAAAACCACTGGTGTTCAACCACGAAGATAACGACCCGGTCGACATTTTGATCACCATGGCGGCTGTCGATGCCAACACCCACCAGGAGGTGGGGATCATGCAGATCGTCAATCTGTTTGATGATGAAGCTAATTTTGACCGTTTACGCGCCTGTTGTACCGCGCAGGACGTGCTGGATTTAATTGATAACGCCACTGCGGCGGCCGTTTAAGAGGAATTGAAAATGTCATTACCAATGTTGCAGGTCGCGCTGGATAACCAGACTCTGTCTCATGCTTACGAAACCACCCGTCTGATTGCGGAAGAAGTGGACATCATCGAAGTCGGTACCATTCTGTGCGTGGGCGAAGGTGTTCGTGCGGTTCGTGACCTGAAGGCGCTATATCCGCATAAAATCGTGCTGGCGGATGCCAAAATCGCCGACGCGGGCAAAATCCTCTCTCGCATGTGCTTTGAAGCCAACGCCGACTGGGTCACCGTGATCTGCTGTGCGGATATTAACACCGCGAAAGGCGCGCTGGACGTGGCGAAAGAGTTCAACGGCGACGTGCAGATTGAACTGACTGGTTTCTGGACCTGGGAGCAGGCGCAGGAGTGGCGCGAAGCGGGTATCCAGCAGGTGGTTTATCACCGTAGCCGTGATGCGCAGGCCGCAGGCGTGGCGTGGGGCGAAGCCGATATCAGCGCGATCAAACGTCTGGCCGATATGGGCTTCAAAGTGACCGTCACCGGTGGCCTGGCGCTGGAGGATTTGCCGCTGTTCCAGGGTATCCCGATTCACGTCTTTATTGCCGGTCGTAGCATTCGTGATGCTGCGTCTCCGGTGGAAGCGGCGCGTCAGTTCAAACGCTCAATCGCTCAGCTTTGGGGTTAAGGAGCGGGTATGTTGTCAAAACAGGTCCCGCTTGGCATCTATGAAAAGGCACTCCCTGCGGGGGAGTGCTGGCTGGAGCGGTTACAGCTGGCGAAGCAGCTGGGTTTCGATTTTGTCGAAATGTCGGTGGATGAGACGGACGAGCGTCTTTCTCGCCTGGACTGGCGCTGCGAGCAGCGTCTGGCGCTGGTGAGCGCCATTGCCGAAACCGGCGTGCGCGTGCCATCCATGTGCCTGAGCGCTCATCGTCGTTTTCCGCTTGGCAGCGAAGATGATGCCGTACGCGCCGAAGGGCTGGAGATCATGCGTAAAGCCATTCGCTTTGCACAGGATGTTGGCATCCGCGTGATCCAACTGGCGGGTTACGATGTTTACTATCAGGAAGCCAACGATGAAACGCGCCGTCGTTTCCGGGAGGGCCTGAAAGAGAGCGTTGAGATGGCAAGCCGTGCGCAGGTGACGCTGGCGATGGAGATCATGGATTATCCGTTGATGAACTCCATCAGCAAGGCGCTGGGCTATGCGCACTATCTGAACAACCCCTGGTTCCAGCTTTATCCGGATATCGGCAACCTGTCGGCATGGGATAACGACGTACAGATGGAGCTTCAGGCGGGCATCGGGCATATCGTGGCGGTGCACGTTAAAGATACCCGTCCTGGCGTGTTTAAAAACGTACCGTTCGGCACCGGGGTGGTGGATTTCGAACGGTGCTTCCAGACGCTCAAACAGACAGGTTATTGCGGGCCTTACCTGATTGAGATGTGGAGCGAAACCGCGGACGACCCGGTGGCAGAAGTGGCGAAAGCCCGGGACTGGGTGCGCGAGCGCATGGCGCGGGCAGGGCTGCTGGAGGCGGAACATGCTTAAGCTGAAACAGCAGGTCTTTGAAGCCAATATGGATCTCCCGCGCTATGGACTGGTGACGTTTACCTGGGGCAACGTAAGCGCCATCGATCGCGAGCAGGGGCTGGTGGTGATTAAGCCGAGCGGCGTGGCCTATGACGCCATGAAAGTGGACGATATGGTGGTGGTTGACCTGGAAGGACGCGTCGTTGAAGGCAAATGGCGCCCTTCTTCAGATACGGCAACCCACCTGGCGCTGTACCAGCGTTACCCGTCTCTGGGTGGCGTTGTGCATACCCATTCCACGCACGCCACCGCCTGGGCACAGGCCGGGCTGGCGATCCCTGCTTTGGGTACGACGCACGCAGATTACTTCTTCGGCGATATTCCCTGCACGCGAGCGTTAACGCAGGCTGAGGTCGAAGGCGAGTACGAACTTAACACCGGCAGGGTCATTATCGAAACGCTGGGTGAGACGGAACCACTGCATACGCCGGGTATTGTGGTGTACCAGCATGGTCCGTTCTCCTGGGGTAAAGATGCGCATGACGCCGTGCATAACGCGGTGGTGATGGAAGAGGTGGCTCGAATGGCGTGGATTGCGCGCGGCATTAACCCACAGCTTCAGGGCATTGATGATTACCTGATGAACAAGCATTTCATGCGTAAGCACGGCCCGAATGCTTACTACGGGCAGAAGTGAATAAGTGCTCTGGAATACCGAAACAGTTGTAACCGGTGGTATTCCGGAGCCATTCATAAAAAAAGCCCCCGGGCAGGGGGCAAATTATATATGGCTTTGATTTTCGTTGGCTTTCCTGGTGCTAGCGATAAAGCGTTACTGGTAAATATCTGCACTGGCGTGCATATTACCGTTGCTGCCGGGCTCGCGTGTCAGCATGACGTGATAGTATTTTGCGCCCTGCGCATCGGTTTCTTCATTAAGCGCCTGATCTGCTTCACTTCCAGTGGCGAAGTTATGATTGATGTATATAACGCCTAAGCTCTGCACATCATCCATGTTTCTGGCCTGTTGGCTGTCTATTCTGATGGCTGCCATCGCGTTTGCACTGAGCAAAAGCGCAGCCAAAATGGCGATTGCGATTCTTTTCATGATATGCGCTCCACGACTGCGTGCTGTGATACGGGGTAATGTTCTCCTTCTCTGTTCAGTGTCTCTGATTAAAGTGTAATCGCTACCCGGGTTGCGATGGGTGACCATTTCTGATGGTGTTGTTCAAAAAAACAGCGCTTCTGATGAGTGCGATTTTAAATCACCCACTTAGAACAGCTTTACCCTTTGTGCGAATTATTTGTGCAATCAGCTTGAGTTTCCTGGGGGGCGCAAGTATTATGACGCGTCAATTTTTCAGCCGACCTTTAACACGTTCCTTGCCTCCCCGGGCCTCGGCTGACCCAGACAGGAGGCTGAATAATCCGTAAGGAGCAATTCGATGCGTCATTACGAAATCGTTTTTATGGTCCACCCTGACCAGAGCGAACAGGTTCCGGGCATGATCGAGCGTTACTCTGCTGCCATCACTGGTGCAGAAGGCACGATCCACCGTCTGGAAGACTGGGGCCGCCGTCAGCTGGCTTACCCGATCAACAAACTGCACAAAGCACACTACGTTCTGATGAACGTTGAAGCTCCGCAGGAAGTGATCGATGAGCTGGAAACTACCTTCCGCTTCAACGATGCCGTTATCCGCAGCATGGTTATGCGTACCAAACACGCAGTGACCGAAGCATCTCCGATGGTTAAAGCGAAAGACGAGCGCCGTGAGCGTCGCGATGATTTCGCAAACGAAACCGCAGATGATTCTGATGCTGGGGATTCTGAAGAGTAATTTCTGATGACCAACCGTCTGGTGTTGTCCGGCACCGTGTGCAGGACCCCCCTTCGAAAGGTCAGCCCATCAGGAATTCCGCATTGCCAGTTCGTGCTTGAGCATCGTTCTGTGCAAGAGGAAGCCGGGTTTCACCGGCAGGCGTGGTGCCAAATGCCCGTAATTATTAGCGGACACGAAAACCAGGCCATTACTCACAGTTTAACGGTCGGTAGCGCAGTAATCGTTCAGGGGTTCATTTCTTGCCACAAGGCAAAGAACGGCCTGAGCAAAATGGTTCTGCATGCCGAGCAGATTGATTTGATAGATTCTGGAGACTAGCCATATGGCACGTTATTTCCGTCGTCGCAAGTTCTGCCGTTTCACCGCGGAAGGCGTTCAAGAGATCGACTATAAAGATATCGCAACGCTGAAAAACTACATCACCGAAAGCGGTAAGATTGTCCCAAGCCGTATCACCGGTACTCGTGCAAAATATCAGCGTCAGCTGGCTCGCGCTATCAAACGCGCTCGCTACCTGTCTCTGCTGCCGTACACTGATCGTCATCAGTAATCGGGCACGGTCCATTAATACGACTTTAAGAGGATAAGGTAATGCAAGTTATTCTGCTTGATAAAGTAGCAAACCTGGGCAGCCTGGGTGATCAGGTAAACGTTAAAGCGGGTTACGCTCGTAACTTCCTGGTTCCACAGGGTAAAGCTGTTCCAGCTACTAAGAAAAACGTAGAGTTTTTCGAAGCACGTCGTGCTGAACTGGAAGCCAAACTGGCTGACGTTCTGGCGGCTGCTAACGCTCGCGCTGAAGCAATCAACGCACTGGGCACCGTTACTATCGCGTCTAAAGCTGGCGACGAAGGTAAACTGTTCGGTTCCATCGGTACCCGCGATATCGCTGATGCAGTTACTGCGGCAGGCGTTAAAGTGGCTAAGAGCGAAGTTCGTATGCCGAACGGCGTTCTGCGTACCACTGGTGAGCACGAAGTTGACTTCCAGGTTCACAGCGAAGTGTTCGCTAAACTGGTTGTTAACGTAGTAGCTGAGTAATTTTTTACTCTGCTCGCGTCGAAGCGCCGGCCTTGTGCCGGCGTTTTGCTTTTTAGCGTGACCCTGCATCATCTTTTGCTCTTGTAAGGTCGCTATTCCTGACGCATTCTCTGATAATAAATTGAAACGCAATTTTATTTATGAGATTTGTCATGGATACTGCTCTGCCCACGCCCGTCTTTGCCCGTCGAAATGTGGCCTATGCCTGCGCCACGCTCTGCTGTCTGCTTTGGGGAAGCTCGTACCCGGCCATTAAAAGTGGCTACGAACTCTTTCAGATCGCGACCGATGATATCCCCTCCAAAGTCGTCTTTGCCGGATACCGTTTTCTGTTTGCCGGCGCGTTGCTGCTGCTTTTTGCCCTGGCCCAGCGAAAACCGATTGGCAGGCTCACGCCCACGCAGTTTGGCCAGCTCACGATCCTCGGACTGACCCAGACCTCCCTCCAGTACACCTTCTTTTATATCGGCCTGGCCTACACGACCGGGGTGAACGGCTCCATCATGAATGCCACCGGGACCTTCTTCAGCGTGCTGCTGGCGCACTTTATCTACCACAACGACAAACTCAGCTATAACAAAACGCTGGGGTGTGTTCTGGGCTTTGCCGGGGTGATGCTGGTGAACTTCCACAGCGGGTTAAGTGAGTTCCAGTTTGTCTGGAAAGGTGACGGATTTGTGGTGCTGGCCGCCTTTATTCTCTCTGCGGCCACGCTTTACGGGAAACGCATTTCCCAGACCGTTGACCCGACGGTGATGACTGGCTGGCAGCTGGGGATAGGTGGGGCGGCACTGGTTGCGGGAGGCTATGCCATGGGCGGGACGCTGGAGGTGCACAGCATGAAAGCCGTCGCCGTGCTGGGGTATCTGACGCTGCTCTCATCCGTGGCGTTCGCCCTGTGGAGCGCGCTGCTGAAAGTAAACCGCGTGAGTATGATTGCCCCGTTCAACTTTGTCATACCTGTAGCAGGGACGGTGCTCTCGGCCATCTTCCTCGGCGAAAACATTCTGGACATCAAATACGCGATTGCGCTGGTGCTGGTCTGCTCGGGGATCTGGTGGGTGAATAAACGGCGTGCCTGAGAACACAAGTGCCGGGCGGCGGCTTCGCCTTACCCGGCCTGGGTCATTAACGTGCTCTGATGAAACTGCCGTCCGGCTGTCGGGTAAACAGTACCTGCTGCCCGTTTCCGGTATCGATCGTTAGCCCGGTCACCACCCCGCTGGCATTCTGGCGGATCTGCACCATCTGACCATTTTGCAGGTTGCTGAGCGGTTTGCCTGCCCCCTCGACTTGCGCCATGGCATACACATCCGTTGCTGGCAGATTGTGGTCGCGGAACAACTGGGCAAGAGTTTTCCCTGGCTCTACGCGATACGAACGCCACTGCTGCTCAATGCCGGTGGGCTGTTGCGCCTGTGGCTCTGAAGGGGCGGCGGCCTGCTCCTGATCTTCCTGAACAGGTTCAGGTTCAACCGGCGCAACCTGGCCCGGATCGTTAGACGGTGTGACCAGCTGCGTCTGCATCGGCTGTGAATCAGGCTGCGGCTGGCTTTGCGACTGGATATCCAGCTCTGCATTCCGGCTGACCGGCGCGGTATCAACGTTGTCACTGCCGGAAGGAAGCAGGAAGCCGATGACAATCAGCAACGCGCCGATAATAATGCCTCTGCGGTGCAAAGGCGGCAGCGGGTCCATGATGCGAAAGTTATCCGGCGCATGCCAGATTTTCGCCAGGGTAGGTTTCAGTTCAAATCGCCCGGGCATGGCTCTCCTCCTGCTCCGCGTCTTTTTATCCTGTCCTGAGAAGTGTAGTTTGCTAACTGCCTGATGGGCGTAACAAAGCCAGCTTTCGTGACATATATTAGGGAAAATCCTGACGGCTACTATTGTTTCCGTTTCGTCGCAGTTTGTCACCTTTACTTAAGACAAAGTTTTACCCATAAGGGCATGGCTGATATGCTGCCCGCTACTTTAAATGTGATGGAAGGAAAACCCATGACCACCCCGACTTTTGACACTATCGAAGCGCAGGCAAGCTACGGCATCGGCTTGCAGGTAGGACAGCAGCTGAGCGAATCCGGCCTGGAAGGTCTGTTACCGGAAGCGCTGGTGGCGGGTATCGCTGACGCGCTGGAAGGCAAGCAGCCCGCTGTGCCGGTTGACGTTGTGCACCGTGCGCTGCGTGAAATCCACGAACGTGCTGACGCCGTACGTCGCGCGCGTTTCGAAGAGATGGCGGCAGAAGGCGTGAAATATCTGGAAGAGAACCGTGAGCGTGAAGGCGTGAACAGCACCGAGTCCGGCTTGCAGTTCCGCGTAATCAATCAGGGCGATGGCGCAATCCCGGCGCGTACCGACCACGTTCGCGTACACTACACCGGTAAGCTGATCGACGGTACCGTGTTCGACAGCTCCGTCGCGCGTGGCGAACCGGCTGAGTTCCCGGTCAACGGCGTTATCGCAGGCTGGATCGAAGCCCTGACCCTGATGCCAGTAGGTTCCAAATGGGAACTGACTATCCCGCACAACCTGGCTTACGGCGAGCGTGGCGCTGGCGCGTCCATTCCGCCATTCAGCACCCTGGTGTTTGAAGTCGAGCTGCTGGAAATCCTGTAATCGGTTTTTCTTATTTTCCTCTCTCCGATCGGGGAGAGGAAAATAGCGATAAAACCCGGAGTTACGACGGAATCAACATTTTGTATTGCAAACGAAACTGTTACGTGTATTTTTGTGAGCTGTTTCGCGCTGTATGAGTGATATGACACTCACTTTCAACATATTATTAACATAATATTCAAATCATAGTATTCATCCCGCCGATTCTTACCTACTATCGATTAGTCCTTACACAGGGGCCGTCATTTATTTGGCGTAAATAAAGGCCAGAAGAGCCTTAACAACACAGACAGGCATAAACAGGAAAATATCACATGGTAGATCAGGTCAAAGTCGCCGCCGCAGAAGAGGCGACGTCTGAACAGTCGCTACGGCGAAATCTCACGAACCGTCACATTCAGCTTATTGCCATTGGCGGAGCCATCGGCACCGGGCTGTTTATGGGCTCGGGCAAAACCATCAGTCTTGCCGGCCCGTCGATCATCTTCGTTTATATGATCATCGGTTTTATGCTCTTTTTCGTGATGCGTGCAATGGGTGAATTGCTGCTCTCGAATCTCGAATACAAATCCTTCAGCGACTTCGCGTCAGACCTGCTCGGCCCGTGGGCGGGCTATTTTACCGGCTGGACCTACTGGTTCTGCTGGGTGGTTACCGGCATGGCGGATGTTGTCGCTATTACGGCCTACGCCCAATTCTGGTTCCCCGGCCTGTCGGACTGGGTGGCTTCGCTGGCGGTGATTGTTCTGCTGCTGAGCCTGAACCTCGCCACCGTTAAAATGTTCGGTGAGATGGAGTTCTGGTTCGCGATGATCAAAATCGTCGCCATCATCGCGCTGATTGTCGTCGGGCTGGTGATGGTGCTGACGCACTTCCAGTCGCCAACCGGCGTACAGGCCTCGTTTGCCCATCTGTGGAATGACGGCGGCTGGTTCCCGAAAGGTATCAGCGGCTTCTTTGCCGGCTTCCAGATTGCGGTGTTTGCGTTTGTCGGGATTGAGCTGGTCGGTACCACGGCGGCGGAAACCAAAGATCCGGAGAAATCCCTGCCGCGCGCGATCAACTCCATTCCGCTGCGTATCATCATGTTCTACGTGTTCGCGCTGATCGTCATTATGTCCGTGACGCCATGGAGCTCGGTGGTGCCAACCAAGAGCCCGTTCGTCGAGCTGTTCGTGCTGGTGGGGCTGCCTGCTGCCGCGAGCCTGATTAACTTCGTGGTGCTGACCTCTGCGGCCTCTTCCGCGAACAGCGGCGTCTTCTCCACCAGCCGTATGCTGTTCGGTCTGGCGCAGGAGGGCGTTGCTCCGGGCGCCTTTGCCAAACTGTCTAAACGCGCGGTACCGGCGAAAGGGCTGACCTTCTCCTGCATCTGTCTGCTGGGTGGTGTGGTGATGCTCTACGTCAACCCGAGCGTAATCGGCGCGTTCACCATGATCACTACGGTGTCGGCGATCCTGTTTATGTTCGTCTGGACCATCATCCTCTGCTCGTACCTGGTGTACCGCAAGCAGCGTCCACACCTGCATGAGAAGTCGATCTACAAGATGCCGCTGGGCAAGCTGATGTGCTGGGTGTGCATGGCGTTCTTCGTCTTCGTGCTGGTGCTGCTGACGCTGGAAGAAGATACCCGACAGGCGCTGATGGTCACGCCGCTGTGGTTTATCGCGCTGGGGCTTGGCTGGCTGTTTATCGGTAAGAAACGTATGGCGGGCATGCGCTAAGCATGTTGCCGGGTGGCGCTGACGCTTACCCGGCCTACGTTCGCGGATGTTGTAGGCCCGGTAAGCGCTAGCGCCACCGGGCTTTTTTATTTACCCGATAATGCACGCGGGAACAGAACGTTATTCTCAAGACTAATGTGTTCCATCAGGTCGTCGATCATCTCGTTAATGCCGTTGTACATGGCTTTCCAGGTGGTGCACGCTTCTGGCGGCGGTGTGACGTTGTTGGTGGTGTGTTTGATCACTTCCAGCAGTTCGCCGGCGTCATCATGTTCGCTTTCCATCACACTGATGGGCCCCATTGCCTGGCTGCCCATGCCCTGTTTGATCATCGGGAAGAGGATCTGCTCCTCTTTCATCATGTGGCTGGAAAGTTCTTCGTGCAGCATGGTCAGGTATTTCGCCAGGCCGCGCGGTACGGAAGGTTTATCGGCATGAACGCGTTCAACTTTGGTCGCCTGTAAAATCAGCTCCGGCAGCTGCTCGCGGTGACGGTCGTGGTAACGCACAATGATGTGGTCGATGATTTCAGCCAGCGGCGCGGTGCGCCAGTCTTTGTCGACGGGCTGTTCAGCCAGCTGAGCCAGCTCCGCTTCGATAGCCTCCACATCCAGCTCTTTACGCGACGCTGCGCGCGCCAGCGTTTGCTTACCACCGCAGCAGTAATCCATATCGTATTTACGGAACAGCGCAGAAGCGCGAGGGATGGAGAGCGCCAGCTCGCCTAAGGGTTGGTCGCGGAAGGCCATAGCAGTTACCTCATCATCAGAAATATAAGATGCATTTTAAATGCATCTTTAGGTGGATACTATAACCCTTTAGAGGCAAGGGTGAAAATGAGAAGGGGATCACAAAAAAAGCGTGCTTTTAACTTGCTGATTGAATGCAGAAAAGGGCTTTCGAAAGTTTTTAAAGGTGGAGAAACAGTAAACAACCTGCCGCGCGTGCCGATAGATACAGGTCAGACAATACCTGTATATAAAAAAGGCAACGCATGTTTAAACGTATAAAAGTCATTACTCTTTTGATTTCGGTGCTGCTTGTGCTCGGCATCATGCAGCTGATCTCCGCTGGCATTTTCATTAATGCGCTCAATAACGATAAAGAGAACTTCACCGTTTCTCAGCTTTCCAGCCAGAACGTCGCGGAGTTTACCGACGCCTGGATCAGCCTGAACCAGGCGCGCGTCACCCTCAACCGCGGCATGCTGCGCCTGCAAAGCAGCATGGCGTCGCAGATTAACGGCGGGCAGCTGAACGAGCTGGTCAATACCGCGAAAAACCTGCTGGCCGATGCCCAGACCCATTACGATAAATACTACGCGCTGCCGGAAACGCCGGGTATGGACGAGCACCTGGCCGATCGTCTGGAAGAGCAGTACCGCGTCTACTCCGCCACGCTGACGCAAATGAACGTTCTGCTGGGGCAGGGCAATCTGGAAGATATGTTCAAACAAAATGCCGAACAGAAGCAGACCGCGATGCAAAAGGTTTATCGCGAGTGGCGTGAGGCGCAGGCCGCGCTGACCGCCAAAGGGATCCGGGACAATGAAAGCGACTACAAACGCATTCTGTGGATCCTCTCTGCGGTGATGCTGCTGGTGATCGCGGTGATTATTTCCAGCTGGGTTGCGATGCGCCGCGTGCTGCTGCTGCCGCTGGAAGAGGTGATCAACCATATCCGCGCCATTGCCGCAGGGGATTTAACCCAGCCGATTCAGGCTGAGGGTAAAAATGAAATGGCGACCCTGGCGCGCAACGTTCAGGAGATGCAGACTGCGCTGGCCAACACGGTGGGCGTGGTGCGTGAAGGCGCAGATACCATCTACACCGGCGCGGGTGAAATCTCGGCGGGCAGCAACGATCTCTCCTCTCGTACCGAGCAACAGGCCGCTTCTCTGGAAGAGACGGCAGCCAGCATGGAACAGTTAACCGCCACCGTGAAGCAAAACGCCGATAACGCGCGTCAGGCGTCGCGTCTGGCGCTGGACGCCTCCTCCACCGCGAAGAAGGGCGGTAACGTGGTCGAGGGCGTTGTGCGCACCATGGACGAAATCGCCACCAGTTCCAGCAAAATCGCGCAAATTACTAACGTGATCGACGGCATTGCTTTCCAGACCAATATTCTGGCGCTGAACGCGGCGGTAGAAGCGGCGCGCGCGGGCGAGCAGGGACGTGGCTTCGCGGTTGTCGCGGGCGAGGTGCGTACCCTTGCCCAGCGCAGCGCGCAGGCGGCGAAAGAGATCAAAGCGCTGATCGATGATTCCGGCGAACGCGTCAACGCGGGTTCTCAGCTGGTAAATGAAGCGGGCGCGACGATGGCGGAGATCGTCAATGCGGTTACGCGCGTGACGGACATCATGGGTGAGATTGCGTCGGCCTCCGACGAACAGAGCCGCGGTATCGACCAGGTGGGTCAGGCGGTGGCGGAGATGGATCGCGTCACCCAGCAGAACGCCTCGCTGGTGGAAGAGTCTGCGGCGGCAGCGGCGGCGCTGGAAGATCAGGCTGCACGCCTGAACGACGCGGTGGCGGTGTTTAAGATCACCCGCAACCAGGCGGTGAAAGCCGCGCCGGTAAAGACCTATGCACCTAAAGCGCAGCCCGTCGCGGCGGCGTCTGAAGCGAACTGGGAAACGTTCTGATACTGTGCCGGGTGGCGCTGACGCTTACCCGGCCTACGGTTTTGTAGGCCCTGCAAGCGAAGTGCCGCTGGGCGAAAAGCTCACCCCTCCGACGCCGGAACGACCCTCGGTTTTTCCGGCTTCGCTCTCACCGCAATCACCACCCCAACGACCAGCAGCGCGATCCCGCAGGCCGTTAGCAGCGGCGGCACGCTCTGACGCATCAGGAAGGTATAGAACAGCCCTGCCAGTGTCTCAAAGACAATCAGCGGCCCCAGTATCACCGTCGGCAGCTTCTGGCTGGCAATGTTCCAGCACAGCGCGCCCACCCACGAACAGAGTACGGCAATGGTGACCATTAACCCGATGAATATCCACGGGCGCGGTCCGAAGGGCAGGGTAAATGCCGGTTGCTGGCTACCCAGCCAGACACACGCGCCCACATAGCCCAGCAACGAGACAGGGAGGGTGACCAGCGCCTGCGCCGTCGCCCACATCATCGGATGTTTATCCGGGTTTTCCCGCAGCCAGCGTGCGTTGCGCAGGGCATACCAGGCCCAACAGACAACCGAGATAAACGCCAGAAAGATCCCTGAACCGTAACGCCACAAGCTGAAGTTTTCAAGGCCGTGGCGAAGCTCGGCAATATTCACGCACACCAGCCCCACAGCGATGCAGACCAGAGCGGGCGCCATTTTTGACCACGCCAGTTTGCCGTCACGCTGGCTGTAAAGCAGGTTCGCGAAAACCGGGATGACCACCGGCAGCGTGCCGATAATCATGGTGGACACCGGCGCACCGGTGCGCTGAATGGCGCTCGCCAGACAGACGTAGTAGATCAGATTACCCATCATGGTCAGCGCCAGCGCGGTGAGCCAGTCCTTGCGGCCCAGCTGACGCAGACGCGCGCGCCCCAGCCACGCCAGCGGCACGGCAATCAGCCCCAGCGCCAGGTAACGTCCGGTCGACTGCAAAATTGCCGGGTACTCCGGCACAATCAGCGGGCCGACAAAAATCAGCCCCCACATCAAACCCGCAAGCAGGGCATACAACACGCCGCTAATCATTTTTCCATCCATCTTGATTCACTTTGCGATCAGTGTAGGAGGGCAAAACGCGCGCGTATTGTATGAGGTTGCGCATTAGCGCGGCATAACCTGTTTCTGGTAGCGCACGGGCGTGATGCCGTAGCGACGGGTGAAGGCGCGGGTTAAATGCGACTGATCGGTCAGCCCGGTCGCGGCGGCCACCTCGGCGGCAGGCATGCCGTGGGTGAGGAATGCTTTTGCGCGCCACAGGCGGATGGCCATCAGCATCTGGTGGGGCGTAACGTGGAAATGGGCTTTGAACTGGCGCTGAAAATGGTACGGGCTGAGCGAGACAACGTTAGCCAGCTCGTCCAGGGTCAGCGAGCGCATATAGTTGTCGTGCAGATAGTCGCGAACGCGTTCGAAGCGGTGCGCGGCCTCCTGCACCACCGGCGCATGATGGGCCAGTGGCTGAAAAGTCTGAATCAAATCCAGTAGCAGCCCCTTCTGCGCCAGCGGATCGTTGGTGTGCCACAGGCCGTAAATTAACCGGCCAATCTGCTGCGAGCGCAAAGGGTCGTGGCGCGTGACGTCATTAAACCACCAGTGACGCAGGCCGGTGACCTCTTCCAGCAGGTCGGGTTCGATGTAGACCATCCGGTAGCGCCAGCCGCCTTCGGTGGCGGATTCCCCTGTGTGGATCTCGTCCGGGTTCATGGTCACGACGGATTTTTCCGCGGCAAGATGCTGGGTACCGCGATAGCGGAAGCGTTCGGCACCGGTTTCGATGGTGCCGATACCGAAGGCTTCATGAGTGTGAGGCTCAAAGGCGTAGTCAGAGATATGGGCGTGATAAAGCTCCAGGCCCGGCAGCTGCGCCAGATGGCGAAAGCGCGCGCTGTCTCTCTCATCAGTGAACTGTTCCGGTACGCCTTGCACGGTGAGCCTCCTTGTGGGTCATCGCTTCATTATCAGAGATGACCCGAGGGGATGCTACAAAAAATAACCAATTTTTAACAACTACAGGATGGCTTTGACGCTTTCCGCCAGCGATGTGGTTGGGCGGCCGATCAGTTTGCTCAGGGTACGGCTGTCGTCGAACAGGCCGCCTTTGGACGCGCCGGTATCGGAATCCGCCAGCATCTCCGCCAGCCCGGCAGGCAGACCAACGCCCTTCAGCGCAGCGGCGAAATCGGCTTCGCTGAGGTTCTGATACGTTACCGGCTTACCGCTCTGCTTGCTCAGCTCGGCAGCCAGTTCGCTCAGCGTCCAGGCATTATCACCCGCCAGTTCATACACCTTACCGGCATGCCCCTCTTCAGAAATCACTTTCGCTGCCGCCGCCGCGTAATCCGCACGGGTCGCAGAGGCAATTTTGCCTTCGCCTGCGGCACCCATAAATACGCCGTGTTCCAGCGCTGGCGGCGCGCTTGCCAGGTAGTTTTCGGTGTACCAGCCGTTGCGCAGCAGGGCGTAAGGCACGCCGGAGGCCGCCAGGGCATTTTCGGTTTCGACGTGCTCAACGTGCAGACCCAGCGGAGATTTGTCAGCATGCAGCAGGCTGGTATAGGCGATGAATTTCACCCCGGCGGCTTTGGCGGCGTTTATCACGTTCTGGTGCTGTACGGCACGCTGGCCCACTTCGCTGGAGGAGATGAGCAGCAGTTTATCCACGCCGTTCAGCGCGGTGGTAAATGCGGCTTCATCGGTGTAATCCGCCTGACGCACAACGACCCCTTGCTGACGCAACGCTTCGGCTTTCGCCGGGTTACGCACAATAGCCACGATCTGGCTGGCCGGAACGGTTTTCAGCAGTTCTTCAATAACGTGTTGGCCAAGCTGGCCGGTTGCGCCGGTAATCGCGATCATGATGAATCTCCTTCGTGTTTGTCTGGTGTTGTGGCACACTATCACCATAACTAACTTTTAGTAAGTACGCACAAAAAGGTAAGTATGAAAACAACAATACCAACGCTCAGCGAGCAAATGCGCGATGGCAACCTCTTTGCGGAACAGTGCCCGTCACGGGAGGTGCTCAAACACGTAACCAGCCGCTGGGGCGTGCTGATCCTGGTGGCGTTACGTCAGGGGACGCATCGCTTCAGCGATCTGCGCCGCAAGATGGGCGGCGTCAGCGAGAAGATGCTGGCTCAGTCTTTACAGGCGCTGGAACATGACGGGTTTGTCGATCGCGTGTCGTATCCGGTCGTGCCGCCGCATGTGGAGTATAGCCTGACGCCGCTGGGGCGGGAGGTGAGCGAGAAGGTGGCTGCGCTGGCCGACTGGATTGAGGTTAATACACCGCAGGTGCTGGCGAATAGGGACGAGCGTGCGGCGTAAACGCCGGGTATGTGCGGCCTGATGCCCTCGCCCTGACCCTCTCCCACGGGGCTGAGGGTTCCCCACAAAATAATGCCTGCACAGACGGCCCCCTCTCCCTTGAGGGAGAGGGCTGGGGTGAGGGGGAACATACGGCTCTGGTGGTCATTCCGTTCACGTTATGTTCCTTGCTACTCTGTCACGACATGAGCGGTGAACGTGCCAGGGTGGCTCAGTCGCCACCACCCTGGCGACCCGGGCTTCCGGCGGAAAATCGCCGCTTCGCGGTGCCTTCGGCTCATTCCTTCCGGCTTATCGGGGACGGGCGGAGGTAACATCCCTGTAAAGCCCGCCCTCTCGGCGCATCCCTGCGCCTCGCCCCGGCCTACAGGAAACGCCTCAGCGATTTACAGCCGGACCGAGGCATCGCTGAAAGCCCTCAGTTATTCTGAGGCAACGTTATCGCTTTTGCTTTCAAATTACTGGGGAACCTTCAGCCCACGGGGAGAGGGAACAAACACCAAAAACGGCAACGAGCGTTGCCGTTTTGCTTTTACCTGCTCAAATCCACCTGATAAATCGCGAACCCAATATCATCCGTCGCGACCTTTTGCATCGGATACTGCGCCTTATCCTTGATAAACGCGGCTGCTTTATCGGACGGAGATGTCTCAAAGCGAATATCCAGCTTCGTGTCGCTGTGGATCGGCGCCAGACGCCAGTTGTTATCCACCGCCGGATGAATTTCACCCGTCTTTTTCGACTCCGCGCTGATCCACGCCGCCAGCACCGAACGGTTCTCATCCGGCGAGGCAAAGGCGATGTGGCTGTCACCCGTACCGGCAAACTTACCGCCATAGGCGCGGTAGTTGTTAGTCACCACCAGGAAAGTGGCATTCGGATCAATCGCTTTGCCGTTGAAGGTCAGGTTTTTGATGCGTTCTGCCTGCGGATTAATGGCCTGACATTCGCCGTCATATTTCGCGGGCTGGGTAACGTCAATCTGATATTCCACGCCGTCGATCACGTCGAAGTTGTAGGTGCGGAAACCGTCCCAGTTAATCAGTGACTGCGGTTTGCTGTTGTGCGGATCGATCTGATTGAACTGCCCGGCAGAGCACTCCAGCCACTCCTTCACCTCTTTCCCGGTGGCTTTCACCACCACGAGGGTGTTGGGATAGAGGTAGAGATCGGCGGCATTACGGAAGGTCAGCTGGCCTTTCTCCACCTCAACGTAGCTGGCCGGATCGTTCTTACGTCCGCCCACTTTGAATGGCGCCGCGGCAGACAGTACCGGCAGATTTGCCAGATCCGGATCGCCCTGAATATAGTGCTCCGCATAGGCTTTCTGCGCCATGTTGACTACCTGCACGGTCGGGTCATCCTGTACCAGCGCGAGGAAGCTGTACATGTTATCAGCGGATTTACCGATCGGCTTGCTGACAAATTCACGCGTCGCGTCGTGGTCATGCTTCAGGACGTCGACCAGCTTTTTATCTTCCCCTGCCAGAGATTTTTTGGCCGCTGCGTCGTAGATCGGACGCGCTTCCGCTTTCGACTGCGTGACTTTCCAGCTTCCGCTGTCGTTATTCAGCACCAGATCCACCACGCCAAGGTGGTCGCCCCACATGCCCGGCATTACCGATGGCACACCGTTGAGCGTCCCTTTTTCGATGTCCGCGCCTTTGATAGCAACGAAATCTTTGCCCGGGAAGACGGCGTGGGCGTGACCAAACAGGATCGCATCCACGCCCGGCACCTGGCTGAGATAGTACACGGAATTCTCAGCCATCACCTGATACGGGTCGGCCGAGAGGCCAGAGTGCGCCACGACGACGACCACATCCGCCCCTTTCGCCCGCATCTCCGGCACGTATTTGCGCGCGGTTTCGGTAATGTCGTTGACGGTCACTTTCCCGTCGAGGTTGGCTTTATCCCACGTCATGATCTGCGGCGGCACAAAACCGATATAGCCGATTTTCAGCGTCTGTTTTTTACCGTCCTGGTCGAAAACCTCGGTCTCTTTAATCAGATAAGGGGTGAAGAGCGGCTTCTTCGTCATAACGTCGATGATATTGGCGTTAACGTACGGGAATTTCGCTCCTGCCAGCGCGTCGTGCAGGTATTTCAGGCCGTAGTTAAATTCGTGGTTGCCCAGGTTGCCGACGGCATAGTCCAGCGTATTCATTGCCTTATAAACAGGATGGATCTCGCCTTTTTTCAGCCCCTTCACCGCCATGTAGTCGCCGAGCGGGCTGCCCTGAATTAAGTCCCCGTTATCGACCAGCACGCTGTTTTTCACTTCACCGCGGGCGGCGTTGATCAAACTTGCCGTGCGTACCAGTCCGAATTTTTCCGTAGGGGTATCTTTGTAGTAATCGAAGTCCATCATATTGCTGTGCAGATCGGTGGTTTCCAGAATACGGAGATCCACCGTCGCTGCCTGAACGCTTGCCGCAATCAGCGTTGCCAGGAGCGTTGCGCTAAACTTAATCATCTGAGGAGTCCTTTTTTCGATCCAAGCCACAAAAGAATATGTATGTAGTATTTGTTGCTTACAGAAGTGTGAATGCTGCCAGAAAAAAGGGCGCTGAAACCAGAATTGCTTCACAGATAGCGGAATTGTTCACATTACGATATAACTAAAACAATAAGTTATGCCCACTGCGTTAACGAAGAGGTGGAGAATGTTAGATAAAATTTGTCAGCTCGCACGGGATGCGGGTGATGCCATTATGCAGGTGTACGACGGTGCGAAACCGATGGATGTTGTCAGCAAAGCGGATGACTCCCCGGTGACGGCGGCGGATATCGCGGCGCATGCGGTGATCCTGAAAGGTTTGCAGGCCCTGACGCCGGATATTCCGGTCCTTTCTGAAGAAGCGCCCCAGAGCTGGGATGAACGTCAGCACTGGCAGCGTTACTGGCTTGTCGACCCGCTGGACGGCACGAAAGAGTTTATCAAGCGTAACGGTGAATTCACCGTCAACATCGCCCTGATTGAAAAAGGAAAAGCGGTGCTTGGCGTGGTTTACGCCCCGGTGATGAAAGTAATGTACAGCGCGGCGGAAGGTAAAGCCTGGAAGGAAGAGTGCGGCGTGCGTAAGCAGATCCAGGTGCGTGATGCTCGTCCTCCGCTGGTGGTGATCAGCCGCTCGCACAGTGACAGCGAGCTGGAGGAGTATCTGCAACAGCTGGGTGAACACCAGACGACGTCGATTGGCTCGTCGCTGAAGTTCTGTCTGGTGGCGGAAGGGCAGGCGCAGCTGTACCCCCGTTTCGGGCCGACGAACGTCTGGGATACGGCGGCAGGGCATGCGGTGGCGGCGGCGGCTGGCGCGCATGTGCATGACTGGCAGGGTAAGCCACTGGACTACACCCCGCGCGAGTCATTCCTGAATCCGGGCTTCCGGGTATCACTTTACTGAGTCAGTAGCTTATGCAGCAGGGCAACCACCTGCTGCACCTCATCCTGCGTCAGCGCGCCGTCTTTAACCCACTGTACGCGACCGTTTTTGTCCAGCACGACAATCGCTGAACTCTCTTCTTCCAGCTGCCACGCCTTACGCGTCACGCCGTTGCTGTCGACAATAAACTGCGACCAGGGATAGAGCTTCTTATTGCTCTCAAGGCTTGAGCGTACAAACATCCCGGAGCCGGGAATCGCGTCGTCGGTGTTCACGATGGTGGTGGTCTGGTAGCGATCGTGCGGGAGTTTTGCGGCTTTGATCGCTTCCACGAGGGTGGCATTTTTCTCTTTAGCGGATGTACGTCCGGCAATATGTTGTACAACTCTCACTTTGCCCGCAAGCTGCGCGCTATTCCAGGCTTTATAGCTAAACTTATCATTGTCGAGAATCAATTCTCCCCGGTCAGCAATGCCGACCGGCGGGACACGTTGTCCTTTTTCAATGTTGTGTGCGGAAGCCATCAGCGGCAGCAACAGGCAAGCTGCTGCCAGGAGGTTACGTAGGGTCATGGTGTTTCCTTATTGTTAGCAGGTGATCCGACCACTTGGTCATGCGCTTTTAATCATAAGTGCGATCAATCGGCTTTTCCCGCAATCCCGATGCCAGTTTGCGGGCGAACGCACATATCCATGTAAAAACGACGGCATATACTGCGCTGTATCACGCTTTGCAAAGATTATTCTGAATAATTGTAATCAAACGGTAAATAAACTTATGCACACTGGGTAAGTACGAGGTTCTGGTCTATAGTCATTGGGCATCAAAATTTGCGCTCAGGACAGTCGGGCCGATTGTGGCACCGCAAGAGCGTATGATTCGCAGGAGATACAAGAATGAAAATTTTCCAACGCTACAACCCGCTTCAGGTGGCGAAGTACGTGAAGATCCTGTTCCGTGGACGGTTGTACATCAAGGATGTTGGCGCTTTTGAGTTCGATAAGGGCAAAATCCTTATCCCAAAAGTGAAGGACAAACAGCACTTGTCTGTGATGTCCGAAGTCAACCGTCAGGTTATGCGTCTGCAAACTGAGATGGCTTAACCAACGTGCTATGCAGTAGTAGTTAAAAAGACGGCTCCCGATGGGAGCCGTTGATGTTTGTGGGGCATACAAAGGATTACGCCGACACCTTCTCTTCGGCATCCGGCAGTTTCGGCACCAGCACGGTCGGTTTGCTATCAATACGCGTTACCAGCAGCTGGTCGATGCGGTAGTTATCAATATCCACCACTTCAAACTTGAAGCCGGAGAACTTCACCGAGTCGGTGCGTTTCGGGATTTTACGCAGCATAAACATCATAAAGCCGCCGATGGTCTCGTAGTTGCCTGACTGCGGGAACTCGTCGATGTCGAGTACGCGCATGACGTCTTCAATCGGCGTACCGCCATCGATGAGCCATGAGTTCTCATCACGCTGCACAATTTGCTCTTCCAGCCCCTGGCCGACCAGGTCGCCCATCAGGGTCGTCATAACGTCGTTGAGGGTGATAATGCCCACCACCAGCGCGTATTCGTTCATGATCACCGCGAAGTCTTCCCCGGCGGTTTTGAAACTTTCCAGCGCTTCGGAGAGCGTCAGGGTGTCCGGCACTATCAGGGTGTTGCGGATCTGCACGCCGCTGTTCAGCGCCAGGCTCTGGTTTGCCAGCACGCGGTTCAGCAGGTCTTTGGAGTCCACATAGCCGATGATATGGTCGATATCTTCGTTACAGACCAGGAACTTGGAGTGCGGATGCTGCGCCACTTTGGTCTTCAGGCTCTGCTCGTCTTCATGCAGATCGAACCAGATGATGTTTTCACGGCCGGTCATGGAGGACGGCACGGTACGGGATTCCAGTTCGAAAACGTTCTCAATCAGCTCGTGCTCCTGCTTACGCAGCACGCCTGCCAGCGCCCCGGCTTCCACCACCGCATAAATATCGTCGGAGGTGATGTCGTCTTTACGCACCATCGGCAGCTTGAAGATGCGGAAAATGACGTTCGCCAGGCCGTTAAAGAACCACACCAGCGGACGGAAGACATACAGGCAGAAGCGCATCGGGTTGATGATACGCAAAGCCACAGCTTCTGGCGCAATCATACCGATGCGTTTCGGGGTCAGGTCCGCGAATAAAATGAACAAGCCGGTGACCAGGGAGAAGGAGAGGATGAAGCTCAACTGCTCGGCCAGCTCTACGGACATGTACTTAACAAAGAGGCTATAAAACGCCGGAGAAAACGCTGCATCGCCCACGATACCGCCAAGGATGGCGACCGCGTTCAGGCCAATCTGCACCACGGTAAAGAACATGCCGGGGTTTTCCTGCATTTTCAGAATGCGTGTTGCGTTGATGTTGCCCTCGTCAGCAAGCAGCTTCAGTTTGATTTTACGGGAGGCAGCCAGCGAGATCTCCGATATTGAGAAAAATGCACTGACGGCAATAAGACAAAGTATTACTAAAATACTGTTTAACATAGTTTATCCGGCTTCTCGCCAGATCCTCAGAAGGGGAGTTGATACCATTCGTGTGAAGACACATTGAACTCAGCTCGTAGCGTTGAGCCGATTATTTCAGCGGTAGTATAGCGTAAAGACGTGTAAACCTGCCAGAGGTCACGTTTTCGGCAAAAAAAGCCGGACCGGCACGGAGCCGATCCGGCGAGAAGGGCTATTTCACGATGGATAAGTTTTCGCCCACAGCCAGGCGTGTGGCATCGCCGCCCCAGACCTGATCGTACTCATAGCCTGTCAGCTGTTTGATGACCACGCGGGTGCTGGCGTCGCAGTCGCGATAGTCGCCACCGAGCTTCCGACGCGCGATCTCCTTGAGCAGCACCTTATGCGTCTCGCGGGTCAGCTTAAATTTGTAGGTCGCGAAGAAGCTCACTGCCAGCAGCGCGGCGGTGGCAAAAATCATCAGGCCAATTATTGCTCCCAGCGCGCTTTCAGGCTGTGCGCCACTGCCTTTCACAAAACCGGACTCCTGCAACACCAGGCCGATAATCATAATCGCAATGGCGACGGTGCTTTTGCGGGTCAACACCATTACGCCAGCGAAAATGCCTTCCCGGCGTTGCTGCGTGACGATCTCGTCGATATCCGGAATAAAGCTATAAATATTCCACGGAATGTAATAGAGGCCGGAACGGGCTGCACCCAGCAGGATGAAGACGGCGGAGAACAGCAGCGTTGGCACCTCTGTTTTGGTGAGATAAACCGTAAACAGGAATGCCAGCACCAGGAAAATGCAGCTATACGAAAGGCGCAGTGCGGCGGAAGGGGTCATGTTCAGCCTGTTGAGTAACAGCATAAATCCGTACGTGCCGGGCACGGAGGCAAAAGCCGCAATACTTAGCCAGCCGGACACTGCTGCCGCATCCTGACTCAGGCAATACACCACGTAATAGGTAAAGACTGAACCAAATACGTCCATCGCGGTGAAGGAGAAAATATAAATAAGAATATGCAGGTGGAAAGCGCGAATACGAAAAGAAGAGAAGAGATCCAGCACCAGATATTTGAGGTGATTAATTACTCCGCTGCTGCGCTGGGTATCAACTTTGAAGTCATACTCCTGATGCACATCTTTTGCTTCCCAGGTGCTGTACCAGGTAATAAATACCGCGATGCAAAAGACGCAGGAAAATATCAGTCCGGTTAGCGTGTAGGTAAAGGAATTATCTTTGCCGGTAAATTGCATAATCACGCCCGGAACCGACACCGCAAGAAAACCGCCCAATTGCGAGCAGATCATCCGTACGCCCGACAGGCGGCTGCGCTCTTCATAGCGGTTGGTCATCTCCGCGGCGAGGGTTTCCCACGGCACCAGCACCATCGCTGAAAGCAGTTCGATGGAAAGATAGGTGCCCAGGTAATACCAGTAACCCATGTCCGTCAGCCACAGCAGAGCATAGAGGAACATTAAGGGAGAGCTGAGTAATAAGAAGAAACGACGACGGCCAAATTTACGCCCAAGCCAGGTGTCGCCGAAATTGTCGGTGATGTAACCCATTATCGGGCTTAATACCGCGTCAATGACGCGGGCAATAGCAAATATAGAGCCGGCTTCCACGACGGATAATCCGCAATAGGTGGTGTAAAAAAATAACAGCCAGGTGCCGATAATGGCGAAAGCGCCTCCGCCAAAGAGGTCGGTTATGCCGTAGCCAAGCGCCACGCCATAACCCACTCTGCGTTCAGTTGGTTTAACCATAATAATATCCAGTGTAGGGTAGATGTAGAGGTTGTATTTTTATTGCACTGCTGGACTACACGTGACGTTCTAATTATTAATATCTATCCATTGTCTTAACTGAGATGACCGATAAAAAGCCTCCACAATCTTGAGTGATTTTCCGGCGGTACAAATATCGGTAAAATCCGTACTCTCCGGGTGATGAATAGCGTGATAAAAACGGCGGATCGCCTGCTGGTGTCCTAATCCCCAGTAACTTTTTGCGGTGCCATCAGGAGAGGCATCGCTTTCCAGGCGAAATCGTTCGCCGGGCGTTATGCGCCAGAGCGTGTTGTCGTTGAGCAGCAGTGAGCCGCGCTCACAGTGGATCTCCAGACAGAGGGGGGAATCCGTGGTGTGGCAGTTGCTGGCATAAAACAGACCGCGGGCACCGTTGGTGAAGTGAAGCGTGGCCATCGCGCTGTCTTCCCCTTGGGTGACGTCAGCCAGTTCGCCGCTGTCGACTACCCCCTTCAGCCGCGTGGCGCCACCCGCAAACCACTGCATCAGATCGAGGGTATGGATCGCCTGGTTGATTAGCAGGCTTCCACCTTCCGTTGCCAGCTGCCCGCGCCAGGGGCTTTCCGTGTAATACGCCCCCGAGCGGGACCAGGTCAGCACAGCTTTGATACTTAACATCTTTCCCAGTACGCCTTCCGCCAGCTCCTTGCGAATGCGCAGGCTGGTCGGATTGAGCCGGTTCTGGTAGCAGACGCCGAGCCTGCCGGGTGCCTGCGCGGCGGCAGAGGCAATGTCGGCAAGCTCGCTGCTGTTCATGCCCACCGGTTTTTCGCAAAAGACATGTTTCCCGGCGGCCAGCGCCGCCAGAATCATGTTTTTGTGCTCGAAGTGGGGCGTGCAGATATGCACCACGTCGATGCTGTCATCCAGCAGCATTTCCCGGTAATCCTGATAAAAGCGGCACTGATAGTTCATCGCCAGCTTCAGTCCTTTGACGCTGTCGATATCGACCAGCGCGCGCAGCGCGACATTGGGGATTTGCCTCAGGGCATTCACATGGCAACTGTGAATAGCCCCGGCACCGATAATCGCCGTGTTCAGGATGTTCATGTCGTCTCCTTAGTCAGCTGCGTTTGCGAGCATTTGTGCTTTCACGCACAGTTCGGCAGCTTTGAAAGCATGCGCCTGAGTCATAGCATTTTCGGTGCGGTGCAGGCAGTCGAGGATCAGTTCGCCAAAGTACGGGAACCCAACCTGCCCGGCCACAGGATAGCGGAACTCGCCCTCGTTATTGACGAGGTAGACGACATCCTGCTCGCCCCGGGTGAGATCGACATATTTACGGATCTCGATATACCCGTCGGTACCGAGCAGCGTCAGGCGACCATCGCCCCAGGTGGAGAGCCCGTCAGGAGTGAACCAGTCGCAACGGAAATAGCCGCTGGCGCCGTTTTCTCCTTTGAGCATGGCGTCGCCAAAATCTTCGAATGCGGGATACTGCGGGTGGTTAACGTTGCGCACCTGGCTGGCGACCACGGTGGCGTCGCGGTTGCCGGTATAAAACAGAAACTGCTCGATCTGGTGGCTGCCGATGTCGCACAGGATGCCGCCGAAATAGCGACGATCGTAGAACCAGTCCGGGCGGCCAGTCCCTTCCCGGTGCGGCCCCATGCCCAGGGTTTGCACCACGCGACCAATGGCGCCCTGCTGTACCAGCTGCCCGGCAAAGACCGCGCTTTCCACGTGCAGACGCTCGCTGTAGTAGACCGCGTATTTTTTCCCGGTTTTCTCCACCATCGCTTTGGCGTCTGCCAGCTGTTCAAGGGTGGTGAGCGGCGCTTTGTCCGTGAAGTAGTCTTTGCCAGCCGTCATCGCCTTCAGCCCCAGCGCACAGCGTTCGGAGGGGATGGCCGCCCCGGCCACCAGGCGCACGTCGTCATCGGCGAGAATAACGTCCAGGGAATCAGCCACCTTCACCTGCGGGTACTGCTGAACAAACGTGTCCACTTTCGCCGGATCGGGATCGTAAACCCACTTCAGCGTGGCGCCTGCTTCAATCAGGCCATTACACATTCCATAGATATGGCCGTGGTCGAGCGCGGCGGCGGCAAATACAAATTCACCCGCCTGCACCACCGGCTGCGGTTTGCCCACTGGCGCGTAGTTCATTCCGTCATTCTTGTTCATGGTTACAGTCCTCGATCCAGATCTTTACCCAGAGGGATAGCGCCCACTTCGCTGAAGTTGGCGACGCTTGCGGATTTTTCATAAAAACGGGGGGCGAGGGCGTTCGTCCCGCCGGTACGGTAAAACGGATCATCGCGGCCAACAGGCAGGGAAACGACACTGCGGGTAATGGCTGATTTATACATCGCGGTAATCAGCTCCAGCGAGCGCTTACCCTGCACGCCGTCCACCAGCGGGGCCGTACCGCGCTCAATGCTCTGAAGCAGGTCGTTAATCTGCCCGGTGTGCAGAGTCCATTCGAGCCTGGGCGTCGCCTGGAAAACGGCATCAAGCAGGGCTTCTCGCTCAATATCGTTGGTCTCCTGCGGGAAGCCGTTGTCAGCACTCACGCTGGCATAAGCCTGCCATGGGGCGGAGATGCGCGCTTTATCACCCTGGATAATGATCTTCTGATCTTCCCCGTGGTGTACTACCGAGGCGGTAAGCTGGGTGAGTGCGCCGTTGGGGTATTTGAATATCGCGGCGCTAAGGTCTTCTACTTCGGCGTTGTCATGGGCCACGTTGGTCATCATCGCCACCACTTCAGACGGGAAACCGAGCATCCACTGAATGGCGTCGATATGGTGCACCGCGTGGTTCAGCGTGCAGCCGCCTCCTTCTTTTTCCCACGTGCCGCGCCACCACAGGTCGTAGTAGCAATGTCCGCGCCACCAGAAGGAATCCACCTGCGCATGGCATATTTTTCCGGCGAGGCCGGAATCCAGCGCCGCTTTTAAGCGCCAGAAGGCATCGGTAAAGCGGTTCTGGGCAATGATGGAGAGCGTTTTTCCGCTGGCCTGCTGGGCGGCGATCATCGCATCACACTCCTCCAGCGAGGCGGCCATCGGTTTTTCGCACAGCACATGGCAGCCGGCATAAAGCGCATCAATGCTGATCTCCGCATGGACATAGGGCGGGGTGCAGACGTCAACGATATCGATGGGAAGCGCATCCTCCAGCATCTGCCGGTGGCTGGCGTACACGCGGGCGTCCGTCAGGCCGTAACGCGCTTTTTTCTCTTCCGCTTTCTCCGGATAGATATCAACCAGCGCAACGATCCGGCAGCGCTGTCCAAACTGCAAATAACCCTGAATATGGTTATGGGAGATATTTCCTGTTCCCACAATGGCGACATTTAACATCGATTTTCTCCGGTGTTACCAGGTACCCGCGGCATCCAGCGTGATGCTGGTGGCCCCTTTATCTACAGAGGTGCTGATGCGCTGCTGAAGCAGGCGCAGGTATTGCTTTTCGTTCAGCGGTAGCTCAACCCAGTCGTCAGTCCAGGTGGAGAGGTGCATGGCGTTAGAGAGGGTTAAACCGTGAATGCCTTCCAGACCCGGCGCAATCAGCGGCTCGCCGCGCAGCACGGCGGCGCAGAAGTTGGCGGTGATGACGTGGTGCTCGCTGTATTCCGGGGCAACAGGGACAGAAACCTCCCAGCATTCCGGCTCACCGAAGCCATTCTGCCAGCGAGCGTTAAACTCGGTTTCCGATTCGCGCAGCCGCCAGTAGCGCAGTTTGCCCTCGTCGACGACCACTTTACCGCGATCGCCGACAATCTCCAGGCGGTTGGTGCCCGGCGTTTCCGCGACGGTGGTGATGAACACGCCGGTCGCACCGCTGGCGTATTCGGCGTAGGCGGTCACCTCGTCTTCCACTTCGATATCGCGATGCTTACCGAACTGGCAAAACGCGCGCAGACGAACCGGCATGCCCACCAGCCACTGCCAGAGATCGAGCTGATGCGGGTCCTGGTTGAGCAGCACGCCGCCGCCTTCCCCTTTCCAGGTGGCGCGCCAGCCGCCGGAGTTGTAGTAACTCTGCGAGCGATACCAGTTGGTGATGATCCAGTTGGAGCGGCGGATCTCGCCCAGCTCGCCGCTGTCGATCAGATCTTTCACTTTCTGATACAGCGGGTTGGGCCGCTGGTTATACATGATGCCGAACACCACGTCGCACTCCCGGGCGCAGGCGTTCATCTCCTGGACCTGCGCGGTGTAGACGCCTGCTGGCTTCTCACACAGGGTATGAATGCCGTGGCGCATCGCCAGCATCGACAGGCGCGGGTGATCGTAATGCGGCGTGGCGACAATGACCGCATCGATAAGCCCGCTCTGGAGCATCTCCTGCGCATCACTGAACAGCGGAATGCCGCCAACCAACTGCCGAATGGCCGGATGCTTTTCCGGCGCGTTATCGCACACCGCCGTAAGGCAGGCGTCGCTGACGGTTCCGGCCAGTAAATAGCGTGCGTGGACCGTACCGATATTACCTATACCAATAATGCCAAAACGTACCTTCTCCATGTCTCACCTTAATTTCAGCCAAAAAGCGTGATGACCGAAAAATAGGAAAGGCGAGACGTAGCGACAATGTGTTTTTGTGAGAATACTCGCAAGGTGAATAAGTAAACTCCAACCATTTTGAAATTTGGTTTTAAAATCAAAGCGCTGTTTCTGCAAATATTTGCAAAAACTGATTGAGAGCGAGGTCACACTATGCCGGGCAAGTTAAAAATGGAGGAGATCGCGTCCCTGACGGGATATTCCGTGAGCACGGTTTCCAGGGTGTTGAGCGGCAAGTCTTATACCAGCGATAAGGCCCGGGAAGCCATTGTCCGCACCGCGCGGGAGCTTGGCGTGCTGGAGTCGATGGCGAGCGGGCGTCTCTTAATTAACGGAATCGCTGTATTTGCACCTGAAAGAACGTTTCAGGGTCGTGGGGATATTTTTTATCTGGAAGTGACTAAAGGCATTGCGGAAGCCAGCGCGCCACATAATGTCTGGATCAGTTATTGCGGATTAGAGGAACAGAATGCGGACGTGAAATTATTTATGGAAAAGGCAAGCCATAAAAATATTAACGCAATAATTATCATTGGTACGGATGATTCCACCATATTTAAGCTGGCCAGCACGCTGAATAAACCCTGTGTATTAATTAATTCCGTCGACCGGGACCGGGTGCTGGATTCGGTTTCGCCCGATCACCGCGCAATCGGCTTTACCACGATGCAATATCTTTTCGAGCATGGGCATCGCCGGGTGCTGACCATTACCTGTTTGCGCCGGGACACGCTCTATGCCCGGCTGGACGGAATTAAAGAAGCGTACCGGCATTTTCACGTGGCGTTTGAGCCGCAGCGGGATTTACTGGTCACGGAGTGGTTTACCGCTGAAGAGGCTGAGCGCGAGCTGGATGCGTGGCTGTTACGTCACGACAGAGCGCAGTGGCCTGAGGTCATTTTTCCCAACAGCACCAGCATGACCGAGGGTGTGCTGAAGGCGTTACAGCGGCATGGGCTGCGCGTGCCGGAAGACATCTCCATCATCACCACCGATTTTGCGTGGAATTTAGCAAACCGGCTTGAAAAGCCCATTACGGGGATCACGGTGCCCTGTCGGGATTTGGGCATAGAAGCGGTGCATTTGCTGCAAACGCGACTAAACCGGCCACAGGCGCCGGTTTTTAACCTGCTGTTGCAGGGGAAAGTCATTGATTACGGTTCGGTGAGTAATGCCACGCGCCACGCGGCTCGCGTGGCGCTGATGCAGTAATCAGGCCTGCTGTGGAGGCAGGCAAACGCCAATGCCGCCGATACCGCAGTAGCCGTACGGATTTTTATGCAGGTACTGCTGGTGGTCGTCTTCGGCATAGTAGAACGGTTTCGCGGTAGCGATTTCGGTCGTGACCTGACGTTTATCACCGGCCGCCTGCATCGCTTCCTGGAAACGCGTCAGGCTGGCGTGGGCGGCGGCCTCCTGCTCTGGGGTGAGCGGGTAGATGGCCGAACGGTATTGGGTGCCGTGATCGTTACCCTGACGCATGCCCTGCGCCGGATCATGGTTTTCCCAGAACACCTGGAGCAGCTGTTCATAGCTAATGACGCTCGGGTCATACACCACACGCACCGCTTCAGCATGACCGGTCTCACCGGAACAGACTTCGCGGTAGGTTGGGTTAGGCGTATATCCCCCGGTGTAGCCCGCAGCGGTGCTGTACACGCCCGGCAGTTGCCAGAACAGGCGTTCTACGCCCCAGAAGCAGCCCATGGCAAACAGGGCGATCTCCATTCCATCAGGAACGTTTGTCATTGAATGGTTGTTTACGGCGTGTAATGTTGCCACTGGCATAGGGGTGTTGCGTCCCGGTAACGCATCGGCTTGTGATACCAGATGCTTTTTATCGAATAAACTCACGGTGGGGCCTCCCGGGTAGCGTTGTTTCGGTTAAGGTTGTCACGAAGCGTTTAATTGAACACAATAAATGCGATGAATGAGTCTAGATTTAATCATAAGAAATATTTGGGTGTTACACCCTTTTTCAACCCGTAATTTGGGTTTTTGGCTTTCAGGCCGTATTTTGCCGCGGAGCGGCACTGCATTTGCTTCCAGGGTGGAAACAGGGATATTCAGGAGAAAACGTGACAAAGATCCGCCAGTTATGTTTAGTCAGTTTAATGCTGACCAGCGGGATTGCCAGCGCGGCGAATGTCCGTTTGCAGGTTGAGGGGTTATCCGGGGCGCTGGAAAAAAACGTGCGTGCGCAGCTTTCTACCATCCAGAGCGATGAGGTCACGCCGGATCGGCGTTTTCGCGCGCGCGTGGATGACGCCATCCGCGAAGGCTTAAAGGCGTTGGGGTACTACGAACCCACCATCGATTTCGATTTACGCCCGCCTCCGGCGAAAGGGCGTCAGGTGTTGATTGCCCGCGTCTCGCCGGGCGAACCCGTCCTGATTGGCGGCACGAACGTGGTGCTGCGCGGCGGTGCACGCACCGATCGGGACTACCTGGATCTGCTCAGCACCCGTCCGAAAGTGGGCACCGTGCTCAATCACGGGGATTACGATCGTTTTAAAAAATCCTTAACCAGCGTTTCGCTGCGCAAAGGCTACTTCGACAGCCGGTTCAACAAAAGCCAGCTGGGCGTTGCGCTTGAGCGACGTCAGGCATTCTGGGATATCGATTACGACAGCGGCGAGCGCTACCGGTTTGGCGATGTGACCTTCGAAGGATCGCAAATCCGTGACGAGTATCTGCAAAATCTGGTGCCGTTTAAAAAGGGCGACTACTACCAGTCCAGCGACCTGGGCGAGCTGAACCGTCGTTTGTCCGCGACGGGCTGGTTTAACTCCGTGGTGGTAGCGCCGGAATTTGATAGATCCCGTAAAACGAAAGTGTTACCGCTGCATGGCGTGGTCTCTCCGCGCACCGAGAACACCATTGAGACCGGTGTCGGCTACTCCACGGACGTCGGCCCGCGCGTGAAAGCCTCGTGGAAAAAACCGTGGATGAACTCCTACGGCCACAGCCTGACCACCAGCGTCAGCCTGTCTGCGCCTGAACAGCAGCTGGACTTCAGCTATAAAATGCCGCTGCTGAAAAATCCGCTTGAGCAATACTACCTCGTGCAGGGCGGCTTTAAGCGTACCGATTTGAACGATACCGAGCAGGACTCGACGACGCTTGCGGTATCACGCTTCTGGGATCTCTCCAGCGGCTGGCAGCGCGCCATTAACCTGCGCTGGAGCCTCGACCACTTTACCCAGGCAAACGTCACCAACACCACCATGCTGCTTTATCCGGGCGTGATGATCAGCCGTACCCGCTCGCGCGGTGGCCTGATGCCGACCTGGGGCGATTCTCAGCGCTACTCCATCGATTACTCCAACACCGCCTGGGGCTCCGACGTAGACTTCTCCGTCTTTCAGGCGCAAAACGTCTGGATCCGCACGCTGTACGACAAACACCGCTTTGTGATGCGCGGTAATCTCGGTTGGATCGAAACCGGTGATTTCGAACGCGTCCCGCCGGATCTGCGCTTCTTCGCGGGGGGCGACCGCAGCATTCGCGGGTATAAGTACAAATCGATCTCACCTGAAAACGACAAAGGCCAGTTGACCGGGGCGTCAAAACTGGCGACCGGCTCGCTGGAGTACCAGTACAACGTCAGCGGCAAATGGTGGGGCGCCATGTTTGTCGACGGCGGTGAAGCGGTGAACGATATCCGCCGCAGCGATTTCAAAACCGGCGCGGGTGTGGGCGTGCGATGGCAGTCACCGGTCGGGCCCATCAAGCTCGATTTCGCCGTTCCGGTGGGCGACAAAGACGAACACGGTTTACAGTTTTACATCGGTCTGGGGCCTGAATTATGAGTTTATGGAAGAAGATAAGCCTCGGGGTGCTGATTTTTATCGTATTACTGCTCGGTACGGTGGCGTTTCTGGTGGGCACCACCACGGGCCTGCATTTGCTGTTTAACGCCGCGAACCGCTGGGTGCCAGGGCTGGAAATCGGCCAGGTAACGGGCGGCTGGCGCGATCTGCGCCTGAAAAATATCCGTTATGAACAGCCCGGCGTGGCGGTGAACGCGGGCGAGTTTCATCTGGCGGTCAAGCTCGGCTGCCTGCGGGACAGCCAGCTGTGCGTAAACGATCTGTCGCTAAAAGACGTTAACGTGGCGATAGATTCCAAAAAAATGCCGAAGTCCGAGCCTGTCGAAGAAGAGGACAGCGGCCCGCTGAACCTCTCCACGCCGTACCCGATTGCGCTTTACCGGGTCGCACTGGATAACGTCAATATCAAAATCGACGACACGACGGTATCCGTGATGGATTTCACCTCCGGTCTGCGCTGGCAGGAGAAAAACCTCACCCTGACCCCAACCTCCCTGCAAGGGCTGCTGATTGCGCTACCGAAGGTGGCCGACGTGGCGCAGGAAGAGATCGTCGAGCCGAAGATCCAGAATCCGCAGCCGGAAGAAAAACCGCTGGGCGAAACGCTGAAAGATCTCTTCTCGAAACCGGTTCTGCCGGAGATGACCGACGTGCATCTGCCGCTGAACCTCAATATCGAAGAGTTTAAGGGCGAGCAGTTGCGTCTGACCGGCGATACCGATCTGACGGTCTTCAACATGCTGCTTAAAGTCAGCAGTATCGACGGCAACATGAAGCTCGACGCGCTGGATATTGATACTAACCAGGGGTCGGTCAACGCCTCAGGCAATGCGCTGCTGCGCGACAACTGGCCGATAGATATTACGCTGAACAGCGCCCTGAACATCGAGCCGCTGAAAGGCGAAAAGGTGAAGGTGAAAGTCGGCGGCGCGCTGCGCGAGAAGCTGGAGTTCGGCGTAAACCTCTCCGGACCGGTGGATATGGTGCTGCGCGGGCAAACCCAGCTGGCAGAGGCCGGTTTACCGCTCAATCTTGAGGTTGACAGCAAGCAGCTTTACTGGCCGTTCACCGGCGAAAAACAGTTCCAGGCTGACGATCTGAAGCTGAAGCTGAGTGGCAAAATGACCGACTACACGCTGTCGTTCCGCACGGCGGTGAAGGGGCAGGGGGTACCGCCCGCCGATATCACCCTGGATGCGAAGGGTAACGAGTTGCAGGTTAACCTCGACAAGCTGACCGTGGCGGCGCTGGAAGGAAAAACCGAGCTGACCGCGCTGCTCGACTGGCAGCAGGCGATCAGCTGGCGCGGCGAGCTGAAGCTGACCGGGATCAACACCGCTAAAGAGGCCCCGGACTGGCCGTCAAAACTGGATGGCCTGATCAAAACCCGCGGTAGCCTGTACGGTGGCACCTGGCAGATGGACGTGCCGGAACTCAAGCTCACCGGCAACGTGAAGCAGAACAAAGTCAACGTAGAGGGCTCGCTTAAGGGCAACAGCTATCTCCAGTGGGTGATCCCGGGCCTGCACGTGGCGCTGGGTCGCAACACGGCGGATATCAAAGGCGAGCTGGGCGTGAAAGACCTCAATCTGGATGCCACCATCGACGCGCCAAATCTCGATAACGCCCTGCCGGGTCTTGGCGGCACGGCGAAGGGGTTAGTGAAGGTTCGCGGTACGGTGGAGGCGCCGCAGCTGCTGGCGGACATCACCGCCAATAACCTGCGCTGGCAGGAACTTTCTATTGCCCGCGTACGTGTCGAGGGAGACGTGAAATCCACCGATCAGATCGGCGGAAACCTGAATCTGCGCGTGGAGCGTATCTCTCAGCCGGACGTGAACATCAGTCTGGTCACGCTGGCGGCAAAAGGTAACGAAAAGCAGCACGATCTCCAGCTACGCGTGCAGGGCGAGCCGGTCTCCGGGCAGCTGCACCTGACGGGCAGTTTTGACCGCCAGGCGACGCGCTGGAAAGGCGTGCTGGATAACACCCGCTTCAGCACGCCGGTCGGCCCGCTGGTGCTGTCGCGGTCTGTCGCGCTGGATTACCGCAACGCGGAGCAAAAGATCAGCATTGGGCCACACTGCTGGACCAACCCGAATGCTGAGCTGTGCGTGCCGCAGACCATTGATGCAGGCGCGGAAGGACGCGCGCAGATCAACCTCAACCGTTTCGACCTGGCGATGCTGAAACCGTTTATGCCGGAAACCACCCAGGCCAGCGGGGTCTTCAGCGGTAAAGCGGACGTCGCGTGGGACACCACCAAAGAGGGACTGCCGCAGGGCAGCGTTACCCTCTCCGGGCGTAACGTGAAGGTGACGCAGGAGGTCAATGACGCGCCGCTGCCGGTGGCGTTCGACACCCTGAATGTGAACGCTGACCTGCGTAACAATCGTGCGGAACTGGGATGGCTGATCCGCCTGACCAACAACGGTCAGTTTGACGGACAGGTGCAAATTACCGATCCGCAAGGGCGGCGCAATCTCGGCGGCAACGTCAATATTCGCAACTTCAACCTGGCGATGGTGAATCCGATCTTCTCGCGGGGAGAAAAGGCGGCGGGGATGCTCAGCGCCAACCTGCGTCTGGCGGGGGATGCGCAAAGCCCGCAGCTGTTTGGCCAGATGCGGTTAAACGGTGTGGACATTGACGGTAACTTTATGCCGTTCGATATGCAGCCAAGCCAGCTGGCGATGAACTTTAACGGCCAAAGCTCAACCCTCAGTGGCTCAGTGCTGACGCAGCAGGGACAAATCAACCTGAGCGGTGACGCAGACTGGAGCCAGCTCGACAACTGGCGCGCCCGTATTGCGGCCAAGGGCAGCAGGGTGCGTATCACGGTACCGCCGATGGTGCGCCTGGACGTGTCGCCAGACGTGGTCTTTGAGGCAACGCCGAGTCTCTTCACCCTGGACGGCCGTGTTGACGTACCGTGGGCGCGCATCGTGGTTCACGAGGTGCCGGAAAGCGCGGTTGGCGTCTCCAGTGACGAAGTTATGCTCAATGAAAATCTGAAACCTGTTGAACAGAAGAGCGCTGGCATACCGATCAATAGTAATCTTATCGTGCACGTGGGGAATAACGTGCGTTTGGACGCGTTTGGGCTGAAGGCGAGACTCACGGGTGACCTGAAAGTGGCGCAGGATCAACAGGGACTTGGCCTCAATGGACAAATCAATATTCCTGAAGGGCGCTTCCATGCCTACGGTCAGGATTTGATTGTGCGTAAAGGTGAGCTGCTGTTCTCCGGTCCACCGGATCAGCCGGTACTCAATATCGAAGCGATCCGTAACCCGGAAGCCACCGAAGATGATGTGATTGCGGGCGTGCGCGTGACGGGCTCCGCCGATGAACCTAAGGCAGAGATCTTCTCTGACCCGGCCATGTCGCAACAGGAAGCGCTCTCTTACCTGCTGCGCGGCCAGGGTCTGGATAGCCAACAGGGCGATGGCGCGGCAATGACATCAATGTTAGTTGGTCTGGGGGTTGCACAAAGTGGTCAGGTTGTGGGTAAAATCGGCGAGACGTTTGGCGTAAGCAATCTGGCGCTGGACACTCAGGGCGTGGGTGACTCTTCGCAGGTAGTGGTCAGCGGCTATGTACTGCCGGGTCTACAGGTAAAATATGGCGTGGGGATCTTTGACTCACTGGCTACACTCACGTTACGTTATCGCCTGATGCCTAAGCTATATCTGGAAGCAGTGTCCGGCGTAGACCAGGCACTTGATCTGCTCTATCAGTTTGAGTTTTAGCAATGCGAATATTTGTTTACGGCAGTTTACGAACCAGGCAAGGCAACAGCCACTGGATGACCAACGCCCAGTTGCTGGGAAATTACACAATCGAAAACTACCAGTTGTACAGTCTGGGCCACTATCCAGGCGCGGTTCCGGGGAACGGAACGGTACAGGGTGAGGTTTATCGTATTGATAATGCTACGCTGGCCGAACTTGATGCCTTGCGCACCAGGGGCGGTGAATACGCTCGCCAGTTGATCCAGACGCCTTACGGCAGTGCATGGATGTACGTGTACCAACGTTCGGTCGACGGGTTAACGTTGATTGAAAGCGGTAACTGGTTAGACAGAGACCAGTTCTGAAAAACGACAACGCCACCGTAAGGTGGCGTTGTCGTTTTGCGCCGTAGGCCCGTGCAAGCGTAGCGCCGCCGGGCGCATCGACAACCACAAAAAAGCCCCGACGCGCGGGGCTTAGTCTCAGCAGTAAGAATTACTTCTTAGCAGCACGCTCGAAGGAGGCGATGATTTCTGCTTTCGCCGCTTCTGCGTTATCCCAGCCTTCAACTTTAACCCATTTGCCTTTTTCGAGATCTTTGTAGTGCTCGAAGAAGTGGGCGATCTGCGCTTTCAGCAGCTCTGGCAGGTCGTTCACATCTTTAATGTGATCGTACTCTTTGCTCAGCTTGGTGTGCGGTACGGCAACCAGTTTCGCATCTTCACCCGCTTCGTCAGTCATTTTCAGCACGCCAACAGGACGGCAGCGAATGACGGAGCCTGGCTGCAATGGATATGGCGTTGGGACCAGTACGTCAACCGGGTCACCGTCCAGAGACAGAGTGTGGTTGATGTAGCCGTAGTTGCACGGATAGAACATGGCGGTAGACATGAAACGGTCAACGAACAGCGCACCGGTGTCTTTGTCGATTTCGTATTTGATTGGATCTGCGTTGGCCGGGATTTCGATCACAACGTAGATGTCTTCTGGCAGTTCTTTACCCGCAGGGACGTTGAGTAAGCTCATGTCGGTGTCCTTTAAAATGGATGGTAAACAAGTGGCAGGTATTATAGCCAACTGGCGCTGAAAGTCTCCGCCTGTTTTCGTCTTCTCTCCCTCACGCCTTCACTTTTCAGACCGTTTCCATGACAGGATAATCCATAAACTCAGCCGCATTTTAAATGTAGAAATGAAAGCGATTACAAACTTGTGATTAACGTTTTATTCACTTTTCTGAAGTGTGATGTAACGCAATCCGTAACATATTCGATTGGCTATAGTTCATCCGCGGAACATCTTTTAACCAACAATAACCTACCCTACGAGGACGTTCATATGTGGAAGCGCTTACTTCTTGTTACAGCAGTTTCGGCAGCCATGTCGTCTATGGCGATGGCCGCACCCTTAACCGTTGGATTTTCGCAGGTCGGATCTGAATCTGGCTGGCGCGCCGCTGAAACGAATGTGGCGAAAAGTGAGGCCGAAAAGCGCGGTATTACGCTGAAAATCGCCGATGGTCAGCAAAAGCAAGAGAACCAGATTAAAGCGGTGCGCTCGTTTATCGCTCAGGGCGTGGATGCCATCTTTATTGCCCCGGTTGTCGCCACGGGCTGGGAGCCGGTGCTGAAGGAAGCCAAAGATGCTGAAATTCCGGTCTTCCTGCTCGACCGTTCCATCGACGTAAAAGACAAATCTCTCTATATGACCACCGTCACCGCCGATAACGTGCTGGAAGGCAAACTGATTGGTGACTGGCTGGTGAAGCAGGTGGATGGCAAGCCGTGTAACGTGGTTGAGTTGCAGGGCACCGTCGGGGCGAGCGTGGCTATCGACCGTAAGAAAGGTTTCGCGGAGGCCATCGCCAAAGCACCAAACATCAAAATCATCCGTTCTCAGTCCGGCGACTTCACCCGTAGCAAGGGTAAAGAGGTCATGGAAAGCTTCATTAAGGCAGAAAATAACGGCAAAAATATCTGCATGGTTTATGCCCACAACGACGACATGGTAATCGGCGCCATCCAGGCCATCAAAGAAGCGGGCCTGAAGCCGGGCAAAGATATCCTCACCGGCTCGATCGACGGCGTACCGGACATCTACAAAGCGATGATTGACGGCGAAGCGAACGCCAGCGTGGAGCTGACGCCAAATATGGCGGGCCCGGCATTCGATGCGCTGGAGAAATTCAAGAAAGACGGCACCCAGCCTGAGAAGTTGACCATCACCAAATCCACGCTCTACCTGCCGGACACGGCGAAAGAAGAGTTAGAGAAGAAGAAAAATATGGGCTACTGATCCAGTGAAATTGCCGGGTGGCGCTGCGCTTACCCGGCCTACGATACGCTCTTTTGTAGGCCGGATAAGCGTAGCGTCATCCGGCCTGATGCAGGGGGAAACCATGACCACCGAACAACACCAGGAAATCCTCCGCACAGAGGGCCTGAGTAAATTTTTCCCTGGCGTTAAGGCGCTGGATAACGTTGATTTCAGCCTGCGGCGTGGGGAGATCATGGCGTTGCTCGGCGAAAACGGGGCGGGGAAGTCGACGCTGATTAAAACCCTGACCGGGGTCTATCACGCCGATCGCGGCGCTATCTGGCTGGAAGGTAACGCCATTTCGCCCAAAAACACCGCGCATGCCCAGCAACTGGGGATCGGCACGGTCTACCAGGAAGTGAACCTGCTGCCAAACATGTCGGTAGCGGATAACCTGTTTATTGGCCGCGAACCCAGACGTTTTGGCCTGCTGCGCCGCAAAGAGATGGAAGCGCACGCCGCGAAGCTGATGGAATCGTATGGCTTCTCTCTCGACGTGCGCGAACCGCTGAACCGTTTTTCCGTGGCGATGCAGCAAATCGTCGCGATCTGTCGCGCTATCGATCTCTCGGCGAAAGTGCTGATCCTCGATGAACCCACCGCCAGCCTCGATACCCAGGAAGTGGAGATGCTTTTTACCCTGATGCGCCAGCTGCGTAATCAGGGCGTCAGCCTGATTTTCGTGACGCATTTCCTCGATCAGGTTTACGAGGTGAGCGACCGTATTACGGTGCTGCGCAACGGCAGCTTTGTCGGCTGCCGGGAAACCCGCGAGCTGCCGCAGATAGAGCTGGTCAAAATGATGCTGGGCCGCGAGCTCGAGACCAACGCGCTTCAGCGCGCGGGCCGTACGCTGCTGAGCGAAAAACCGATCGCCGCGTTTCACGATTACGGCAGAAAAGGGACCATCGCGCCGTTTAACCTCGAGGTACGCCCCGGTGAAATTGTGGGTCTGGCGGGGCTGTTAGGCTCCGGGCGCACCGAAACCGCCGAAGTCATCTTCGGGATCAAACCTGCCGACAGCGGAACGGCGCTGATCAAAGGCAAACCGCAAACGCTACGTTCACCGCATCAGGCGTCGTGCCTCGGCGTGGGCTTCTGCCCGGAGGACAGGAAAACGGACGGGATTATTGCCGCCGCCTCGGTGCGGGAAAACATCATTCTGGCGCTACAGGCCCAGCGCGGCTGGCTGCGTCCGATCCCTAAGCGCGAGCAGAACGCGATTGCCGAGCGCTTCATCCGCCAGCTCGGTATACGTACCCCGAGCGCGGAACAGCCCATCGAGTTCCTCTCGGGCGGTAACCAGCAGAAGGTTCTCCTCTCGCGCTGGCTGCTCACCAAGCCGCAATTCCTGATCCTCGACGAGCCCACGCGCGGTATCGACGTGGGCGCGCACGCCGAAATCATCCGGCTTATCGAAACGCTCTGCGCCGACGGTCTGGCGCTGCTGGTGATCTCGTCCGAGCTGGAGGAGCTGGTCGGCTATGCCGATCGCGTCATCATCATGCGCGATCGCAGGCAGGTGGCAGAGATCCCGCTGGATAAACTGTCGGTACCGGCGATCATGAATGCCATCGCGGCGTAAGGAGTCAAATGTGATGTCCCGTTCTCTTTCGCAAACTGGCGAAGCGAAGCGCCGCTTCACCTGGCCGACCGGCACGCCGCAAATCGTGGCGCTGCTGCTGGTGCTGCTGGTGGATAGCCTGGTGGCTCCGCATTTTTTCCAGATCGTCGTGCAGGATGGCCGCCTGTTTGGTAGCCCGATCGACATCTTAAACCGTGCCGCGCCAGTGGCGCTGCTGGCGATTGGTATGACGCTGGTCATTGCCACCGGCGGGATCGACCTCTCCGTCGGTGCGGTAATGGCGATTGCGGGCGCCACCGCCGCCTCGATGACCGTCGCCGGGCACAGCCTGCCGGTGGTTCTGCTGGCCGCGCTGGGCTCCGGTGTATTAGCCGGGCTATGGAACGGCATTCTGGTCGCAGTGCTCAAGATCCAGCCGTTTGTCGCGACGTTGATTTTGATGGTGGCCGGGCGCGGTGTGGCGCAGCTTATCACCTCCGGTCAAATCGTCACCTTTAACTCCCCGAGCCTGGCGTGGATCGGCAGCGGTAATTTTCTGTTCTTCCCGACGCCGGTGATCGTCGCGCTGGTGACGCTGGTGGTGTTCTGGCTTTTCACCCGCAAAACGGCGCTCGGGATGTTCATCGAAGCGGTGGGGATTAACATTCGGGCCGCGAAAAACGCCGGGGTAAATACGCGGCTGATGGTGATGCTGACTTACGTGCTGAGCGGCGTCTGTGCTGCGATTGCCGGGGTGATCGTGGCCGCCGATATTCGCGGAGCGGATGCCAATAACGCCGGACTCTGGCTCGAGCTGGATGCGATCCTCGCGGTGGTTATCGGCGGTGGATCGCTGATGGGCGGACGTTTTAATCTGCTGCTCTCGGTGGTGGGGGCGTTGATTATTCAGGGTATGAATACCGGTATTTTGCTCTCCGGGTTCCAGCCGGAGCTGAATCAGGTCGTCAAAGCGGTCGTGGTGCTTATCGTACTTATCGTGCAGTCGCCGCGCTTTATCACTCTCATTAAGGGGAACCGCGGTCATGATAAAACGTAATTTGCCGTTAATGATCACGCTGGGCGTGTTCGTGCTGGGGTACCTCTATTGCCTGACCCAGTTCCCGGGCTTCGCCTCCACGCGGGTGATTTGCAACATCCTGACCGACAATGCCTTTTTAGGCATTATCGCCGTCGGCATGACGTTTGTGATCCTCTCCGGCGGGATCGACCTCTCCGTTGGGTCGGTGATCGCCTTTACCGGCGTGTTCCTTGCCAAGGCGATTGGCTTTTGGGGGATTTCGCCGCTGCTGGCTTTTCCGCTGGTGCTGGTCATGGGCTGCGCGTTCGGCGCCTTTATGGGGCTTTTGATCGATGCGCTGAAAATCCCGGCCTTTATCATCACCCTCGCCGGGATGTTCTTCCTGCGCGGCGTGAGCTATCTGGTGTCGGAGGAGTCAATTCCGATAAACCATCCGATCTACGACACGCTCTCCAGTCTGGCGTGGAAAATCCCCGGCGGGGGGCGCCTGAGCGCAATGGGGCTGCTGATGCTGGGCGTGGTGGTGATCGGGATCTTCCTCGCCCACCGTACCCGATTTGGTAACCAGGTTTATGCCATTGGTGGCAGCGCCACGTCCGCGAACCTGATGGGAATTTCCACGCGCAGCACGACTATTCGCATCTACATGCTTTCGACCGGGCTGGCCACCCTCGCGGGGATTGTATTCTCGGTTTATACCCAGGCAGGCTATGCCCTGGCGGGGGTGGGCGTTGAGCTGGACGCCATTGCCTCGGTAGTGATTGGCGGTACGCTGCTCAGTGGCGGAGTGGGGACAGTCCTCGGCACGCTGTTTGGCGTGGCGATCCAGGGGCTGATTCAGACCTATATCAACTTCGACGGCACGCTCAGCTCCTGGTGGACCAAAATCGCCATCGGCATTCTGCTGTTTATTTTTATCGCGCTCCAGCGCGGCCTGACGGTGCTGTGGGAGAACCGCCAGAGCTCGCCTGTTACCCGGGTAAATACATCTTTAACAGAGCGATAACATGCTGAAATTGCTTAAACTCTAAACATTTTCCGGTAGCGGCCGATATTCTTTTTTTATGCCCAGAAATATCTCGCTACCGGAAATAACATCATGCTTAAAACGCTATCGATTCGTACCGGCTTGCTCTCTTTACTGGCCGTTATGACCCTTCTGCTGCTGATTGTCAGCGGCATCGGCATTTATGCCCTTACACAAAGTTCCGCTTCTCTCCAGCGCATCAATCATCTTCAGGGTGAACAGATGGTGCAGCTGAATGCCGGCTATACGCTGATCCTGCGCGCGCGTAACGAAGCGGGGCAGGCCGTCCGCATGATGGAGGTCGGCCTGCTGGACGATGCGGCCAGGGCGGTCAAAACCATTAACCAGGAAGTGGCGCTGGCACAGAAAACGCTGAAGGACGTGATCGGCAGCGGCGTGGCGGATGAGCAGGGGCAAAAGCTGCTGGATAACGTTGCCGCGAGTCTGGCGGTGTACAACCAGCAGGGTATCAGCCCGATGCTGAAAGCCCTGAACGAGCAAAGCGCGGACAGCTATTACGATCTGCTGGAAAACAAGCTGGTCCCGGTGGCGAAGCAGTTTGATAACGATATGCAGGCGTTCCAGGCATGGAGCGAGGCGCGCGGTAAAGCGGAGGTGAGCGCCGTGCAGGCGAGTAAAACCCGCGTGCTGATCCTGATTATCGTCGCGGCGCTGCTGACGGCTGGCATTATCGTGCTGGCCTGGCTGGTGCTGCGCCATATGCTGCTCAAGCCGCTTTCAGCCTCGATTGCCCAGCTGGAACATGTGGCGGCCGGGGATTTAACCCATACCCTGAACGCGCCGGCGAGCCAGGAATTTAATCGCCTTAACGCGGCGATCGAAGGGATGCGCCAGTCGCTGATGGACTCGGTTCTGCGGGTGCGTGACGCCAGCTCGCAGATTGATACCGGCAGCCGCGAGCTGACGGCCGGGAATATGAACCTGGCCCAGCGCACGGAATCCACCGCCACCTCGCTGGAGCAGACGGCCGCCAGCATGGAAGAGATCACCGCCACGGTGAAACTTAACGCCGATAACGCCGAGCAGGCGCACCAGCTGGCGAAGTCGGTCTCCGATACCGCCGATCACGGCAGTGAAATGGTCTGCTATGTCATTGAGAAGATGCGCGACATCTCCGGCAGTTCGGCGCGCATCGCCGATATCCTGAGCGTCATCGACGGCATTGCCTTCCAGACCAATATTCTGGCGCTGAACGCCTCCGTTGAAGCGGCGCGTGCGGGTGAGCAGGGGCGAGGTTTTGCGGTCGTGGCGGGTGAGGTGCGTAATCTCGCCAGCCGCAGTGCTGATGCGGCGAAAGAGATCCGCTCGCTTATCAGCGATTCGCAAACCCACGTGAACGAGGGCAGCGAGCTGGCGCAGCAGGCCGGTGAGACGATGGACGAGATCGCCACCGAAGTACTGCGTATGACCAAACTGATGCGTGAAATTGCGACGGCGTCCCAGGAGCAGAGCCGCGGTATTGAGCAGGTGAATATCGCCGTCAATCAGATGGATGAAACGGCGCAGCAAAATGCGGCGCTGGTCCAGCAATCATCTGCGGCAACACGTTCCCTGGAGGAGCAGTCGCGCGAGCTGATGGAAGCGATGGCCTCCTTCAAGCTGACGACGCAAACGGCCTGAAAAAAAGGGGAGCCTGACGGGCTCCCCTTTCTACGCGTTACGCGTCCGGGAATTCGCGGATCATGCGTTCAACGTCATCCACCATATGGCGGTTGCCGACGAAGAACGAACGGCGCTGGTGCAGGCTTTCCGGCACGATATCCAGAATACGCTCTTTACCGTCGCTCGCCTTGCCGCCTGCCTGTTCGGCCAGGAACGCCATCGGGTTGCACTCGTACAGCAGACGCAGTTTTCCGTCAGGGTGGCTGGCGGTGCTTGGGTAGAGGTAAATACCGCCCTTCAGCAGGTTACGGTGGAAATCCGCCACCAGCGAGCCGATGTAGCGCGAGGTGTATGGGCGCTGGGTGGCTTTATCCTCTTCCTGGCAGAATTTGATGTACTTCTTCACGCCGTTCGGGAATTTGATGTAGTTGCCTTCGTTGATGGAGTAGGTGTTGCCCTTCTCCGGGAAGCGCATACGCTCCTGGCACAGGCAGAACACGCCCAGGGACGGATCGTAGGTAAAGGCATGTACGCCGCAGCCGGTGGTGTACACCAGCATGGTGGACGAGCCATACACCACATAACCGGCAGCAACCTGTTTACTGCCCGGTTGCAGGAAGTCTTCTTCCGTCACCGGTGTGCCAACCGGCGTGACGCGACGGTAGATGGAGAAAATGGTACCGACAGAAACGTTAACGTCGATGTTGGAGGAGCCGTCCAGCGGATCCATCAGAACAACGTATTTCGCGTGTTCACACCCTTCGAATACGACGATCTCATCTTCTTCTTCAGAGGCGATACCCGCAACGATGTCGCGCGCGCGCAGTGCAGCTTTCAGTTTTTCATTGGCGAACAGGTCGAGTTTCTGCTGAACCTCACCCTGAACGTTCTCGGCACCGCTGGCACCCAGGATATCGACCAGACCGGCCTTGTTGATATCGCGGTGGATGATCTTAGCGCCCAGCTTTATTGCCGACAGCAAAGCAGTGAGCTCACCCGTAGCATGAGAGAACTCGTGCTGCTTCTCGACAATAAATTCACCTAACGTTTTCATAACACTTTCCCTGCATCTTATGTTGAGTAAAGCGGTTGATGTCCAACAATCTTAACAAACATTCAAATATTAGCGCAGAGGTGAATCGCGCCAGCAAAATACGGATTTACCTGAAATGCGTTTCACAGCCGCTGACATGTGAGTAAAATGTGCGCCACATTGAAGAAGGATAGTGACGTATGCGCATTCATATATTGGGGATTTGTGGCACTTTCATGGGCGGACTGGCAATGCTGGCGCGCTCGCTGGGCCATGAAGTGACAGGTTCGGACGCCAATGTGTATCCGCCGATGAGCACGCTGCTCGAGAAGCAGGGAATTTCTCTGATTCAGGGATATGACGCCAGCCAGCTGGAGCCGCAGCCGGATCTGGTGATCGTGGGTAACGCCATGACCCGTGGGAATCCATGCGTTGAAGCGGTGCTGGAACGCAATATCCCGTACATGTCTGGCCCGCAGTGGCTGCATGATTTTGTCCTGCGCGACCGCTGGGTTGTCGCCGTTGCCGGGACGCACGGCAAAACCACCACCGCCGGTATGGCGACCTGGATCCTCGAAGCCTGCGGCTACAAGCCGGGCTTCGTGATCGGCGGCGTACCGGGCAATTTCGACGTCTCCGCGCGTCTGGGCGACAGCCCGTTCTTTGTGATTGAAGCGGATGAATACGACTGCGCGTTCTTCGACAAGCGCTCCAAGTTCGTGCATTACTGCCCACGCACGCTGATCCTCAACAACCTTGAGTTCGATCACGCGGATATCTTTGACGACCTGAAAGCGATTCAGAAACAGTTCCACCATCTGGTGCGCATTGTTCCGGGTCAGGGCCGCATTATCCTGCCGGAGAACGACATCAACCTGAAGCAGACTATGGCGATGGGGTGCTGGAGCGAGCAGGAGCTGGTTGGCGAGCAGGGGCACTGGCAGGCGAAAAAGCTCAACGCGGATGCCTCCGAATGGGAAGTGCTGCTCGACGGTGAGAAAGTGGGCGAGGTGAAGTGGGGCCTGGTGGGCGAGCACAACATGCACAACGGCCTGATGGCGATCGCCGCGGCGCGTCACGTGGGCGTACTGCCTGCGGATGCCGCTAATGCGCTGGGCTCGTTTATCAACGCCCGTCGCCGTCTGGAGCTGCGCGGTGAAGCCCACGGCGTGACGGTGTATGACGATTTCGCGCACCACCCAACGGCCATTCTGGCGACGCTTGCCGCATTGCGTGGCAAAGTTGGCGGCACCGCGCGCATTCTGGCCGTGCTGGAACCGCGTTCGAACACCATGAAAATGGGCATCTGCAAAGACGATCTCGCACCGTCCTTAGGGCGTGCCGACGAGGTCTTCCTGCTGCAACCGCAGCATATTCCGTGGCAGGTGGCCGAAGTGGCAGACGCCTGCATTCAGCCGGCGCACTGGAGTGCGGACGTGGATGTCTTAGCGGATATGGTGGTGAAAGCCGCACAGCCTGGCGATCACATTCTGGTGATGAGCAACGGTGGGTTTGGTGGGATCCATCAGAAGCTGCTGGACGGTCTGGCGAAGAAAGCCGCGGCCGCAGAGTAAAAAAAGCCCGGTGGCGCTAGCGCTTACCGGGCCTACATTTTTTCGCACGACCTTGTAGGCCGGATAAGGCGTTTACGCCGCCATCCGGCGCAAACCCGCACAGATTACTCTTCGTTCTCAGACAGCTCGCGCAGATACTGGAAAATCAGGCGCGCAGACTTCGGCGGCTTATTCCCTTCTTTCTCTTTCTTCGCGTTGCGGATAAGCGATCGCAGCTGCTGGCGGTCGGCATTCGGCCACAGGTTCAGCACTTCAGGTACCGCGTCATCACCCTGCTCGATCAAACGATCGCGGATCTGCTCCAGCTTATGGAACAGCGCAACCTGCTGGTTGTGGCGGTTTTTCAGTTTGTCCAGCGCCTGACGGATCGGCTCCACGTCGCGCTGACGCAGCAGTTTACCGATAAGCTGAAGCTGGCGGCGACGCCCTTCTTTCTTGATTTTCTGTGCCAGTTCAATGGCATCACGCAGATCCTGGTCGAGCGGGATCTTATCCAGCGCGTTTTTACCCAGTTCTACCATTTCTGCGCCAAGCTGTTTTAACTCTTCGGCGTCACGTTTAATTTCACTTTTACTGACCCAGATGATCTCATCATCTTCGTCTTCGATGTCATCACCGGGAACGTCGTCGAGCCAGTCTTCGGGCTGCTTAGTCATGTCAGGCTCCTTAAAAAAAGAGGCTAATGTTACCAGTTAAGACGCGCACTGAAAAACGGTTCTCTGTTAGACTTCACTTAACTCTCTCTTACAGTATGGCATTTGCGATGAAAGTAACCTCACAAGTTGAAGCGCAGCGTAAGATCCTGGAAGAAGCCGTCTCCACCGCGCTGACGCTCGCTTCAGGTAAATCAGATGGCGCCGAAGTGGCGGTCAGCAAAACCACCGGCATTAGCGTGAGCACCCGCTATGGCGAAGTGGAGAATGTAGAATTTAACAGCGATGGCGCGCTGGGGATCACGGTGTATCACCAGAATCGTAAAGGCAGCGCGTCGTCTACCGATCTGAGCCCGGATGCCATCGCCCGTACGGTGCAGGCGGCGCTGGATATCGCGCGTTACACCTCCCCGGATCCTTACGCTGGCGTGGCTGATAAAGAGCTGCTGGCGTTTGACGCGCCGGATCTCGATCTGTTCCATCCGGCGGAAGTGACGCCGGATGAAGCCATTGAGCTGGCCGCGCGAGCCGAGCAGGCCTCTTTGCAGGCTGACAAACGCATCACCAATACCGAAGGCGGCAGCTTTAACAGCCACTACGGCATTAAAGTGTTTGGTAACTCCCATGGCATGTTGCAGGGGTACTGCTCAACCCGCCACTCGCTTTCCAGCTGCGTCATCGCCGAAGAAAACGGCGATATGGAGCGTGATTACGCGTATACCATTGGCCGCGCGCTGGGAGATTTGCAGTCTCCGGAGTGGGTGGGAAAAGCGTGCGCCGAACGCACGCTGTCACGCCTTTCGCCGCGTAAACTCTCCACCATGAAAGCGCCGGTCATTTTTGCCAACGAAGTGGCAACCGGCCTGTTTGGTCATCTGGTGGGAGCGATTGCGGGCGGTTCGGTGTACCGTAAATCGACCTTCCTGCTCGACTCGCTGGGCAAGCAGATCCTGCCGGAATGGCTGACCATCGAAGAGCACCCACACCTGCTGAAAGGGCTGGCCTCTACGCCGTTCGACAGCGAAGGCGTGCGCACGGAACGTCGTGATATCGTGAAAGACGGCATTCTGACCCAGTGGCTGCTGACCAACTACTCCGCGCGTAAGCTGGGGCTGAAAAGCACCGGGCACGCGGGCGGCATTCATAACTGGCGCATTGCCGGACAGGGCCTGAATTTTGAACAGATGCTGAAAGAGATGGGCACCGGCCTGGTGGTCACCGAGCTGATGGGGCAGGGCGTGAGCGGTATCACCGGCGACTACTCTCGCGGTGCAGCGGGCTTCTGGGTCGAAAACGGTGAAATTCAGTATCCGGTGAGCGAAATCACCATCGCCGGCAACCTGAAGGACATGTGGCGCAATATTGTTACGGTCGGTAACGATATTGAAACACGCAGCAATATTCAGTGTGGTTCTGTATTACTGCCGGAGATGAAAATCGCCGGGCAATAATCCCCGTAAAAGCGTGATTAATAATAAAAAAAAGGAAGTGAGCAATGCGTAAACACCTGTTAGCGATCGTCGCGGCTTCAACGCTGGTTCTTGGCTCGTCTGCGTTTGCTGCCGATCTCGAAGACAACATGGACATCCTCAGTGAAAACCTGAAGGTGGTGCAGAAAACGGACAATGCGGCGGACATGAAAGACGCATTGACTAAAATGCGTGAAGCCGCGCTGGATGCGCAAAAAGCGACGCCGCCGAAGCTGGAAAGCAAAGCGGCAGACAGCGCCGAGATGAAAGACTACCGCCACGGTTTTGACGTGCTGGTCGGCCAGATTGACGGCGCGCTGAAGCTGGCGAACGAAGGCAAAGAGAAAGAAGCCCAGGCGGCAGCCGATCAGTTTGTCGCGACCCGCAACACGTACCACAAAAAGTATCGTTAATTGGGTGCCTGAGCTGTACGTCCTCTCCCCGTATGCGGAGGCGCATGATGCGCCCCCGCATCGTTGCTCCCTACTTGCCGGAGCGACAATCCATCCGCGCTGTCACTTCAAGCGAGCCGTTACGAAAACGGATCTCGCACAGTGTTTTCCTCGTCACCAGAGTTAAGATGATTATTGTCAAAGAAATAATCATCAAAACCACGATACTTGGGTTTCTGCGTTTCATGGATGCCTCCTTGCTTTTAAGCGGGCGAGGTAGCGAACTCCACGGTGTGACGTGTCGTTTCGAGCCCCCGCCCTGATTTTTTATCAGGCGGGGCTTTCCACTTTCCGTCCCATGCCTGAGACGGTCAGTCTCAAGCACCCGCCGCCACTCTAGCGGATCCCCATAAGAAAACCTTATCCACGTCACATTTCTACGAGCCTGCTCGTAATCTTTTCCACTCCGCTTACCAGACTAATGCCGCGTAATAGCGTGATATTCATCACGTAAATCCAGCGATTTATACAGATTCACCGCATTTATGTGGCACAGATCACTGCCGCTGCTCGCCTTTCCACTTCGAAGTGGAAAACAACTCGCTACAAACAATTCCCCCTCGACGTTAGTTTTATTCCAGAGCCATTAACGGGGTAAGACGAGTGATTAACGGAGCGGTAATGAACGACGTTGGGGAACAGGCGGTGCAAACAGAACAGCTCGCGAACACCATGCTTCAGCAGGTCTACGCCCTGCTGGCCCGGCACAACATCATTCCCAACGCGGTACAGGAGCAGATGCTGACCTCCCACGTTCGCGCAATGGCGCACCGGTCCGTGACCGGCGAGCCGCTGCCAGAGGTTGAAGCAGAGCTGTTTGACGAAATTTCACCAGATTCAATGCAACTCGCCCGTGAAGTGGTAGCGCAGTTCGGCAACCTTCCTGATGAAGAGGCCTGGCTGCTCTCCGTTCACTTCGAAGTCGCGAAAGACAACCTTTAAGGAGCAACACATGGAACAGATTACAGTCGTGATTGGCGATCGCCTGGGTAAAGGTCAGAAAGTGGCTGCGGGTGTGGAAAAAGCCGGCGGACGCGCGGTTGTCGTACCGGGCATGGCAGCGGATATGAAGCTCGGTGACGTGATGAAAGCAGAAAACGCCACCTTCGGGATCTCCTTCTGCGGCAGCGGCGGCGCGGGCGCCATCACCGCTCAGACCAAATATGGCTACAAGGCCAAATACGGCATGCGCTCCGTGGATGAGGGGGTGACCGCCATAAACGAAGGCTGCAACGTGCTGGGCTTTGGCTTTATGGATAAAGAAGAGCTGGGCGAGCGTCTGGTACAGGCGTGGCAGAAGAAATACGGCGCGTAAGCATGAAAGAACAGTTCACAACCACGGTGAGAGTGAAGGGGAAGGGCGACGCCAAAGCGCGCGCCTTTGCCGACGCCCTCAACCACGTTCAGGCTGCGGTGATGAAAGCCTCACCGCATATCTTACTGCGTATTGAGCCACAGGATGTGCAGGTTGTTCAGGCGCAAGAAGCGGTGCGAAAAGAAGCGTTTCTGTTCTTCTTTTTGCGCCGGGAAAGACGCACCTACAGCGTGGAGCTGGATGTGACCGTCAACGTGACCGCCATCAATCTCGACCAGGTGGATTTCGTCACGCAACGCTGATTATTCATAAAAGGGCAGACTGATGTTCTTAATTATATTAATAAAATCGCTCATCATTGGCGGCCTGGTTGGCGTCGGTGTTGGCGCCGGGGCTGCACGCATGTTTCATGCGCCTACCACTCAGGGTATGGGCGCGTTTCGTACGTTGGGGGAACTGAACTCCTGCGAAGGGGATCCGGCGTCCCACTTCTCCTTTGGGTTAGGTTTCTTCTTTAACGCCTGGGCCTCTTCCGTGGCCGCAGGTGCCTTCACACAGGACGTTGACCACCGCATCATCCCGAACTGGGGTGCTGCTGCACTGATGATTAAAAACCGTAACGTCGGTGAAACGCTGCATGACCCGCGCAAAATGGCGATTGCCTGCGGCATCATCGGCATGATTGTTGTGACCTTCCTTAACCTGACCGCCTCCTCCGTTCCGGCAGCGCTTCAGGTGACCGCCGTGAAGGTGCTGGTACCGGCGGCGAACCTGCTGGTCAACACCGTGATGCCGGTGATCTTCTGGCTGGCGGCCATCGACGCGGGTAAAAAATCGGGCTTCTGGGCCACCATCTTTGGCGGCGCGGCACAGCTGATCATGGGTAACGCCGTACCGGGTCTGGTACTGGGTATTCTGATTGGTAAAGGTGTTGAAGAGAGTGGCTGGAACCACGTCACCAAAGTGATGATGGCGGCGATCGTTCTGCTCTTCGTGCTGAGCGGCTTCTTCCGCGGCTTCGACATGAAGATGATCGAATCCTTCCATCTGACCGTGCCGAACTGGCTCGACATGATCCACAACTCGCTCAGCGGTAAATAACAGGAGCCTCTAAATGGAACAGAATAAAGGTTTTTGGTATGCCGACTGGTCGTTCCCGATCTTCGTTGGCCTGCTCTCCTCCGGCGTCTTCGCCGGGACGCACATGTACTACCTCTACGGCATCGGCGCGTTTAACGAAGTGGCCTTCGTGGCGATGCTGAAAGCGGGAATCGATACCGGCGTCTACGGCGCGGTGGCGGCGTTCGGTGCTAGCTTCCTGTTCGCCCGTATTATCGAAGGCTCGCTGGTGGGTATTCTCGATATCGGCGGTGCGATCCAGACCGGCGTGGGCCTCGGCGTTCCGGCGCTGCTGCTGGGCGCGGGGATCATGTTCCCGGTGACCAACTTCATTGCCGCGCTGATTACCGGCCTGGTGATTGGCCTGGCGATTGGCTACGTCATCATCCTGGCGCGTAAGTTCACCATCAATCAGAGCAACTCCACCTACGGCGCAGACGTGATGATGGGCGCGGGTAACGCCTCCGGCCGCTTCCTCGGGCCGTTGATTATCCTCAGCGCCATGACCGCCTCCATTCCAATCGGCGTCGGTTCCCTGGTAGGCGCGCTGCTGTTCTACATCTGGCAGAAGCCGATTACCGGTGGCGCCATCCTCGGCGCAATGATTTTGGGCTGGCTGTTCCCGGTCGCCCTTTAATACCCGCGGGCGCTTCGGTGCCCGCTTTATCAGGAGATCCTCATGTTTGATTTACTCCTGCGCCGTGCGCGCCTCGCCGACGATACCCTGACCGATATCGCCATCCAGGACGGGAAGATTGCCGCGACAGGCGACATTGACGCTCCCGCCCGCAAAACGGTTGAGCTGAACGGCGACGTGTTCGTCAGCGCGGGCTGGATTGACTCCCACGTCCACTGCTACCCGAACTCCCCGATTTACCATGACGAGCCGGACAGCGTGGGCATTGCCACCGGCGTCACCACCGTGGTGGACGCGGGCAGTACCGGAGCCGACGACGTGGACGATTTTTACGCCATCACCCGCAAAGCCTCCACCGAGGTGTTTGCCCTGCTGAACATCTCCCGCGTGGGGCTGATCGCCCAGAACGAGCTGGCCAACATGGCGAACATTGACGCCGATGCGGTGAAGCAGGCGGTGACGCGCCACCCGGATTTTATCGTTGGCCTGAAGGCGCGCATGAGCAGCAGCGTGGTCGGTGAAAACGGCATCACCCCGCTGGAGCGCGCGAAAGCGATTCAGAAAGAGAACAGCGACCTGCCGCTGATGGTGCACATCGGCAACAACCCGCCGAACCTCGATGAGATTGCCGAACTGCTGAGCTCCGGCGACATCATCACCCACTGCTACAACGGCAAGCCTAACCGCATTCTGACGCCCTCCGGCGAGCTGCGCGCCTCCATCACCTCCGCCCTGAAGCGCGGCGTGCGCCTGGACGTCGGTCACGGCACGGCGAGCTTCAGCTTTGAAGTGGCGAAGCGCGCCATTGCGATGGGCATTCTGCCGCATACCATCAGCTCGGATATTTACTGCCGCAACCGCATCAACGGCCCGGTCGGCTCGCTGGCGAGCGTGATGTCGAAATTCCTCGCCATCGGCATGTCATTGCCGCAGGTGATTGACTGTGTCACGGCCAACGCCGCCGACGGCCTGCGCCTGACGCGCAAAGGCCGCATTCAGCCTGGCCTCGACGCCGATCTGACGCTGTTTACGCTCAAGCGCCAGCCGACGGTGCTGACGGATGCCGAAAACGACAGCCTACAGGCTGAACACATTCTGATGCCGCTTGCCGCGATCCGCGCGGGCAAGGGCTACATGACCGAACAAGGGAGCACGGAACATGCCTTCGATTTATGAGAAGTACAACTTAAAGCAGGTTATCAACACCTCTGGCCGCATGACGGCGCTGGGTGTCTCCACGCCGCGCCCGGAAGTGGTGCAGTCGGCGATGGACGGCATGAATCACTATTTCGAGATGAAGGATCTGGTCAATAAAACCGGGGAATACATCGCGAAGCTGCTGGAGGTGGAAGGGGCGACGGTGGTCTCCTGCGCGTCGGCGGGCATTGCCCAGTCCGTGGCGGCGGTGCTGGTGAAAGACAGCGACTGGCTGCTGGAAAACCTGCACGTCACACCGATTGAAAACAACGAAATCGTCCTGCCGAAAGGCCACAACGTGAACTTTGGCGCGCCGGTGGGCACCATGGTGGCGCTGGGCGGCGGCAAGCTGGTGGAGGCGGGCTACGCCAACGAATGCTCTGCCGATCAGCTGGCGGCGGCGATCACTCCGCGCACGGCGGCGATCCTCTACATCAAATCGCACCACTGCGTGCAGAAAAGCATGCTCAGCGTCGAGCAGGCGGCGGTCGTGGCGCGCAAGCACGATCTCCCGCTGATCGTCGATGCGGCGGCGGAAGAAGATCTGCACGCCTACTACCGCTCCGGTGCCGATCTGGTGATCTACAGCGGCGCGAAGGCGATCGAAGGGCCAACCAGCGGGCTGGTGATCGGCAAAACCCAGTACGTTGAGTGGGTGAAGCGCCAGACGGCGGGCATTGGTCGCGCGATGAAAGTGGGCAAAGAGGGTATCCTGGGCCTGACCTGCGCCATCGAACACTACCTGACGGCGACCAAAGAGAGCGGGGCCGAGATGGTGGCGAAGATGACGCCGTTTATCGACGCGTTGAACACCCTGAACGGCGTGACCGCGCGCGTGGTCTGGGACAGCGCCGGTCGCGATATCGCCCGTACCGAGATTAAGTTCGACGAAGCCGCTACGGGCGTCGGCACGGGCGATCTGGTGGCGAAGCTGAAACAGGGCGAATACGCCATTTACTTCCGTGGCTATAAGGCCAACGAAGGGATTATCGAGGCGGACGTGCGCAGCGTGAATGCTGACCAGCTGAACATCGTGTACCGACGCATTAGCGAAGTATTAGGACAGGAGAAAAACGCATGAAACTGACCCCCAACTTTTACCGTGACCGCGTCTGCCTGAACGTGCTGGCAGGCTCAAAGGCCAACGCCAGCGCCATTTACGAGGCGGCGGAAGGTCATGTGCTGGTGGGCGTGCTCTCCAAAAATTACCCGGACGTGGCGAGCGCGGTTGCGGACATGCGCGAATACGCAGCCCTGATTGATAACGCGCTCTCCGTGGGGCTGGGCGCGGGCGACCCGAACCAGTCGGCGATGGTGAGTGAAATCTCCCGCCAGGTGCAGCCGCAGCACGTTAACCAGGTCTTTACCGGCGTGGCCACCAGCCGCGCGCTGCTGGGGCAGAATGAGTCCGTGGTCAACGGTCTGGTCTCCCCGACCGGCACCGTCGGCATGGTGAAAATCTCCACCGGCCCGCTGAGCAGCGCAGCTATGGACGGCATAGTGCCGGTTGAAACCGCTATCGCCCTGCTGAAAGATTTCGGCGGCAGCTCCATCAAGTACTTCCCGATGGGCGGCCTGAAATGCCGTGACGAATACCAGGCGGTGGCGGAAGCCTGCGCCCGTCACGACTTCTGGCTGGAGCCGACCGGGGGAATCGATCTGGAGAACTTCGAGGCGATCTTGCAGATCGCCCTGGATGCGGGCGTGAGCAAAATCATCCCGCATATCTACAGCTCGATTATCGATAAAGCCAGCGGTGATACGCGTCCGGAAGATGTGCGTACGCTGCTGGCGATGACGAAGAAGCTGGTTAAGTAGAACCTGCCCCTCACCCTAACCCTCTCCCACCGGGAGAGGGAACCTTTACCCCCTCTCCCTTTGGGAGAGGGCTGGGGCGAGGGGAAACAAACCGCACACACCCGAAGGAGCCACCATGCACACCCGTACCCTGCTTGTCGCTTCACTCTCTTTACTTGCTACCTCTGCAATCGCTCAAACCCAGTACGCCTGGGTGGGCACCTATAATCCGAACGGTGAAGGGCTGTACCGCTTTACCGTCGATCCGCAAACCGGTGCGCTGAACGATAAAACACTGGTGAGCAAACTGCCGAACGCCGCGCAGTTAACCGTCTCACACGACGGCAAAACGCTGTATCTGGCAAGCGAAGTGGAGCAGGGCGTGGTGCAGGCGCTGCGCATCGGTGATAACGGCGCGCTGAGCGAGCTGAATCAGGTGTCCTCCGGCGGCGCGGGGCCGGTGTATCTTTCCCTGACGCCGAACGGCAAACATCTGCTGGTGGCAAACTACATCAGCGGAACTGTCGCGGTGCTACCCGTTAACGCAGACGGCAGCCTGGGCGATGCTACGGACACCCATCAGGACAAAGGCGAACCGGGCGCGGCGAAGCCGGAAGCTGCCGTCGAAGGCAGTTTCGCCATCAGCGATCATAACGGCCCACATGCGCACATGATCGCCGCCGATCCGGGCGGGAAATACGTTTTTTCCACCGATCTGGGGCTGGATCGCATCTATCAGTACCGTTTTGACGATCAAACCGGGAAGCTGACTCCGAACGATCCGCCATTTATCAGCGCCTCCTCAAAAGGGGCCGGGCCGCGCCACTTCGTCTTTACGCCGAAAGGCGATGCCCTGTGGCTGATTAACGAAGAGGCGTCTACGCTCACCCATTATGCGCTGGACAGTAATGGCAGGCTGAAAGAGGGTAAAACGGTTTCAGCCCTGCCGGACGGTTATAAAGGCACCAGTTTTGCTGCCGGGCTGGCGCTAAGCGCCGACGGGAAACAGCTGTATGTCGCTAACCGTTTGCATAACAGCATCGGGCACTTTACCGTAACGGCGGAGGGTACGCTGACGCATCAGGATGATGTCTGGACGCGCGGCGACTATCCGCGCACCCTGACGCTCGATAAGCAGGGTCGCTGGCTATACGTCATGAACCAGCGCAGCGACAACATTACCCGTTTCCGCGTGGCGCCGGACGGCAAGCTGAGCGCCGAGCCAGACTATACCCCGGTCGGCAGCCCATCCCAGATGGTCATTTCACCCTGAGCAGTAAGAGGACAACGACGTGCGATTTCCGAACCAACGTTTAGCGCAACTTTTCGATCTGTTGCAAAACGAGACGCTGCCACAGGACGAGCTGGCGCAGCGGCTGTCGGTCTCCACGCGAACCGTCCGGGCGGATATCACCGCCCTGAACGCGCTGCTGGCCAGCCACGGCGCGCAGTTCATTTTGAGCCGGGGCAACGGCTATCAGCTCAAAATTAATGATGTGGTGCGCTATCAACAATTGCAGGCGTCCCACCCGCGCGCGCTGCGTATTCCGCGAACCGGACCGGAGCGCGTGCACTATCTGGTGGTGCGTTTTCTGACGTCAGCCTTTTCCCTCAAGCTGGAGGATCTGGCCGATGAGTGGTTCGTCAGCCGGGCCACGTTGCAGAGCGACATGGTGGAAGTGCGTGAGTGGTTTCACCGTTACAACCTGACGCTGGAAACCCGCCCGCGCCACGGGATGAAGCTGTTTGGCAGCGAGATGGCGATCCGCGCCTGCCTGACCGACCTTCTGTGGGAGCTGGCGCAGCAGGACAGCCTGAACCCGCTGGTGACCGACGTGGCGTTGAACGCGGGCGTGGCGGAAAAGATGGTGCCGGTGCTGCACGATGCGCTGACGCGCCATCACATTCGCCTGACCGATGAAGGCGAGCTGTTCCTGCGCCTGTACTGCGCGGTGTCGGTGCGGCGCATCAGCGAGGGGTATCCGCTGCCGGAATTCCACGCGGAAGACGTGGAAGAGAACGTGCGTGAGGCGGCGAAAGATATCGCGGTGGCTATCCAGGAGCTGGCGGGCAAAGCGCTTTCGCCGTCAGAAGAGAGCTGGCTATGCGTGCACATTGCGGCGCGGCAGATCCAGGAGATCGCCCCCAGCGCGATTAACGCCGACGACGATGAAGCGCTGGTCAACTACATTCTGCGCTACATCAACACCCACTATAACTACAACCTGCTGAGCGATGAGCAACTGCATGCAGATCTGCTCACGCACATCAAAACCATGATTACCCGCGTGCGGTATCAAATCATGATCCCCAATCCGCTGCTGGATAACATCAAGCAGCACTACCCGATGGCGTGGGATATGACCCTCGCGGCGGTGTCGAGCTGGGGCAAATACACCCCGTATGTGATCAGCGAAAACGAAATTGGTTTTCTGGTGCTGCATATCGGCGTCGGGCTGGAGCGCCATTACAATATCGGCTACCAGCGCCAGCCGCGGGTGCTGCTGGTGTGCGACGCCGGTAACGCGATGGTGCGCATGATCGAGGCGGTACTTCAGCGTAAATATCCGCAGATTGAGGTGACGCGCACGCTCACCCTTCGTGAGTACGAGCTTGCCGATGCCATTGGCGAAGACTTCGTGATCTCCACCGCCCGCGTGAGCGAAAAATCCAAACCGGTGGTGATGATCGCCCCGTTCCCGACCGATTATCAGTTAGAGCAGATCGGCAAGCTGGTGCTGGTGGATCGCACCCGCCCGTGGATGCTGGAAAAATACTTCGACGCGGCCCATTTCCGCATTCTCGACAAGCCTGTCGACCAGCAAACGCTGTTCCGCGAACTGTGCGGGCAGCTTGAAGGGGAAGGTTTTGTCGGCGCGGAGTTTCTGGAATCGGTTATCGAGCGTGAAGCCATCGTCAGCACCATGCTCGGCGACGGCATCGCGCTGCCGCACTCCCTCGGGCTGCTGGCGCAAAAAACGGTGGTCTACACCGTGCTGGCGCCGCAGGGCATTCAGTGGGGAGATGAAACCGCTCATGTCATCTTCCTGCTCGCCATCAGCAAAAGCGAGTACGAAGAGGCAATGGCGATTTACGACATCTTTGTCACCTTCCTGCGTGAACGCGCGATGGCGCGCCTGTGCCAGTGCGAGAATTTTGCGGCGTTTAAGGCTGAGGCGATGGAGAGTTTGAGTCGGTTTTGACGTTCAGGCGGACAGAGGATATCCGCCTTCATTCAACGCAGATGATGCACAACCTGGTTGCTGCTGCCGCGCCAGATAAGCATAGGATCTTTTAGATCCTGCACGAACTTGCCGTCGACCAGGACGTTAATCAGATCCACCACTTCCATCTGCTGCGCATTCAGTTCATCCAGCTTATAGCCCGTCCAGACCCAGATGTCTTTTCCTGCGCACTCGCGGCGGATGCGTTTTACCAGCTTCAGGATCGCCGGCACGTTTTGCGGATGGAGCGGGTCGCCGCCGGAGAGCGAGATCCCCTGGCGTTTGATGCGCGTGTCGTTCAGGTCGTTGATGATGCGGTCTTCCATCTCAGCGGTAAACGGCATACCCGAGTTCAGGCGCCAGGTGCTTTTGTTGTAGCAGCCGGGGCACTCGTGAACGCAGCCTGATACAAACAGGGTACAGCGGGTGCCGGGGCCGTTGACGATGTCGACGGGGTAGTACTGGTGATAGTTCATCGCGAATAACCACGCCGGGTGGCGCTGCGCTTACCCGGCCTACAAAAGAGAGCGGTCCGTAGGCCCGGTAAGCGCAGCGCCACCGGGCATTAACGTGGCAGCGGATTACTCGATCTGCCCATTCCCCAGATGTTTCACCCTGCGCTTCACCTCTTCCTGCTTACCGGCGTTAAACGGACGGGCATCCGGGCTGCCGAGGTAGCCGCACACGCGGCGGGTCACGGAGACGCGGGCTGCGTCGTGGTTACCGCATTTCGGGCAGGTGAAGCCTTTGCTGGTGCATTCGAACTCACCGGTAAAGCCGCACTCGTAGCACTCGTCAATTGGCGTGTTGGTTCCGTAGTACGGCACGTGCTGATAGCTGTAATCCCACACGTCTTCCAGCGCCTTCAGGTTGTGCTGAATGTTCGGGTACTCGCCGTAGCAGATAAAACCGCCGTTCGCGATGGGCGGATAGGCCGCTTCAAAGTCGATCTTGTCGTACGGGTTCACCTTCTTCTCCACATCGAGGTGGAAGCTGTTGGTGTAGTAACCTTTGTCGGTCACGCCTTCCACGATGCCGAACTCGGCGGTGTCCAGACGGCAGAAGCGATCGCAGAGGTTTTCGCTCGGCGTGCTGTACAGGCTGAAACCGTAGCCAGTTTCCTCTTTCCACTGGTCTACCGCATCGCGCAGGCGCTGCACAATCGCGATACCTTTCTCACGCAGGGCGTCGTTGTCATAGATGTGCTTGTCGCCAAACAGCGCGTTAATCGTTTCGTGAATGCCGATATAGCCAAGAGAGATCGATGCGCGACCGTTTTTGAAGATCTCCGACACATCATCGTCCGCCTTCAGGCGCACGCCGCAGGCTCCTTCCATATAGAGAATTGGCGCGACGCGGGCTTTCACCCCTTCAAGACGGGCGATGCGGGTCATCAGCGCCTTACGTGCCAGCTGTAAACGTTCATCCAGCAGCGTCCAGAAGGCCGCTTCATTCCCTTTAGCTTCCAGCGCGATGCGCGGCAGGTTCAGGCTGATGACGCCCAGGTTGTTGCGCCCGTCGTGGATCTGCTCGCCGTTCTCATCTTCGTACACGCCGAGGAAGCTGCGGCAGCCCATTGGCGTTTTAAACGAACCGGTGACTTTCACCACCTGGTCGTAGTTGAGGATGTCCGGGTACATACGCTTGCTCGCGCACTCCAGCGCCAGCTGCTTGATGTCATAGTTCGGATCGCCAAACTTGTGGTTCAGGCCGTCACGAATGGCGAACACCAGTTTCGGGAACACCGCCGTTTTACGGTTTTTACCGAGGCCGGAGATGCGGTTGCGCAGAATAGACTGCTGGATCAGGCGTGATTCCCAGCTGGTGCCGAGGCCAAACCCGAAGGTCACAAACGGCGTCTGGCCGTTGGCGGTGTGCAGCGTGTTTACCTCATATTCCAGCGACTGGAACGCGTCGTAGCACTCTTTCTCGGTGCGGGAACGGGCGTAACCGTCGGCATCCGGGATCTGCCACTCTTCCGCCGTTTTACGGTGTTTGTTGAAGCTCTCGGCCACGAACGGGGCCAGCACTTCATCGATGCGGTTAATGGTGGTGCCGCCATAGATGTGGCTCGCCACCTGGGCGATGATCTGCGCCGTGACCGCCGTCGCGGTGGAGATGGATTTCGGCGGCTCAATCTCGGCGTTACCCATTTTAAAACCGTGGGTCAGCATGCCTTTCAGGTCGATCAGCATGCAGTTAAACATCGGGAAGAACGGCGAGTAGTCGAGATCGTGATAGTGGATCTCACCGCGCTCGTGCGCAGACACCACGTCGCGCGGCAGCAGGTGCTGGCGGGCATAGTGCTTGGCGACGATACCGGCCAGCAGGTCGCGCTGGGTTGGGATCACTTTGCTGTCTTTGTTGGCATTTTCATTGAGCAGCGACGAGTTGGTTTGCTCTACCAGGCCGCGGATCTCCTGGTTCAGGCGACCGCGTTTCTCACGCTGGACGTCACGGTCGTGACGATACTCAATGTAGGCGCGCGCCAGCTGCTTGTAAGGACCAGACATCAGCTGGTTTTCAACCGCGGTCTGGATCTCGTTGATATCCACCTGGCTGCGTTCATGCATCTGGCTGCTAACGACTTCTGCGACGGTGGCGCAGTAATCTGCGTCATCGACTCCCGCTGCTTTAGCTGCACGCAGAATGGCTTCTTTGATGCGCTCTGATTTAAACGGCACTTTACAGCCATCACGTTTCATCACATGCGGTGTCATGATCACTCCATTTTAAAAACAGGTTATCCACAAAGGTGGAGAAGTATTCACCGGACGTATTCCTCGCCGCGGCAAAGACTTCCCGCGTGCCCAGCTCGTGTTATCCACAATTCCGGCCAGCGTTCGCGCCGTCTTGTTGTTGGAATAGTAGACGATAAATACAAGATGTTGGGTCGGCGTGCATTTTAAGTGCTACATATAGTGATTTGCATCAAACAAGTTTGCGATTTTTTTGATGCAGAACAAAGTAAAAAGACGAGAGTACAAACGGCGGGCGCTGGGGCAATTGTAAAGACTCGAAGGAAAAATCTGATTAATTATTCAACAAAAACAAGCGCTCAGCAGAGCCTGTGCTGAGCGCTGCTCGATTAACTCACCCCGCAGGCCCAGCTCAACCCTGCCTGCAAAAAGGCTACGGTAACGATGCAGCCCAGTACCAACGGGATGAGAAGAGAGCTTTCGGGGGCATCGTCCTGTTTTTGAGAACCTTCATTACTCAGCGCAAACATCGCCTCTTCCCGCGTACGCGCCGCCAGCAATTGCTCACGCACCCGCTCATCCGTGAGTCTGCTGGTCAGCGTCGTCAGCAGGTGCATATGCGTACTGCCTGCTTCCGCTGGCGGAATGGCGAGCAGGAAAACCATCCTCACCTCTTCATCACCCTCCAGCCCCGGCCAGCATATCGGATCGTCAAAGAGCGCCAGACAAAATGCCGCCTGTTGCACCGCCTCGGTTTTACCGTGCGGGACGGCGAGCGCTTCACCCAGCGCGGTAGGGCCTTCACTTTCACGTTGTAAAACGCTTTCGATAAATGCCTCTCGATCGTTGATGACCTTCCGCCTGGCGAGCGGCTCGGTGAGCCAACGGATCACTGCTTCCGGCGTACGTTGGGGCGGGTTGATAAACACCAGATCGGGATGCGTCAATGCCAGCAAGTTCATATTAAGCCTCAATCAAAAAATCGCAGGTTGCGGAGGGGAGGATCGCCGTTACCGGTTGCATCGGCTCTTCCAGATAGTTGATCTGCCGTAACACTGCCAGACTTTCCGGGACGGGAGCCGGTTGTGTCCCGGCGTTAAATACGCGTAAGACGGTGCCATGCAGCAGCTGCGCATGGGGCAGAGCGGAAAGGATGAGCGGCTCCGGCACGGTCAGTAGCGAGAACTCTGCCGGAAGCCTGCGCTCGGGCAGACGCAACGAAAAGCGCTCAAGACGGTGATCGAGCGTGTGTAGCGTTTGCCGTTGGTAGGTGAAGGGCTGTCCAGCCGCCTGATTTTCCAGCTGGCGCAGCGTGAGGTGGTCGGCGTTGTCGGCCAGCGCGACGGTGAATGAAAAGCGCAACGGTTTCAGCAACTGGGCATCAGGAGTCTCAACCACCGTATTATTGATGCCGGAGGCCCGACCCGGTCGCCATTCGAGATCGCTGCGTCCGAGCACGCCCGTCGATTTAAACATCGTCAGGGCAATAGCAGCGGGTTCGCTGCCGATAATCTGAAATTCTTTCATGCCACGGCTAGTCACAACCAGCGCTTTACCCGGTTCCGTGACAGCGATAATGCCCTCGCTGGTTTCGATATCCACGGGCTTCTCGCGATAGCGTTCTTGCCAGTGTTCACCGTCATATCCCGTTTCGCGCTGGATGATTGCGAAGGGCTGTGAGGCGATAGCGTGACGGGTGTGAACATCGCTGCCGATCAGTAAACGTAGCCGGTGATCGCAGTGGCTGTTTTCCAGCGAAGCCTCGACATACAGATTCGGATCGTCGTGGCGTAATTCGCAGACCAGACGAATGGATAACGGCGTTCGGGCCGTATCCTGACGGCTGGCGAGATCCTGCGGAAGACGCATTGTGGCCTCGACGGTCAGCTTTTCGACAAGCGGCGTTTTTACGCCGTCGACGAGCGTAAAATGCGAACAGCGCGTCGGCGCGTCGCCCGCAAGCGGTGAGAAATCGTAGCTGTCGCCCGCGTCCGCGCAGTCTTCAAAGGTAAAGAAAGAGGGGATACGTCTGCCGCTGCGTTTGTCATGCAGGGTAAGCGTTCCGGCATCCAGCGACAGTCGATAATGCGCATTCTCAATCTCGCTGCCCTTTATCTTTTCAGACGCCAGGAAAGGCGCAGGGTCTTCTTCAACGTTAACGGTGAGATAGCCGATCGGCGGCAGAACCGGTGTCTTTACCGCAACGTGCCAGCGGTAATAAGGGAGAAGGGGCGTCTCGCACTCGCCCTCGGCGGTAAGGGAGATCGCCGTTCCGCCGGGCAGAATGTCTCTTTCCAGGACGTCGAAAGGGATGGGCTGCCCCTGATGCGTCAGGGCGATATTATCCGCCCGGCTATACAGGGTGGCTATCACCACGCGCTGCGTTGGGGTAGCCAGCGAGTTAAAAATCAGCAGGTCGCCATCCTGAACGCAGGCGGCGGCCAGGGTTTTCACCACCAGATTCCACAGGCTATGGCACAGCTGTTCGGTTTGTTCCATACGATGCAGAATGTCGCGGTTGGTGGCATCGCTATTACAGCCGCCAATGGAATCGTGGGCATGGTTTCGCAACAGCTTTTTCCAGAGGGTGTCGACTACCGCGAGGTTGACCGGAATCCCCTGGTGACGCGCCATTGCGATTGTCGGCTCCAGCTGTCGCAGGATGAATTGTTCAACCTCATCGTTTTTCTTTTTGATGTCGTAGCGCACGGAGCCGATCGTTTTATGGATGCGGGTGTAGCGCGGCGATTTCAGCTCTCCTTCCAGGAGCTCAAACTGTTCACGCTGCGCGCGAAGGGTTTCTACATAACGCTCCAGAGAGCTGATGAAGTAACGGTCCTGATCCGGGGACTGTGCGCTGGCGACCTCCAGAATTTTCGGCAGCGCCGGGTCGATGCTGACCTGATCGCCGCCGCAGGGCAGGAGCAGGTCGTTTAGACCGGCCCGTGAACGCAAAAGTGTGGTCATCGGGTAGATTTTTCCCCAGAGATGGGAGGCTTCCGAACGCATGTTTTTAGCCGCGCCATAACCGAGCGCCATCGCACAGGCGATGACGGTCGCACCTGAGGGTGCGCGCCAGAGGAACTGGCTGCTTTTGGCGTGCCTGTCGTGATCGATACCGCGCCAGAAGACGATATTGTCGATATTGCAGCCCTGCAAGATCGTGGGCATTTGCGCATTGTGGCCAAAGGTATCCGGAAGATACCCAACCTGCATCGCATGCCCCAGCGTCCGGGCAGAAAAAATGCCGTACTTCAGGTTGCGGATAATCGATTCGCCATGCACGTTGTAGGTGTCCGTCTGGGTATACCATGGCCCTACGAAGATCCTTTTTTCTCTGACCAGCTTTTCCAGCCTGGCGCGATAATCAGGATTGATGGCGAGAAAGTCCTCCACTACCGCCATCTGTCCGTCAAGGTGATAGCAGGTGTAAGCGGAGTCCTGCTCCAGCGTGTTGATGACGTCCGCAAAATTATATGACGCCAGCACCATGCTGTCCTGACGGGTGAAATACCACTCCTGATCCCAGTGCGTATGGGCAATGACGTGGATCTGATTCATGACGTTCCCCTTATCTGGCGTTCTTTGGGCTGACATAGAGCACGCCCAGGGCGCAAATCAGTGCGCCAATAAAGACGCTCGCCAGGTAGCCCGCTACATTAGTCGCCAGCGGCCAGCCCCAGACGGCTGGCAGAGGCAGCGTCTGCTTCACGCCAAGGGTAATGGCGACCAGCGCGCCGGCGACGGCACCGGTCATGAACACCGGGATCAGACTTGGGTTTTTCAGGATGAACGGGATCGCGCCTTCGGAGATCCCAATCACGCCCAGCAACAACGAGGTGCTACCGACGGTTTTCTCTTCCTGGCTAAAGACATCCGGTAATCCAAAGCGGCCGTTGAGGAACGCAGCAAAGCCGACGCCAATGGAGGGGATCACGATGGAGAGTTCGCGGGCGGTTAAATCAAACGTCTCGCTCATGCCATTCAGGCCGAGCGCGACCGAGCCTGCCGCCTTGTTGACCGGACCGCCCAGGTCGAACGCGGTGCCCGCGGCAATCATCGCGGAATAGAACCCGCGCCCGGTGTCACCTGCCGAGGTAAAAAAGACCACCATCAGCTGGTTAAGCGAGCCAAAAATCGGGTTAATCAAATATTCCATGACCATCACCAGCGTAATGCCGGTGATCAGCGGGACGAGCAGCATGGTTTTAATGGTGGTGAGCTGCTGGCGGACGTGAATCGAATCATTGAGCCAGCGCACCAGATAGCCCACAAAAAAGCCGATACCAATGGCGCCGAAAAAGCCGGATGGCATAAAGCCTTCGATATCAAAGAAGCGCTTATAGACTTCGTCTGACATGATGCCGCCAATAAGACCGGGGATGAGTGCCGGTTTACCGGCAATGGAAAACGCCAGATACATCGCAAAAACGGGATACATGAACTTAATGGTCATAAAGCCCACTTTATCCAGCACGCTGAACGGCGAATGTTCGATGTTAATAAACTGCCCGGTTATTTTGGCCGTCGCCATCATCAGCCCGCCCATCACCACCACCGGCAGCATATAGCTGATGGCCGCCATAATATGGCCAATAAAAATCTGGTAAGCCGAACGCTGAAGATCGTCTTCTTGTGCGACAGTGGTGACGTTTTTTTCCTTTGCCAGCGCCTGACGCAGATAGCGATCGGTATGTTTGATCAGCTCTTGTGTGCGGGTTTGAAGGTGAGGAATGTTTTCAAAACGCTCGGCATCCTGAATGGGAACGTCGGTTGCCAGAATAATGGCCGTGGCGGAGGCGATATCCTGTTTTGTTAAGCGGTTTTTAACGCCGTCGCTGCCCTGCGTTTCGACCTTTACCTCGATATTGTGCTCGTTAGCCCATGCAATAATTTTATTCGCCGCCATAAAGGTGTGTGCGATACCTGTCGGGCAGGCCGTTACCGCGACAACTTTTTGTTTCGTCATTGTCATAATTCCCTGGATGTGAAAACAGGGGAAGTATAAAGAGAACCTAAAACAGTTTTTAATGTTTGCTAATACTAATTACGTATCGTGATACGCGTAAATGCAATGTGTGAAGCGCCTTCCAGAGACTATTTCTCTGTTGTGTTAATATCATCTCGGGATTAAACGGGGCGTAATAGATGAATTCATTCCAGGGAAGTGAACGTTTGATATTTGAATACATTCAGCATCATGCGTGTAATATTTCTAATATATCGGCAAAAGAGATTGCCCGTGATACCTTTACCACGACAACATCCGTTAATCGTGTATGTAAAAAAATGGGCTATAAAAGCTATACCGAGCTTCGGTACCGTTTTTTACGCGACCATTTTACACCTGCACCTGCTACACCCGACGTGGGGCCGCAGCCGGATGATATTGTGACAGACGTGTCCAGGTTGCTTACGCATTCCAGCCATATCTATCTTTACGCACGGGGAGCCTCGCTCACCAGCCTCAACTACCTGTCGCGCTTTTTGTCGCTGGCGAGCCTGCCGCACCTTATTTTGAATGACATGCACCAGTTGACACGGGTATCGAAAGGGACGCTGGTGTTAATCAGTAAATCCGGGGAGACGCAGTCGCTGATTGAAATGGCGCGTAACGCGCTGCGCAAAGGGTTGAAGATTATTGCGATTACCCGTCAGGGGTCGACACTGGCGTCGATCTCAACGCTATGCTGGCCGTTACCAATCGACATTAACGCGGTTTCGCTGTATCAGCGGGAAGGGCAGCTTGAACTGTTAAGCGCCGTGGACCGTATCGGCTGTAGGCTGCTACAGCACGATACGGTGTAGTCAGGCCGTCAGAGCTGCTTCACTATCCCCAGACGTACGGCGTAATCATTTTCATGGTTGCCGTCATCATTGATGTACGTTTTATCCAGTGAAACCAGTTCGACGTAAGGCGTCCAGCCGTCGTCAAGCTTGTAGTTGAATGCAACGGTGTGCTCCCAGTAGGTGTCATCCCCGGTTCCCTGATCGACGTTATCCTGCCAGCGGAAGCGCGGGTTATAGGACATACCGAATTTGCCGATGTTATACGCGAACCAAATGTCGAACTGGTGTGACTGGCGGCGAGTATAACCGCTGCCGTCGAGTTCTTTATCGCTGTGCGCGTCATTGACGGTGTTATAGCGGTAACGGGCGGAGAGATTCAGACCGTTATCGAAGGCTTTCCAGCCCTGAATGAAGGGGCGGTAATGCGTATTGCTGGCGGTGAAAACCGTCACCATGCCAGGCGCAACGGCGAAACCATTTCCCAGATCAAAACGCCAGCGCGTTTCGATTTCCTGTGCCGCTTCCGTTAACCCCTTGTCGTCGGGATTATATCTGTCGGTATCACCAAAAAACGTATCATTATGGTTTTGTGCGGCTTCAACGGAGAAGTAAAAACCGTTATTCGCCTGATGCATGACCTTAATGCGTGAATCATTTACGTCTGAGCGCGTATTATGACCAAAGCGAAGGTCGATGGACGTATTCCCGCACCATCCCTGTGTGCTCAATAATAATGCGCTAATACACGTTGCTTTAATAATTATCTTTTTCATAATATCCTGCCGAGGTTATTTAATTGGCAGGCTATTTTTATTTTGAGTGGGCCATATTGTAAAAGTTATCGTCGTACATTTAGCGTATCGCTAAACATAAAAAAAGAGATACAGCATGCTGTATCTCCTGAGGTTTATTCCTGCACCCACCAGATAGCTTCAAACGGGCGCAATAGCAACGTATCGGGTCGGAAGGCAACCTCGTCATAGTTGCTGAGTGCCACCCGCCATGCTCCCTCTACGGGGGCGGGCTGCCACTGCTGGCGCGCGTGGCTCAGGTTCGCCACCACCATCAGCGTTTGTCCCTGCCACTGGCGGCGGTAGCACCACAGGGAAGGGTGATCCGGAAGCAAATCTTCATAGTCTCCCCACGTCAGTACCGACAAGGTTTTGCGCAGGCGAATCAGCGACTGATAGGTGTAAAACACCGAATCGGGGTCGTCCAGCGCCGCGCGGGCATTCACGGTTTCGTAGTTGTCGCAGACGCCAATCCACGGCTCGGCCTCGGTAAAGCCCGCATTATGCGAGGCGTCCCACTGCATCGGCGTGCGGCCATTATCGCGTGACTTACTCGCCAGAATCGCCAGTAGTTCATCCGTATCGCGACCGTTAGCCCGCTGTTCGGCGAACATGTTCAGGCTTTCCACGTCGCGGTAGTCGGTGATACGGCTGAAATGCGGGTTGGTCATACCCAGTTCTTCACCCTGGTAGATATACGGCGTGCCCTGCATCCCGTGCAGCACCATGCCGAGCATTTTCGCCGCCGCCACGCGGTGTTCCCCTTCGTCACCAAAGCGCGACACGATGCGCGGCTGGTCATGGTTACACCAGAACAGCGCGTTCCAGGCTTTGTTGTGCATCCCCTGCTGCCAGTGGCGGAAAAGGTTTTTTAGCGCCACGAAGTCCGGCTTCGCCTTCGTCCATTTTTCGCCGCCGGGGTAGTCTACCTTGAGGTGGTGGAAGTTAAAGGTCATCGACAGCTCGCGGCCGTCAAGAGACGCGTACTGTTGGCAGTTCTCCAGCGAGGTGGAGGACATCTCGCCCACCGTCATCAGATTACGCGGCGTAAAGACGTCGCGGCTCATCTCCTGGAGATATTCGTGGATGCGCGGCCCGTCAGTGTAGAAGCGGCGACCGTCGCCGAGGGTATCGTCCGGGAAATCCTGATCTTTTGAAATCAGGTTAATCACGTCCAGACGCAAGCCGTCCACGCCGCGATCGGCCCAGAACTCGCACACTTTTTTCAGCTCGGCGCGCACCGCCGGGTTTTCCCAGTTGAGATCCGCCTGCTCCGGTGCGAACAGGTGCAGATAATACTGCTCGCTTTCGGCGTGCCAGCGCCAGGCGTTGCCGCCAAATTTGGAGCGCCAGTTGTTGGGAAGCGTATCCGGCGTACCGTCGCGCCAGATATAGAACTGGCGGTACGGACTCGCTTTATCCAGCGACTCACGGAACCAGGCGTGCTGCGTGGACGTGTGGTTAAAGACCATATCCAGCACGATGCGGATGCCGCGTTCATGCGCCCGGGCAACCAGCTCGTCAAAGTCGTCCAGCGTGCCGTAGGTCGGATCGATGGCAGTGTAGTTCGCCACGTCGTAACCGTTATCCACCTGCGGGGAGATATAAAACGGCGTCAGCCAGATGGCGTCAATGCCGAGGGTTTTCAGGTAGTCCAGGCGCTGCGTCACGCCGCGCAGATCGCCCGTGCCGCTGCCGGTGGTGTCCTGGAAACTCTTTGGGTAAATCTGATAGATGACGCCGTTCTGCCACCAGTGAGGAAGGGTATTCATAGTACGTTCCTGCAAATGCGAAGGGGCGCAACTGCGCCCCGAAAGAGAGAATTAAACAATCTGCAACGTGCCCTGACGGAACTTACGCTGGTAAACCACAGTAGTCAGCGCCATTGGGATGATAATCGCCACCGCCATCGCCAGCGCAAATACCTGCCAGAACGCGGGCTGAATGGAGAGGATACCCGGCAGGCCGCCGACGCCAATCCCGTTCGCCATCACGCTGTTCAGGCCGCACAGCAAGCCCGCCAGACCGGAGCCGATCATCGCGCAGAGCATCGGGAAGCGGTATTTCAGATTGATACCGTACATCGCCGGTTCAGTGACGCCGAGGTAAGCGGAGATGGCAGCCGGAACGGAGATCTCTCGCTCGTTGTGCTTACGGCTGACGATGATGATGCCGGTTACCGCCGAGGCCTGCGCAATGTTAGACAGGGCGATGATCGGCCAGACAGGCGTACCGCCGAGGCTCTGGATCATCTGCATATCAATCGCCAGCGTGGTCTGGTGCACGCCGGTGATCACCAGCGGAGCGTAGAGGAAGCCAAACAGCGCGGCACCGATTGGCGCGAAGCTGCCGGTCATCAGGTGACGGACCGCGAAGGCCACGCCGTCGCCAATCATGCGGCCAAACGGACCGATAAAGGCGTGCGCCAGGAACACTGCCAGGATCAGCGAGCAGACCGGGACCACCACCAGATAGAGGTAATCCGGCACGATGCGCTTCAGGCGCGTCTCAATAAAGCCCAGCGCCAGGCCCGCCAGCAATGCCGGGATCACCTGCGCCTGATAGCCCACTTTGGCGATGGTAAACAGGCCAAAGTTCCACACCTCTGGCGTTTGCTGACCAAGTAAGTAAGCGTTCATTAACTGCGGAGAGACCAGCGTCACGCCGAGCACGATACCGAGAATTGGCGTTCCGCCCATTTTGCGCACCGCGGACCAGCAGATCCCGACCGGCAGATAGAAGAAGATCGCTTCGCCAATCAGCCACAGGAAGTCATAGATGCTTTGCAGCGCCGGGTACATCTGCGCCAGGGTTTTGCCGTCGCTCATTGGCACATCGCCGATGACGTTACGGAAGCCCAGAATTAAGCCCCCGCTGATCAGCGCTGGCAGCAGCGGGAAGAAGATCTCCGCAAAATGGGAAATCAGCTGCTCATGCCATTTCATATTCTGGCGCGCGGCCTTCTTCGCCTGCTCTTTATCGGCGGAAGAGTGCCCGGTAGTCGCCAGCAGAGCCTGATAGTAATCGCCCACTTCGGTACCAATCACCACCTGAAACTGCCCGGCGTTGGTGAAGCAGCCTTTAACCATGGAAAGCTCTTCAATGGCCTTCGGGTTGGCTTTGGCCGGATCGTTCAGCACGAAGCGCAGGCGGGTAATGCAATGGCTGACGGTGGCGATGTTATCGCGTCCGCCGACCAGGACGATCAGCTGATCGATATCTGTTTGTTTTACTTTACTCATCATGAAACCTCATGACAGATGGTGATAGGGGTTATGACCTGTGCGCAAGCCTACTCCTTCAACGTGACGGCGAAAATGGGAACGTTCCCGAAATCGGGCGAAGATCACAATAATCTATTCAAAAGAATTATGAGAGATGGGCTGGAATAACGATCTGACGGGGCTCGGTACGCCCGGTAATCTGCTCGATCAGCTGCGCGGCAGCCTGCCGGCCAGACTCGGCGTAACCCGGATCAACGCTGATAATCTCCGGGTGTAAGAACTTCATCAGCGGCGTGCTTCCCACGCTCGCTAATTGCAGTTCCCCGATGCGCTGCTCCTGCAAATATTTGCTCGCACCCAATGCAAGGGTATCCGTGGCGCATACCAGGGCGGTGGTTTGTGACGTCAGCACGCTGGCGACCTGTTCATATCCCTGTTTCATACCCAGACCGGGCAGCGCGGCCACGGCGGAGAGATTGTGTTTTTTACAAAACGCCAGGTACGCTTCGTGGCGACGCTTGCCGGTGGTGATGTCGGCATGCGGGACGCCGAGATAGCTAATATGCCGATGGCCCTGTTCATACAGGCGCTGCATCAGGATCACGATCGCCCCTTCGTCATCGTAACAGACAGAGGCAAACCCGCTGGCGTCGCGCGCCAGCAGCACCAGTGACGGCTGCCAGGGTTTAAGCACGTCCTCTTTTAGGCCGGTAAATCCGAACAGCACCACCCCATCAATATTACGGCGCTGAAGCATGCCGAGATGCTCCTCCACCATTTGCGCGGAGAACTTGCTCTCCATCATGATCGGATCGTAGCCCTGCTCGTAGAACGCGGGCAGCATCGTCTGTACGGCGAGGTTTTCGGAGAGGGAATCCAGACGCGAGACAATAATGGCGACCACTTTATCGCTCTGCCCGCGCATGGCGCGCGCGGAGCGGGAAGGGGAAAAACCGTGCTGATTCATCACCGCCTCGACGCGCTCGCGTGTGCGCTCGCTGACACCGCTTTCGTTGTTCAGCACGCGTGAGACAGTCGATTTCCCCACGCCGCTTAAACGCGCGATATCTTTAATCGTAAGGCGGTTCTGCATGCTGTATTCCCTGTAACATCGATAAAATAATCAATTGAGCCTAATGCTATCCTGCGAATTCGCTATGGGCAAAGTCTGGTTTACGTTTGGTTTATTTGCAGGGCGTTATAATACCGCCCGATTAGTCACAAACGGTATGGATAAATCACTATACTGCGTGCCGATACCCAACTTTTTACTTACCGGAGGCCACATGGATCCCGATCCCACACCTCTCCTGACCAGGAGAAAACCTTCTTTCCGGTAAGCCAGCCTTTTGCTGTCTCACCGGCGTGAGGCAGCAACGTTCATACGTTCCTGCTTGATAAATTAAGTGCCTGACAGGTACGGCTTTGCCACGCCTGCGGGAAAACTGCGTCCGCCTTTGCGGATGCGGGGGAATGACTATGCTGAAGAATATCACCCGGCAGCTGCAAGCGCTGCTGAGCCGTCACCTGCCACATCGCCTGATTGCGCGCGATCCGCTGCCAAATGCCAACACCATGGCGGGAGCGGCAATCCCCGCTTCCCTGACCGAGCGCTGCCTGAACGTGGCGGCGATGGATGAAAACGAAGTCTGGCGCGCCTTTGGCGGCCACCCGGAAGGGCTGAACGCGCAAGAAGTGTCAAAAATCCGCGCGGAACATGGCGATAACCAGATCCCGGCGCAGAAACCCTCTCCCTGGTGGGTCCACCTGTGGCTCTGCTACCGCAATCCGTTCAACCTGCTGCTGACGGTGCTCGGGATTATCTCTTACGCCACTGAAGATCTGTTTGCCGCAGGCGTGATTGCCCTGATGGTGGGGATCTCCACGCTGCTGAACTTTATTCAGGAAGCGCGCTCCACCAAAGCGGCGGACGCCCTGAAAGCGATGGTCAGCAACACCGCCACCGTGTCGCGCGTGATTAACGACCTCGGCGAAAACGCCTGGATTGAGCTTCCCATTGACCAGCTGGTGCCGGGCGATCTGGTGAAGCTGGCGGCGGGGGACATGATCCCGGCGGATTTACGCGTCATCCAGGCGCGGGATCTGTTCGTCGCGCAGGCGTCACTCACCGGTGAGTCCCTGCCCGTAGAGAAGGTAGCGCGGACCCGCGATCCGCAGCAGATGAACCCGCTGGAGTGCGACACCCTGTGCTTTATGGGCACCACGGTGGTTAGCGGCACCGCGCAGGCGATTGTCACCGCCACCGGCGGCAATACCTGGTTTGGACAGCTTGCCGGACGCGTCAGCGAGCAGGAGAGCGAGCCGAATGCATTCCAGAAAGGCATTGGCCGCGTCAGCATGCTGCTGATCCGCTTTATGATGGTCATGACGCCGATTGTCCTGCTGATCAACGGCTACACCAAAGGCGACTGGTGGGAAGCGGCGCTGTTCGCGCTCTCCGTGGCCGTTGGCTTAACGCCGGAAATGCTGCCGATGATTGTCACGTCCACGCTGGCGCGCGGGGCGGTCAAACTCTCTAAACAAAAGGTGATCGTTAAACACCTCGACGCCATCCAGAACTTTGGCGCGATGGACATCCTTTGCACCGATAAAACCGGCACCCTGACGCAGGACAAAATCGTGCTGGAGAACCACACCGACATCGCCGGAAAAACCAGCGAGCGCGTGCTCCACAGCGCCTGGCTGAACAGCCACTATCAGACCGGGCTGAAAAACCTGCTCGACGTGGCGGTGCTGGAAGGGGTGGACGAGGAGTCTGCCCGCACGCTCTCCGGTCGCTGGCAGAAGGTGGACGAAATCCCGTTCGACTTCGAGCGCCGCCGCATGTCGGTGGTGGTCAGCGAGCAGGCGGACGTACATCAGCTGATCTGCAAAGGGGCGTTGCAGGAGATCCTGAATGTTTCCACGCAGGTGCGCCATAACGGCGAGATCGTGCCGCTGGATGAGACCATGCTGCGCCGCATCAAACGCGTCACCGATAACCTGAACCGTCAGGGGCTGCGCGTGGTGGCAGTAGCCAGCAAGTTCCTGCCTGCGCGGGAAGGTGACTACCAGCGTATCGATGAATCCGATTTGATCCTCGAAGGTTACATCGCATTCCTCGATCCGCCGAAAGAGACCACCGCGCCGGCGCTAAAAGCGCTGAAAGCGAGCGGTATCACCGTCAAAATCCTCACCGGCGACAGCGAGCTGGTGGCGGCCAAAGTGTGCCACGAAGTCGGCCTGGACGCGGGCGACGTCGTCGTGGGGAGCGACATTGAGCACCTGTCCGACGATGAGCTGGCCGAGCTTGCCCAACGCACCACGCTGTTTGCCCGCCTGACGCCGATGCATAAAGAGCGCATCGTCACTCTGCTGCGTCGCGAAGGGCACGTAGTGGGCTTTATGGGCGACGGCATCAACGATGCGCCAGCCCTGCGTGCGGCGGATATCGGTATCTCCGTGGACGGCGCGGTGGATATTGCCCGCGAAGCGGCGGATATCATTCTGCTGGAAAAGAGCCTGATGGTGCTGGAAGAGGGCGTCATCGAAGGGCGTCGCACCTTCGCCAATATGCTCAAATACATCAAAATGACCGCCAGCTCCAACTTCGGCAACGTCTTCAGCGTGCTGGTGGCGAGCGCGTTTCTGCCGTTCCTGCCGATGCTGCCGCTGCATCTGCTGATCCAGAACCTGATGTACGATGTCTCTCAGGTGGCGATCCCGTTTGATAACGTGGACGACGAGCAGATCCAGAAGCCGCAGCGCTGGAACCCCGCCGATCTGGGGCGCTTTATGCTGTTCTTTGGGCCGATCAGCTCTATCTTCGACATTCTGACCTTCTGCCTGATGTGGTTTGTGTTCCATGCGAATACGCCAGAACACCAGACGCTGTTCCAGTCCGGCTGGTTCGTGGTGGGACTGCTGTCTCAGACGCTGATTGTGCACATGATCCGCACCCGTCGTATTCCGTTCATCCAGAGCCGTGCCGCGTGGCCGCTGATTGTGATGACGGGCATTGTGATGGCGCTCGGGATCGCGCTGCCGTTCTCGCCGCTGGCAAGCTACCTGCAACTTCAGGCGCTGCCGCTGAGCTACTTCCCGTGGCTGGTGGCGATCCTCGCGGGCTACATGGTGCTGACGCAGATGGTGAAAGGGTTCTATAGTCGTCGGTATGGGTGGCAGTAAATTATGTTTGCCGGGTGGCGGCTTCGCCTTACCCGGCCTACTCCCGAAACGTAGGCCCGGTAAGCGCAGCGCCACCGGGCAATAGCTTTCCTCCCAAATTCAACAACCTGTGATCTCCGTCGGCGCATTCGCTTGACGACAATTTGAGCGCATGTTAACAGAATGTTTTGCCTGTATTTGGCCCGTCAGATAAGGAACATTCATGTTACGGTACAGCCTCTTAACCGCCGGGCTCATGCTCGGCGCCTCCGCCTTTGCCGCCCCGGCAGGTGACCTTCCCTTAATGCCCTGGCCTGCGAAGGTTGAACGCCCGACCACTCAGGGCGCGCTGGTGCTTAACAATCAACTCTCTGTGAGCGTCAGCGGCGACGATCTGGGGGATGCGGTCAACCGCCTGCGCCAGCGCATTGCGCTGCAAACCGGCTGGACGCTACAGCCGCAGGCCGAAAAACCTGACAAGCCGACCATCCGCATCGCCATCGCCAAAAAGGTGAAGCCGCAGCCGCTGCCGGACAGCGATGAGAGCTATAAACTCACGGTGGACGCCAACGGCGTAAATATCTCTGCCAACACCCGCTTTGGCGCGCTGCGCGCCATGGAAACCTTGCTTCAGCTGATGCAGAACGGCGCCGAAAACACCTCGATCCCGTGGGTGACCATTGAAGATTCGCCGCGCTTCCCGTGGCGCGGGCTGCTGCTCGATTCGGCGCGCCACTTCCTCCCGATTCCGGATATTAAACGCCAGATCGACGGCATGGCCGCGGCAAAGCTCAACGTCCTGCACTGGCATTTGACGGACGATCAGGGCTGGCGCTTTACCTCGAAACGTTATCCAAAATTAACCCAGCTTGCCAGCGATGGGCTGTTCTACACCCCGGAGCAGATGCGCGAGATTGTGCGTTACGCTGCCGAGCGCGGCATACGCGTGGTGCCGGAAATTGATATGCCGGGCCACGCCTCGGCGATTGCCGTCGCCTACCCGGAGCTGATGAGCGCGCCGGGGCCTTACGCCATGGAGCGCCACTGGGGCGTGCTGAAGCCGGTGCTGGATCCAACCAAAGAGGCAACTTATACCTTTGCCGACGCGATGGTCAGCGAACTGGCGGCGATCTTCCCGGATCCGTATCTGCATATTGGCGGCGATGAGGTTGACGATAGCCAGTGGAAAGCGAACGCTGCGATCCAGACGTTTATGCGCGACAACAAACTGGCGGACAGCCACGCGTTGCAGGCGTATTTCAACCGCAAGCTGGAGACGATCCTTGAGAAGCACCACCGGCAGATGGTTGGCTGGGATGAGATCTACCATCCCGATCTGCCGAAAAGCATTCTGATCCAGTCCTGGCAGGGACAGGACGCGCTGGGGCAGGTGGCGCAGAACGGCTATAAGGGCATTCTCTCAACCGGTTTCTACCTCGATCAGCCGCAATCCACCGCCTACCACTACCGCAATGAAATTGTGCCGCAGGGGCTGAACGGCGTGGATGTGATAGCGGACACCGACAGCGTCCAGAGCTGGGCTTTCTCCATGCCGCGTCTGAAAGGCAAGCCGGTGGAAGGCAGCTTTACGCTGGTGAAAGGCGATGCCGGGTGGCGTGGATTTATTGATTTTGCCGGAAAATCGCGTCGGGCGGTGGATAACATTCAGTGGCGGGACGACAACCAGGTAACGTTTACCGTTGATACCTGGATGGGTGAAACGCGTCCGGTCGTTTCTGTTGAGAACGATAAGCTCAGCGGCTATTTCCTGGTGGGTAACGCCCGCTACCCGATCGACGGCACGCGTCTGGACGCGGTGCCAAAAGGCATACCGCCGGTGGTGCCGGACCCGGCGAACGAGGCTAATCTGCTCGGCGGTGAAGCCGCGCTGTGGGCGGAAAACGTGGTCGCGCCGGTGCTGGATATCCGTCTGTGGCCGCGCGCCTTTGCGGTGGCGGAGCGGCTATGGTCGGCAAAGGACGTCAACGACATCGACAACATGTATACCCGGCTCCAGGCGATGGACAGTTGGTCCACGGTGTCGGCTGGACTACAGCAGCATACCCAGCAGCAGGTGCAGTTCACGCGCCTCGCCAACAATGCGGATACCCTTCCGCTGCAAATTCTCGCCCAGGCGCTTGAACCGGCGCAGTATTACACCCGCCAGCATCTTAAGTTCCAGGCCGGAAACTATCATCAGTTTGAGCCGCTCAACCGGCTCGCTGACGCGCTAAACGCGGAAAGTGCGACCGTGCGTCAGATGAATAAATGGGCGGACCGACTGGTGAGCGACGCGGAAGACACGGAAAGCGCCGACGCGCTGCGCCACGTCTTTAACCGCTGGCAGAACAACACCAGCGATGCGCTGGCCTTGAGTGAAAACAGCTATCAGCTGAAGGCCATTAAGCCGGTGATCCAGGAGGTGGACAAGCTTTCGTCGATTGGCCTGAGGCTGACGGATCTGGTGGCGCGCCAGGGCACGCTGGACGACAACGAGATCGCGTCGATCCAGAGCGAACTGGATAATGCGGCGAAGATCCAGGACGAGGTGGTGATTGCGGCGGTTTACCCGCTGGAAACGCTGCTTAGGGCGACGCGGAATCAGTAACAAATATCCCCTCACCCCAACCCCTCTCCCCATAGGGGCGAGGGGCTCGATCGGTTCCCTCTCCCTGTGGGAGAGGGTTAGGGTGAGGGAATCAGACCACTCAGTTCTTCAGCACCCACGCCTCTCTCCAGTGCGCGCCCACGCCTGGCTCAAACTGGTTTGCGGTTGGGCTGTACTGCACGCAGTAGCCGCTATACGGGAACGGTTTACACTCGTAGGTCTTACCGTTTTTAGGCTGTAACACCACGGTGCCCGGTTTGTAGGAGGCAATGCTGTCCGGGAAGATAAAGTCATGCGGGCCGCTGCTGTCCGCCGCGTCGCTTTCCAGCATCAGGTTTAGCACGTCCTGCGCGAACAGGGTGCCGTCTTTGTTGGTGGCGTAGTATTTCAGCATATGGTGGCCCGCCGTGACGTCAGTCAGTGTCATGGTCACGTTTTGATTGACGTTATTCATATCCTGCTTCAGGTAACCTTTTTCGGCACCGTGGTGGTTCATCACGTGCGCTTCAAAATTAACGTCACCCTGCGTGTTTACATGGAAGGTCACAATCACATTGCCATGTTCGATTTTGCTGTATTGCAGATCGGAAACGGCGATGGTCTCGCTCACCTGCGCCTTTTGCTCTTCATAAGAGATGGCAACGGATCTCAGCGTGCTGCCATCTTTCACGAATACGCTGTTGGCGCCGTGAATCGGGCTGATTTCACCGGCTTCATCTTTCACACCGACGCGGACATCGCTATGAGTGGTGTTGATCTTCTGCGCCAGATCGTAGGACCACTGGTTAGCGTCGCCTTGTTCTGAAGAGCCGATGGTCATTTCAGTACGCAGGGCGGCAACTTCCCCGTTGGCGTCGAAGAAGCGTGCAATCACTTTATCGCCCACGTTCAGGTTATTCCCGGCAATCTGTCCGCTCAGGGTTTTACTCCACTGGGATATTACCGCTGGGGTATCGTCCGGCGTGACGTTGCCGCCGTTACCGAAATCAACGTCAATGGCCTGATAGAAACTGTTTGTGGTATCCGCAATTTCCCACACGCCATAAATAACCTGGTAGCCCGTACGTTCCGGGACATTACAGGTCATGGATTTTGTCATGGACGGTGCCTGACCATTCCCGTTAATAGTACAGAACGGCGTTAATTCGAACTGGTCACGGGTCAGCGGTTTATTGGGGTCCCAGTTTTGTTTGGTAATGTAATAACGCCAGTTGGTGGTTTTATGCGGCGCGGTATGGTGCCAGACAAATTCATGCGGGCCTGCCGTCATGGGGCTTTTAGTCCAGGCGTTCAGGCTCTGCTTATCAAGCTGGGAGTAGCTGGCAATACCGGCGCTGGCAAGCTGGCCGTCAGGCGGCATTGCGCCCGTCGGGAAGCCGGAGGTCTTTTCTACGCTCTGCGGTTCATATTGTACAGAGCCACAGTCAATATTCTGGCCGAGCTTACACATATAAGCGCGGCTGGCGGGGGATTCTATATATCCGTGTGCAAGTGCGGAAGACGCAACAGCTAATGTGGCAACGGCCAGCGCGATCTTAGAGAGTTTCATTCTTCATCCATTAATTAGAATATAACAAGGCAGCGTCAGTCTATTAATGGAGTGGGGGATGCGTCATTGCCTGGAGAGAGTAAAAATGGTCGCAATAAAAAAGGCAGCCTGAGCTGCCTTCTCTTTATTGAAATAAATTAGCGACGTACGGCAATCGCTTCAATTTCAATTTTTACGTCTTTTGGCAGACGCGCCACTTCCACACAGGAGCGCGCCGGGAAGGTGGCGTTGTGTTCGGTGAAGAACGCTTCATAAGTGGCGTTGACGGTGGCGAAATCGTTCAGATCTTTCACGAACACGGTGGTTTTGACGATATCGCCCACTTTCAGGCCGGCAGATTCGACGATCGCCTGCACGTTTTCCAGCGACTGACGCGCCTGCGCCGCTACGTCGGCTGGCACTTCACCGGTTTTTGGGTTCACTGGGATCTGACCAGAAGTGATGATCATGCTGCCCAGATCAACGCCCTGAACGTATGGGCCGATAGCCGCTGGTGCATTTTCCGTCGCGAGTACTTTGCTCATTTTTTCTCCAGAATTACAGCGTTAAGAATGTTCCCGGCCATTATAACAGCCGGGATTTCATTACCAACCTCAATTAGTTGGCCAGCACCACATAATGAGAAAACTCTTTTTCACAGTATTTGCATTTGAGTGCAATGTCATTGGCGCGTTTTTTCACTGCGAAACTGGAGGAAACCGGCTCAGCATGACTGATGCAGTTGCTGTTCGGGCAGACCAGCACGCTTTCGATGCGATCCGGCAGGCTTGGGCGGGATTTGCCCACCACGTCGTAATCGTCGATGCGGTTAACCGTGGCGTCCGGCGCGTACAGAGACAGCTGGTTGACCTGCTCGTCGGTCAGGAAGGTATTCTCGATTTTGATCAGGTCTTTACGGCCCATTTCGCCCGACGGCAGGTTCAGGCCGATGGTGATGCGCTGGTCGGTTTCAGTCAGTTTGAACAGCGTCAGCAGCTTAAAGCCCACCTGCGCAGGGATGTGGTCAATCACGGTGCCACGCTTGATGGCTTCAACCTGGAGTTTGTTATCGTGTGTCATGGTCGTCTCCCCTTACAGAGCTAATTCGCGATTCAGAACCAGTGCCAGTAACGCCTGGCGGGCGAAGATGCCGTTTCCGGCCTGCTGGAAGTACCAGGCGTGCGGCGTTTTATCCACGTCTGTGGTGATCTCATCGATGCGCGGCAGCGGGTGCAGCACCTTCATGTTGTCGCGCGCGCCCTCGAGGTCGCTGGCGCGCAGGACGAACTGCGCCTTCACGTTGGCGTACTCGGATGGGTCAAGACGCTCTTTCTGCACGCGGGTCATGTAGAGAATATCCACGTTGTCCATCACTTCTTCTATGCTGGCGTGCAGGCTCCACGCGATGCCTTTTTCGTCCAGCATATCGAGAATGTACTGCGGCATCGCCAGCGCGTCCGGCGCGATGAAGAAGAAGCGGTTGCCGTTAAATTTCGCCAGCGCCTGGGTCAGGGAATGGACGGTGCGGCCATATTTCAGGTCGCCGACCATGGCGATGTTCAGGTTCTCAAGCGTGCCCTGCGTCTCCTGAATGGTGAACAGATCCAGCAGGGTCTGCGTCGGGTGCTGGTTGGCACCGTCACCGGCGTTCAGCACCGGAATACCGCCGGAAAACTCGGTCGCCAGACGCGCCGCGCCCTCCTGCGGGTGGCGCATCACAATCGCGTCCACGTAGGTGCTGATGACTGAAATGGTATCCGCCAGGGTCTCGCCTTTTTTGCCCAGCGACGTGTTGCTGCTGTCCGAGAAGCCCACCACGCTCGCCCCGAGGCGGTGCATGGAGGTTTCAAAGGAGAGGCGGGTGCGGGTGGAGGCTTCGAAGAAGCAGCTCGCAATCACCTTGTGCTTCAGCAGCTCCGGTTGCGGATTGGCCTTCAGTTTTGCCGCGGTTTCCAGAACCAGTTCCAGCTCTTCGCGGCTGAGGTCGTTTATGGAAATGATGTGTTTTTGATAAAGCGGATTCATGTTTATCTCCTGACGCCGGGCAAAAAAAAGCCCCTCAAATGAGGGGCTCTGGGAATAGGTTTAGCAACGGGAAGAAAAACGGCAGGCCAGCGTCTGATTTCAGACGCGGTAAGACGATATGTCGTACACGCTTGACCATGCTTCCTCCCGGCAAATTGTCGGGCATTATACGCAGCTCGCTTTTGGGATCAAGCGATTTAATGCACGCTTTACTCAATGCAAACGGTTCTTTATGAATATTAATGCGTTCTGAGTAAATAATTAATTTGCTTATGCACCAGCGCGGTGCGCTTCACCACGCGGGGGGCGACCCAGACGATACTGCTTCCGGCCACCACGCCTAAAATTTCCGGTAACTGGTGATAATCCAGAATACGCGCCACCGCGCGGCCATATCCGGCGACGGTATGGATAAGGATAAATTCGCTGTTGTGCTCCACGCTCACCACCATTTCAGAGACGGTACGCGCCGCGTCGGGGGCCGGGCGCAGCTGGGGATTCAGCGAATAAATCTTTAGCCCTTTGGCATTGCGAATTTTTATGACACCGAGCAACTTGAGCAGACGTGAAACGGTGGACTGGCTGATGGTCTCAAAACCCCGCTCCTGTAAGTCGCGGCGGATCTCCTCCTGGGAGAGATAGCTCTTTTCCGCGATCAGACGCTGGCAGACCGTTAGCTGTAGTTGCTCTTTGGGAGAGTACTCTTCGTAATCCATCATAGTTCCCATATCAGTTCCCGAAATAACCGGTGGCACCGCACCGATCCGTAGGCCGGATAAGCGCAGCGCCATCCGGCAAATTACAACAGGGCGCCCAGGCTTAACGCCACCATAATCACCACCGTTAAAATCCCCAGCAGCGGCGCGACCCATTTCAGATAGCGCACGTAGGGCACGCGGGCGATAGCCAGCCCGCCCATCACGACGGCAGAGGTGGGAGTGATCAGGTTAACGATGCCGGACGCCGACTGGTAAGCCGTAACCACCAGGTCGCGGTTGACGTTAGCGAAATCGGCAAGGGGCGCCATGATCGGCATCGTCAGAACGGCCAGGCCGGACGAAGAAGGCACAAGAAACGACAGCACCACTTCCAGCCAGTACATCACGTTGATGAACGCCACCGTCGACAATCCGGTGACCATTCCCTCGGCGCTGTGCAAAATGGTGTGGGTAATCATGCCCTTATCCATGATCACTACGATACCGCGCGCGATGCCGATAATCAGCGCGACGCCCAGCAAATCTCGCGCGCCGTTGATAAAGGTTGAGGTCAGCTCCTCTTCGCTCATGCGGGCGATCAGCCCGACGATAATCGCGCTGGCGAGGAACACCGCCGAGATCTCCGCCATCCACCAGCCCAGCACCGCCACGCCGTAGATCATCACCGCGAAGGCGAGGGCGAAGATCACCAGGATGAGTTTGCGCACCGGGGTAAACTCCAGCGACTGCTCGCCCTTGTTGCCGAGGAAGTGGGCGCGGTTCTCTTCCTGCTTATCCGCCACGATCGACAGCGACGGATCCTTGCGCACCTTGCGGGCATAGCGCATTACCCACGCCACGCAGATGATCCAGCCGATCACCAGCAGCGCGATGCGCAACATGATGCCGTTGGTGAAGGGGATCCCGGCGGCGTTGGCGGCGATCACCGTGGCGAACGGGTTGATGGTGGAGCCGAGGGTGCCGATCCCCGCGCCGAGCAGCACGGTGGACGCAGCAACCACCGGATCGAACCGCGCCGCCAGCATCACCGGCACCAGTAAGGTATAGAAGGGCAGCGACTCTTCTGCCATGCCGTAAATCGTGCCGCCTGCGGCAAACAGCGCCATCAGGATCGGGATCATCCACTCTTCGCGTCCGCGCAGCCGGGTGGTGACGCGCTCGATCCCGGCGTCTATCGCCCCGGTTTTAGTGACGATCCCGAGGAATCCCCCGATGATCAGAATAAACAGCGCCACGTCGATGGCCCCGGCCTGGCCGGACTCCGGATCGTACAGCCCGGCAATCGGCGCCATCAGCACCGAAACCAGCCCCTGCGGGTGCGCTGCCACGTGCGCGTAGGTGCCAGCAACCGGCACTTCTTTACCGAGCGCCTCGTTCATTGCCATATGGTACTGCCCGGCCGGAACAATCCACGTCAGCACGGCAACCACGGCAATCAGAAAAAAGAGAATGGTGTAAGCGGAGGGAAACTTGAACTTGCCCATGATGTTCTCCTGAACCCGGCGCACCCCGCGGCGCGCCGGGCGGTGATTAGTCGCCGAGTGTCGCCACCATGACCGCTTTAATGGTGTGCATGCGGTTCTCTGCTTCGTCGAAGACGATGGAGTTCGGTGATTCGAAGACCTCTTCCGTCACTTCCAGCCCCTTCAGGCCGTACGCCATTTCGATTTCGCGGCCCACTTTGGTGTGCTCGTTGTGGAACGCCGGCAGGCAGTGCATGAACTTGACGTTCGGGTTACCGGTGGCCTTCATCACGTCCGCGTTAATCTGATATGGCTTCATCAGGCTGACGCGCTCGGCCCAGGCCTCCTTCGGCTCACCCATGGAAACCCACACGTCGGTGTAGAGGAAATCGGTGCCCTGCACGCCTTCCTCCACGTCGTCGGTGAGGGTGATGCGCGCGCCGGTCTCTTTGGCGATGGCGCGGCACTGCTCAACCAGGCCCGCCTCCGGCCAGAAGGATTTCGGTGCAACCAGGCGGATATCCATCCCCATTTTGGCCGCGCCGACCATTAGCGAATTACCCATGTTGTTCCGCGCATCGCCCAGGTAAGCAAAGCTCAGCTCCGGCAGGGTTTTGCCCGGAGAGTGCTCCAGCATGGTCATCAGGTCGGCGAGAATTTGGGTGGGGTGGAACTCGTCGGTCAGGCCGTTCCACACCGGCACGCCCGCGTACTCGCCCAGCTCTTCAACGATGGCCTGGCCGTAGCCGCGATACTCGATGCCGTCATACATGCGGCCCAGCACGCGCGCGGTGTCCTTCATCGACTCTTTGTGGCCAATCTGCGAACCGCTTGGGCCGAGGTAGGTGACCTGCGCGCCCTGGTCGAACGCACCCACTTCGAAGGCGCAGCGGGTGCGGGTGGAGGTTTTTTCAAAGATCAGGGCGATGTTTTTCCCGACCAGGGTTTGTTTTTCGCGTCCGGCTTTTTTGGCGGCCTTCAGCTCGATGGCGAGATCGATCAGGTACTGGATCTCCGCCGGGGTGTAGTCCAGCAGTTTCAGGAAGTTGCGGTTTTTCAGGTTAATGGTCATGGGGAAATCCTTTTTAAAATTTGTGCTGTCTGATGCCCTCACCCCGGCCCTCTCCCGCAGGGAGAGGGGGCGTGCATTCCCTCTCCCTTTGGGAGAGGGTTAGGGTGAGGGGAAAACGACTCAGTTACGAATCAATGTGCCTTTCTCGCCCGCCAGGATCTCCGCGCCGTCGGCCAGCGCGCCGATCCCGGCAATGCCGTTGCAGGCCTCAACAAACTCGCGGCAGGCGGCCACTTTCGGCCCCATCGATCCGGAGTCGAACTGCATGCCTCTGAGCAGCTCCGGCGTCACCTGCGCCAGCGGACGTTGGGTTGGCTTGCCCCAGTCGAGGTACACCGCGTCGGCATCGGTGAGGATCAGCAGGGCATCGGCCTCGATCTGGCGCGCCAGCAGGGCGGCGGAGAGGTCTTTGTCGATCACCGCCTCGATCCCGCGATAGCCGTTGGCGTTTTCCACTACCGGCACGCCACCGCCGCCGTTGCAGATCACCAGGTGGTCGCGCTGAATCAGCGCCGTGATGGCGTCGCTCTCGACGATGCGCTTCGGCTGCGGCGACGGCACCACGCGGCGGAAGTAGCTGCCGTCGGCCTTAAACACCCAGCCTTTTTCCGCGGCCAGCGCTTTAGCCTGGGCTTCGCTGTAGACCGGGCCGATGTACTTGGTCGGGTTGCTGAACGCCGGGTCGGCGGCGTCCACTTCCACCTGCGTGAGCAGGACGCTGACCTCGCGCTGGGGCAGATTGTTTTTCAGCGCCTGCTGGAGCATGTAGCCGATCATTCCCTGGCTTTCGGCGCCAAGAACGTCCAGCGGGTAGGGAGTGACTTTGTCGTAGGCGCTGTTTTGCAGCGCCAGCAGTCCGACCTGCGGGCCGTTGCCGTGCACCAGCACCACGCGCCACTGTTCCGTTAAGCCGGCGATGGTGCGGGCGGCCTGCTCAATGTTCTGGCGCTGGATGTCCGCTTCAAGCGGCTCGCCGCGCTTGAGCAGCGCGTTGCCGCCAAGGGCCACAACCAGAGTGGGTTTTCGTTCCATGATGGCTCCTTTAAATTCCGTCGCGTTCCAGTGGGCAGCTCATGCAGCGCGCGCCGCCGCGACCGCGTCCCAGCTCGTCGCCCGGGATCGGCAGCACGGTGATGCCCGCTTTGTCGTACTTCTCGTTGGTCCAGACGTTGCGCTCGTAGCCGATCACCACGCCCGGGCGGAGGGTCAGGACGTTGTTAGCGTCGTTCCACTGCTCGCGTTCGGCTTCAAAGGCGTCGCCGCCGGTGGTGATCAGGCGGACGTGGTTAATGCCGAGGGCTTTCTCGATGGCGTGCAGCAGGTCGGTTTCCTGGGTGCGCAGCAGGCCGCCGCGTCCGTCCGGGGTGAGCGTCCAGCACTGGGCGTCCTTGCGCACCACTTCCGGGTAAACGGAGAAGGTGTCCACGTCGATGTGGGTCATCACGGTGTCGAGGTGCATGCAGGAGCGGTGTTTCGGCAGCTCAACGGCAATCACGCGCTCGGCCTGGCGATGTTTAAACAGGCTGTTGGCGAGGAACTCCACGCCCTGCGGCGTCGTGCGCTCGGACATGCCGATCAGTACCGCCCCGCGACCAATCACTAATACGTCGCCGCCTTCTAATGTGGCGTGGTCGTAATTAATATTCTCGTCGCCGAAATACTTAATAAACTCGCCGTCGGCAAATGCGGGGTGCCAGCGATATATTGCCCGCAGGTTATTGGTTTCACGCTGGCGGGCGGGTTTCGCCATCGGATTAATGGAGACGCCGTTATATATCCAGCAGGAGGTATCGCGGGTAAATAAGTGGTTAGGCAGCGGCTTCATAATAAAATCATTCGCCGTGTGGGTATCGACCACCATATTTTTAATGGCCGCCGGAATTTCACCGTAGGTTAATCCGCCGCTTAATCTGCGCGCCAGTTCGCGGTGCGGCATATCCGCCAGCCAGCCGCGCACGTCGGCGGCAAAGGTTGGTCCCAGGCGATAGTCGGAGATTTGTGTTTCAAGAAGCCAGGCTTTTGCTTCAGCAATATCAAGAGTTTGCGTAAGAAGGTCGGTCAACAGCAGGACTTCCACACCCTGCTCGCGCAGCGTGTTTGCGAAGATGTCATGCTCTTCACCCGCCCGTTCAACCGAGAGCACGTCATCAAATAGCAGCTCCTGACAGTTTGAGGGGGTTAACCGTTTCAGACTTAAATTAGGACGGTGCAGCATAACGCTACGCAATTGACCAATTTCAGAACCGACGTAATGCTTTTCCATAATTATTCCTTTAACTTTTTTTCAGAATAAAAAGGGCATGCGCCATGTGATGTGTTTAATTTCATGGCGGCTAAGCTCAATTGATTTCGTGATTTATAGTAGGCGCTTAAATAATGGTTATTGTGACATTGCTCACGCGAAAACCGATATTGAGCAGTTTATTTTCAATTGCATGATTCGTATCAGATAATGATTAATTTCATATTATTAAGGGATGAATAGCTAAGCAGGAACGGGTGGCAATATTTGAAGTTGTTATTATTTTGTAGAATCACACGCTTTGAAATATTTAGTTATATTGTTGATTTTAATGGATAAAATGTTGTCACGGGAATAGCTATGCAATAATGACAGTTAACTATTTTTCACTTAAGAGAAATCAATAAATAATTATGGATTTTTAAAGGAAATAACCAAAGTGATAAAGTGTGATACACCAACAGGTTTTGTGAGTTATGTTTTAAATTCAGTGAGTTAGATCCTATGTGCAAAGTGCATGAAATGAGGTTATGCATAACCACTGCATAAATGCCTGTGTGCAATTAACAGTGGATTAACACATTTCCCGATAAACATGCGCTGACGCAAATCTTGTCAAAAAAGGGCTGGTATGGAAGAGGCAATTCTCGTATAAAACATAAAAATGAAACAATGTTTTAATCTGAGGGTTGTATCATGATTATTGGCAATATTCATCATCTCCAGGCCTGGTTGCCAGAAGAGCTGCGCCAGGCCATTGAGCACGTTAAGGCCCACGTCACCGACGCAACGCCGACCGGTAAGCACGACATCAACGGCAACAGCCTGTTTTATCTGGTTTCGGAGGACATGACCCAGCCGTTTGCCGAGCGTCGCGCTGAATACCATGCACGCTATCTGGATATTCAGATTGTGCTAAAAGGTCAGGAAGGGATGACCTTCAGTACCCTGCCGCACGGTACGCCGGATACCGACTGGCTGGCGGACAAAGACATCGCGTTCCTGCCGGAAGGCGAGCAGGAGAAAACCGTGGTGCTGAGCGAAGGGGATTTTGTGGTGTTCTGGCCGGGCGAAGTGCATAAGCCGCTGTGCGCGGCGGGAGCGCCGGCGCAGGTGCGTAAGGTTGTGGTGAAGATGCTGGTAGAGTAACCCCTCACCCCGGCCCTCTCCCAAGGGGAGAGGGTGTAAAAGTTCCCTCTCCCCTTGGGAGAGGGTTAGGGTGAGGGCACCAGACCGCACCCACGCATAATGTGATCCAGCTTAAACTTCCCGCACTCCCTCCTCATCTCCCATTTACCTGCGCTTTTTCTGCGTCATAGTATGATCGTTAAATTAATGAACGCTGTTCTATAATGTAGAACAAAATGATTCAGCAAGGAGATCTCATGCCGCAGTCCGCGTTGTTCACGGGTATCATTCCCCCTGTCTCCACCATTTTTACCGCCGATGGCCAGCTCGATAAACCGGGTACCGCCGCGCTGATCGACGATCTGATTGCTGCGGGCGTCGACGGCCTGTTCTTCCTGGGCAGCGGCGGCGAGTTCTCCCAGCTCAGCGCCGAAGAGCGTAAAACCATTGCCCGGTTTGCGATCGATCATGTCGATCGTCGCGTGCCGGTTCTGATCGGCACCGGCGGCACCAACGCCCGGGAAACCATTGAGCTGAGCCAGCACGCGCAGCAGGCGGGCGCGGACGGCATCGTGGTGATCAACCCTTACTACTGGAAAGTGTCGGAAGCGAACCTGATCCGCTATTTCGAGCAGGTGGCCGACAGCGTCACGCTGCCGGTGATGCTCTATAACTTCCCGGCGCTGACCGGGCAGGATCTGACCCCGGCACTGGTGAAAACCCTCGCCGACTCGCGCAGTAACATCGTCGGCATTAAAGACACCATCGACTCCGTCGCTCACCTGCGCAGCATGATCCACACCGTTAAAGGCGCCCATCCTCATTTCACGGTGCTGTGCGGCTACGACGATCATCTGTTTAATACCCTGCTGCTAGGCGGCGACGGGGCGATCTCGGCCAGCGGCAACTTTGCCCCACAGGTGTCGGTAAATCTTCTGAAAGCCTGGCGGGATAACGACGTGGCGAAAGCGGCTGAGTATCATCAGACCCTGCTGCAAATCCCGCAGATGTATCAGCTGGATACGCCGTTTGTGAACGTCATTAAAGAGGCGATCGTGCTCTGCGGCCGCCCGATTTCTACGCACGTCCTGCCGCCAGCCTCGCCGCTGGACGAGCCGCGCAAGGCGCAGCTGAAAACCCTGTTACAACAGCTCAAACTCTGCTGAGCCGGACGATAACGATGACCATTGAGAAAATTTTCACCCCACAGGACGATGCGTTTTATGCGGTGATCACCCACGCGGCGGGGCCGCAGGGCACGCTGCCGCTGACACCGCAGATGCTGATGGAATCCCCCAGCGGCAACCTGTTCGGTATGACGCAGAACGCCGGGATGGGCTGGGATGCCAACAAGCTCACCGGCAAAGAGGTGCTGATCATCGGCACCCAGGGCGGCATCCGCGCCGGAGACGGACGCCCGGTCGCGCTGGGCTACCACACCGGGCACTGGGAGATCGGCATGCAGATGCAGGCGGCGGCGAAGGAGATCACCCGCAACGGCGGGATCCCGTTCGCCGCCTTCGTCAGCGATCCGTGCGACGGTCGCTCGCAGGGCACGCACGGCATGTTCGACTCCCTGCCGTACCGCAACGACGCGGCGATCGTGTTTCGCCGCCTGATCCGCTCCCTGCCGACGCGCCGGGCGGTGATCGGCGTGGCAACCTGCGATAAAGGGCTGCCCGCCACCATGATTGCGCTGGCTTCCATGCACGATCTGCCGACCATTCTGGTGCCGGGCGGGGCGACGCTGCCGCCCACCGTGGGGGAAGATGCGGGCAAAGTGCAGACCATCGGCGCGCGCTTCGCCAACCATGAGCTCTCCTTGCAGGAGGCCGCCGAGCTGGGCTGTCGCGCCTGCGCGTCGCCGGGCGGCGGGTGTCAGTTCCTCGGTACGGCGGGCACCTCGCAGGTAGTGGCGGAGGCGCTGGGTCTGGCGCTGCCGCACTCTGCACTGGCGCCGTCCGGGCAGGCGGTGTGGCTGGAGATCGCCCGCCAGTCGGCACGCGCGGTCAGTGAACTGGATAACCGTGGCATCACCACGCGCGATATCCTCACCGACAAAGCCATCGAAAACGCGATGGTGATCCACGCGGCGTTCGGCGGCTCCACTAATTTACTGCTGCACATTCCAGCCATCGCCCACGCGGCGGGCTGCACGATCCCGGACGTTGAACACTGGACGCGCGTCAACCGCAGGGTGCCTCGCCTGGTAAGCGTGCTGCCCAACGGCCCGGACTATCACCCGACCGTGCGCGCCTTCCTCGCGGGCGGCGTGCCGGAGGTGATGCTCCACCTGCGCGATCTCGGCCTGTTGCATCTGGACGCCATGACCGTCACTGGCCAGACAGTGGGCGAGAACCTCGACTGGTGGCAGAGCTCGGAGCGCCGTAAGCGCTTCCGCCAGTGCCTGCGCGAGCAGGACGGCGTGGAGCCGGATGACGTGATCCTGCCGCCGGAGAAGGCAAAAGCGAAAGGGCTGACCTCGACGGTCTGCTTCCCGACGGGCAACATCGCGCCGGAAGGATCGGTGATCAAGGCCACGGCGATCGACCCGTCGGTGGTGGATGACGATGGCGTTTACCGCCACACTGGCCGGGTACGGGTGTTTGTCTCGGAAGCGCAGGCCATCAAGGCCATAAAGCGGGAAGAGATTGCGCAGGGCGATATCATGGTGGTGATCGGCGGCGGGCCGTCCGGCACCGGTATGGAAGAGACCTACCAGCTTACCTCCGCGCTGAAGCATATCTCGTGGGGCAAGACGGTGTCGTTAATCACCGATGCGCGCTTCTCGGGCGTGTCGACGGGGGCCTGCTTCGGCCACGTATCGCCGGAGGCGCTGGCGGGAGGGCCGATTGGTAAGCTGCGCGATAACGACATCATTGAGATTGCCGTGGACCGCCTGACTCTGACCGGTAGCGTGAACTTCATCGGTACCGCGGACAACCCGCTGACGCCGGAAGAGGGGGCGCGCGAGCTGGCGCGGCGGCAGACGCACCCGGACCTGCACGCTCACGACTTTTTGCCGGACGATACCCGGCTGTGGGCGGCATTACAGTCCGTGAGCGGCGGCACCTGGAAAGGCTGTATTTATGACACCGATAAAATCATTGAGGTAATTAACGCCGGTAAAAAAGCACTCGGCATTTAATTATTTTCTGAGAGAAAGTCGTCTGCGGAAAATATTCCGCGGGCGGTTTTTTCTTGTCTTTAATTTTATAATTTAAACAATGACTTATGATATATCGTTGGCGTCACAAAAGCGAAATAACGTAATTCAGAAATAAGATATGACCATTGCTGGTTAATTGAGCATCTCATTACACTCCATTAACACGATGTTGTAATTCAGCACACTACATAAGGGTGTAATTCTGATGACGCAATTAACCATGAAAGACAAAATTGGCTACGGGCTGGGTGATACCGCCTGCGGCTTCGTCTGGCAGGCCACGATGTTCCTGCTGGCCTATTTCTACACCGACGTGTTCGGTCTCTCCGCGGGCATAATGGGGACGCTGTTTTTAGTTTCCCGCGTGCTCGACGCCGTGACCGATCCGCTGATGGGGCTGCTGGTAGACCGCACCCGCACCCGCTACGGCCAGTTCCGCCCGTTCCTGCTGTGGGGCGCCATCCCGTTTGGCATCGTCTGCATGCTGACCTTCTACACGCCGGACTTCTCCGCGCAGGGCAAAATCATCTACGCCTGCGTGACCTACATTCTGCTGACTCTGGTCTACACCTTCGTTAACGTCCCGTACTGTGCCATGCCGGGGGTGATCACCGCCGACCCGAAAGAGCGTCATGCCCTTCAGTCCTGGCGTTTCTTCCTCGCCGCCGCTGGGTCGCTCGCCATCAGCGGCATCGCGCTGCCGCTGGTCAGCATCATCGGCAAAGGGAACGAGCAGGTGGGCTATTTCGGCGCCATGTGCGTGCTGGGTCTGAGCGGCGTGGTCCTGCTTTATGTCTGCTTCTTCACCACCAAAGAGCGCTACACCTTTGAAGTGCAGCCTGGCTCGTCGGTGGCGAAAGATCTTAAGCTGCTGCTGGGCAACGGCCAGTGGCGGATCATGTGCGCCTTCAAGATGATGGCGACCTGCTCCAACGTGGTGCGCGGCGGGGCGACGCTCTACTTCGTGAAATACGTGATGGATCACCCGGAGATGGCGACCCAGTTTTTACTCTACGGCAGCCTCGCCACCATGTTCGGCTCGCTCTGCTCGTCTCGTCTGCTGGGCCGCTTCGACCGCGTCACCGCCTTTAAGTGGATCATCGTCGCTTACTCTCTGATTAGCCTGCTGATCTTCTTCACGCCGGCGGAGCATATTGCCCTGATTTTCGCCCTCAACATCCTGTTCCTGTTCGTCTTTAACACCACCACGCCGCTACAGTGGCTGATGGCCTCTGACGTGGTGGATTACGAAGAAAGCCGCAGCGGGCGACGCCTGGACGGGCTGGTGTTCTCCACCTACCTGTTCAGCCTGAAGATTGGCCTGGCAATTGGCGGGGCAGTAGTGGGCTGGATCCTGGCGTACGTGAACTACTCCGCCAGCAGCAGCGTGCAGCCGGTCGAGGTGCTGACCACCATCAAAATTCTGTTCTGCGTGGTGCCCGTGGTGCTCTATGCGGGCATGTTCATCATGCTGTCGTTTTATAAGCTCACCGACGCCCGCGTGGAGGCCATCAGCCAGCAGCTGATCAAGCACCGCGCGGCGCAGGGCGAGGCCATTCCCGACGCCGCGACAGCCGCATCCCATTAACCGGAGGCAATATGGAAATCACTAACCCAATCCTGACCGGCTTCAACCCGGACCCGTCCCTGTGCCGCCAGGGTGAGGACTACTACATCGCCACCTCGACCTTCGAGTGGTTCCCGGGCGTGCGCATCTATCACTCCCGCGACCTGAAAAACTGGACGCTGGTCAGCACGCCGCTGGACCGCGTGTCGATGCTGGATATGAAGGGCAACCCGGACTCCGGCGGTATCTGGGCGCCGTGCCTGAGCTACGCCGACGGCAAATTCTGGCTGCTCTATACCGACGTGAAGATTGTCGATTCGCCGTGGAAAAATGGCCGCAACTTCCTCGTCACCGCGCCGTCCATCGAAGGGCCATGGAGCGAGCCGATCCCGATGGGCAACGGCGGGTTCGATCCGTCCCTGTTCCACGACGACGATGGCCGCAAATACTACCTCTACCGCCCGTGGGGGCCGCGCCATCACAGCAACCCGCACAACACCATCGTGATGCAGGAGTTTGACCCGCAGACCGGCACCCTCTCGCCGGAGCGCAAAACGCTGTTTACCGGCACGCCGCTCTGCTACACCGAAGGGGCGCATCTTTATCGCCACGCGGGATGGTACTACCTGATGGTTGCCGAAGGCGGCACCAGCTACGAGCACGCCGTCGTGGTGCTGCGTGCAAAAACCATCGACGGGCCGTACGAGCTTCACCCGGATGTGACGATGATGACCAGCTGGCACCTGCCGGAGAACCCGCTGCAAAAGAGCGGCCACGGCTCGCTGCTGCAAACCCACACCGGGGAGTGGTATATGGCCTACCTTACCAGCCGCCCGCTGCGCCTGCCCGGCGTGCCGCTGCTGGCCTCAGGCGGACGCGGTTACTGTCCGCTGGGGCGCGAGACCGGCATCGCCCGCATTGAATGGCGCGATGGCTGGCCGTACGTGGAGGGCGGTAAGCACGCGCAGCTGACCGTGAAAGGCCCGCAGGTGGCGGAGCAGCCCGCCGCCGTGCAGGGTAGCTGGCGGGATGATTTCGACGGCAGCACGCTTGACCCTGAATTGCAGACTCTGCGCATTCCGTTCGACGACACCCTCGGCTCGCTCACCGCGCGCCCCGGCTATTTACGGTTATACGGCAACGACTCGCTCAACTCGACCTTTACCCAGTCGACCGTGGCGCGCCGCTGGCAGCACTTCACCTTCCGGGCCGAGACGCGGATGCAGTTCTCGCCGGTGCACTTCCAGCAGAGCGCGGGGCTGACCTGCTACTACAACAGCAAAAACTGGAGCTACTGCTTTGTGGACTACGAGGAGGGGCAGGGCAGAACGATTAAGGTGATCCAGCTTGACCACAACGTGCCGTCATGGCCGCTGCACGAGCAGCCGATTCCGGTGCCGGAACAGGCTGAGAGCGTCTGGCTCCGGGTGGATGTGGATAGGCTGGTCTACCGCTACAGCTACTCGTTCGACGGCGAGACGTGGCATGCCGTGCCGGTGACGTATGAGGCGTGGAAGCTGTCGGATGACTATATCGGCGGGCGCGGCTTCTTCACCGGCGCGTTTGTGGGTCTGCACTGCGAGGACATCAGCGGCGACGGCTGCCACGCTGACTTCGACTACTTCACCTACGAGCCGGTCTGACGGCTCAGGCCGGGTAGCCCAGCGCGCGTGAGAGCTGGAGCCCGGCCTGCTGAAGCTGCTCGCGGAAATCAGCCAGCTCTGCGTCGTCCACGCGGGAGGTCAGCGTCGACAGGCTCAGGGCGGCGATGACGCGGGACTCGTGGTCCCACACCGGCACCGCCACGCAGCGCACGCCCTGCTCGTTCTCTTCGCTATCCAGGGCATAGCCCTTCTCGCGGGTCTGCGCCAGGGCACTCATTAGTGCTTCACGAGAGGCGAGGGTGGAAGGCGTAAAGGTAGTGTACTGATAGCCCTCCAGCAGGGCGTTCAGCTCGGGCTCGCCCAGCCAGGCAATCAACACCTTGCCGATGGCGGTGGCGTGAACCGGCAGGCGGCGGCCGATGCGCGAATAGGCGATGGCGGCCAGCTTGCCTTCAATCTTCTCGATATAGACCCCTTCACGCCCGTCCAGTATCCCCAGATGGGTCGTCTGCCCGGTCCGCTGGGACAGCTCCGTCAGCCAGCCTTTCGCCTTCTGCCGAATATCCATCGAGCCCACGACAAAATGCCCGCGCTCGACCAGCTTCATGCCGAGGCGATACTTACCGTTCTCCGGGTTCTGATCGATATAGCCGTGAAGCTGGAGGGTTTTCAGCAGCGAGTGGAGGGTACTCTTGCTCAGCCCCATCAGTTTGCTGATGTCGGTGATCTTAAGCTCGGTGGCCTGCTCGTTGAACAGGTCGAGGATCTGCAACGCACGTTCAACAGACTGAATAATCGGCATAATGCTGGTATGTCCACGCTGGAATTAAGGCGAAAACGTACCTTTTTCGGGGTGAAAAATCAATTGAGTCGAGCGGGTTGTGGGAGAAAGGGCATCAGCCGCATCGTCGCCTGATTTGCCCGGCGGCGCTGCGCTTGCACGGGCCTACGGGTTTTGTAGGCCGGGTAAGCGCAGCGCCACCCGGCAACAAAGGCGGCTCCATTATTGTTAGCGGGGGGCATCAATTATTATCCCGAGCGGCGACAGACTGAATTTTCCAGATCCCATCTTCTTTAACCATGCAATCAATGACTGTGTGCTGGGTCTTTTTGCCAAACGTGATATTCACGTTTACACAGACCGGGTCTGAATCATACGAATCAATAGCCACATTCTCAGCCCAGTCCTCGCCGATATATTGCGATTTCATAAAAAAATCAGCCTCGTAAAATTCAGCGTCGGCATAACGGGGATCGTCTGCATGACGTAATTTTTTTATGGTGCTGGCCGTAACGAACTTATCGATTTCATTTCCCTGTTGGATGGGATAACGATCGTTGTTCACTTGTTTAATGTACCAGCGATTGAATTCAAGAGCGCGCTGCATCGGCATCTGAAAATCTTCGGCCCCCAATGCTGCTGTGCTGAATAACACAATTAAGATGAGCTTATTCATATTAATAATGCCTGTATAAGGTTATTGCTGGCTGAAGTTGGCGATAGGTTGGCCCCGGGTACAGTGTTCTCTGTTTAAAATCTGAATACCAGGTTCCAGCGCCATCGTAAATACAGACATGCCCGTACTGATTCGGGCCGGGCAAGGCATCAATCACCGCGATATCCCCCTCTATGGGAGTGCCATAGACTTTTGAGAATCCTGCTTTTTCAAGAGAACGCCAGAAATCCTTAGCGTTTGCCCCTTCGATTTTAAGCCCTCCGGCTCGAATGGCGGCGGCGATTGCTCGAGCGCAATAGTGTCCAGTATGGGTTAGTGCGTGGCTACGGGCGTATGACACAGCTTCATGTTTATTCCATGACATAAAAAATCCTTATTAATGAAATGCAGCAATAAGGAAATATTACGCCGATAATATACGGTGTTTTGTAATTGATAATGACCTGATATTAACCATTATCTACTCAGTAAATAATGGTTAATAAAAACATAAATACCTATTATCGTTAATGCGTATCTGAGAAAGCGTCAGTAAAATGAATTTTTCTGCCTGACGATAACGCTGTTGTCGTTTTTAGGTTTTTCTCCCTCTCCCTGTGGGAGAGGGCCGGGGTGAGGGCACCAGCGCTCAGAGGACCCAATCACTCCCCAAGCGTCGCCACCATCACCGCCTTAATCGTATGCATCCGATTTTCCGCCTGGTCGAACACGATGCTCGCCGGCGACTCAAACACCTCGTCCGTCACTTCCATCCCGCCGTGCAGATCGAACTCTTTCGCCATCTGCTTGCCGAGCGTGGTCTGGTCGTCATGGAACGCCGGCAGACAGTGCAGGAACTTCACGTTCGGGTTGCCGGTCAGCGCCATCATCTGCGCGTTCACCTGATACCCGCGCAGCAGCGCAATCCGCTCCGCCCACTTCTCTTTGGCTTCGCCCATCGACACCCACACGTCGGTATAGATAAAGTCCGCGCCCTTGACGCCCGCCGCCACGTCTTCCGTCAGGGTGATTTTCCCGCCGTGCTTTTCCGCCAGCGCGCTGCACTCTGCCACCAGGCTCTCTTCCGGCCAACAGGCCTTCGGGGCCACCAGGCGTAGATCCAGCCCGGTCAGCGCCGCCGCTTCCAGCATCGAGTTGCCCATGTTGTTGCGCGCGTCGCCCGCGTAGACCAGCGTCATCTCGTTAAACGCCTTGCCCGGCAGGTGCTCCTGCATGGTCAGCAGATCCGCCAGCAGCTGCGTGGGGTGGAACTCGTTGGTCAGCCCATTCCACACCGGCACGCCCGCGTACTGCGCCAGCGTCTCGACCACTTCCTGGCCGTGGCCGCGATACTGAATGCCGTCGTACATCCGCCCGAGCACCCGTGCGGTATCCTTAATTGACTCTTTATGCCCAATCTGGCTGCCGCTCGGCCCTAAATAGGTAACGCGCGCGCCCTGGTCAAATGCGGCAACTTCGAAAGAGCAACGTGTACGGGTCGAGTCTTTTTCGAAGATGAGCGCGATGTTTTTGCCAGTAAGCTTATGTACTTCCTTGCCATTTTTTTTATCGGCTTTGAGCTGTGCGGCAAGGGTCAGCAGAGAAGTGAACTGTGCAGGGGTAAAGTCGAGCAATTTCAGAAAGTGTTTCTTGTACAGATCAGACATTTTATCCTCACATGGCGAACGCCACTTATTGAATTAAAATTCACTTTATATGTGTAATTATTCATTTGCAACCCCGTTTCACAAATCTTTCCAACAAAGGTGGAGGCAAACCCGTCCGTGTGTGAAAATAGAAGTATCTGCCGCACTTTAAAGAGGATTGACCCATGGCAAACCCGGAATTACTGGAAGAGCAACGCGAAGAGACGCGTCTGATTATTGAAGAACTGCTGGAAGACGGTAGCGATCCGGACGCGCTGTACACCATCGAGCACCATTTCTCTGCGGATGATTTCGACGCGCTGGAAAAAATGGCCGTGGAAGCCTTCAAGCTGGGTTACGAAGTGACCGAGCCGGAAGAGCTGGAAGTGGAAGAGGGCGACACCGTCATCTGCTGCGACATCCTGAGCGAAGGCGCGCTGAAGGCGGAGCTGATCGACGCGCAGGTAGAACAGCTGATGAACCTGGCCGAGAAGTTTGAAGTGGAATACGACGGCTGGGGAACCTACTTCGAAGATCCGAACGGTGAAGACGGCGAAGAAGGCGACGACGAAGATTACGTCGACGAAGACGACGACGGCGTGCGTCACTAAGCGTTTCAGGCGGTGGCGCGCGCCACCGCTTTTTTCAAGGCAGAACCATGGATTACCCGCAGATACTCGCCCCCGTACTCAACTTCCTCCAGTGCCCGACCCCGCAAGCATGGATTGATAAAGCCCGCGACCCGGCGAACCTGCCGCTGCTGCTCACCGACCACATGGTGTGCGAGCTCAAGGCCGCCCAGACCGCGCTGCTGCTGGTGCGTAAATACGTCGCCGACGAAAGTGGTGCCGACGCGCTGCTCGACTGGCTCAAACCTTACGAACAGTTCACCTTTCGCGACGGCCCGGAGCCGGACTTCATCGCCCTGCACAAGCAGATTGGCAAAAGCGTGATGCCCAAAACCGACGACCCGTGGGGCCAGGCGCTCATCGACAGCATGGTGCTGCTGATTAAAGAGGAGTTGCACCACTTCTGGCAGGTGCGTGAGGCGATGCTGGCCCGCGATATTCCGTACGTCAAAATCACCGCCAGCCGCTACGCCAAAGGGATGCTGAAGGAAGTGCGCACCCACGAACCGCTGACGCTGATCGACAAGCTCATCTGCGGCGCCTACATCGAAGCCCGTTCCTGCGAACGCTTCGCCGCGCTGGCCCCGTTCCTCGACGATGACTTACAGAAGTTCTATCTCTCGCTGCTGCGCTCGGAAGCGCGCCATTATCAGGACTACCTGACGCTGGCCCAGCAGGTGAGCGACGACGATATCTCACCGCGCATACAGCTTTTTGGCGAAATTGAAGCCACACTTATCTCGACACCGGACCACGAGTTTCGCTTCCACAGCGGCGTGCCGGTGTAAACCGGCACAACTCAAGGATAAGGATGCGAGATGAAAAAAACGTGGATCAGTACGGTCGTTGTTATTGTCGCGGCCGCCGCCGTGGCGTTCTGGGTGTTCTTTGACAGGCAACGCGCTCCGGAAGCGCAGATTGATACCACCCTCAACGCGATGCCTGCCTGGCAGGTGATTAAGGAGCAGGAGCCCGCGCTGCATCAGCGCATCCTCGACCAGATGACCGCCCTGCAAAAAGCCGGCGAGCCGGAGCAGCAGATTATCGACACCATCCAGCCGCAGATCCTGCATTTGCAGATGTCGCGCCTGCAAAACGCCCCGGACGCCAACGTGGTGAACTACATGACCATCAACATGGAGCAGACCGCCGCCATCCAGAAGGTGAGCGACGACGCCTGCTTCCGCTTCCTCTACCCGATGGTGAAGGGCGGCGTGAACCCGATGCGCATGCTGGATAAAGACCTGATGACGCGGCGCATGCAGGCCGACGCCGACATGATGCGTGCGGCCTACGGCAAAAACCGCCACACCGTGACGCAAGCCGAACGCGAGGCGGCTGTCGAGGATGTGCGGCCGATTATGAAACAACTAGCCGATAAGTACGGCGAGGACATCCAGCTGTTGCAGATGCCGGAGAAGGCGGTGGGCAAGGAGAAGCTCTCCTGCGACATGGTGCAGGAGATGTGGGCGAAGGTGCTGGCGCTGCCGGAGCAGAAGGCGGCAGGGGTGATTCGGCTGGCGGTGTCTGAGCTGGAGTAACCAGGGCGCTGGTTTTTTGGGCACTTAGCGCGGGTTTCGCGCGTCGTCGCTTGCATGGCGGCGCGCGACAGGTATAATCCACAACGTTTCCGCATCCCCTTCAGTGCCGAAGTGGCGAAATCGGTAGACGCAGTTGATTCAAAATCAACCGTAGAAATACGTGCCGGTTCGAGTCCGGCCTTCGGCACCAAAAGATGAAAATCAAAGTCGCTTAAGGGCGGCTTTTTTTGTGTCTGGAATCCAGTATCTGCAAGGCTTTCCTCGCTTTTTCACTCAATCTAAGTCAACCACAGGGTGAAATCTATACAGCCACTTACTTCCCTTGTAATGGTTCATTTTAGTCTTCACTTCTACGAGTAGCGTCATGGAATCTCAATTATAGGCGCTTATAATTGTAAAATGGAGTTCAGTTGTAACCAGGCCCCGATTGGGGGGAGTTGCTTGCTTTCTATTCGTCATTAAACGAAAATTATCATACACATCATTGAGTGCTGTCTGAATGCACACTAAAAGTTAGAGCTTTACTCGAGTTGACTACTGTGATTGCATACAGTTATATGAAGGTGGCATTTTCTCTTCAAGTTGTTCACGGTTTTGAAGAGATGTGTCAACCCATTATCAATGACGAAAAATGTAATCTGAGCGATGCAGCAACATCTGCTTTAATCGAGTGAGGTATTCATGTTTATAGAGATAAGTTACTGTATAGAAAAGCTTTATCGTAGCGCGATTTTTACTGTAATAAGATAATCCGATGGCTGCTTCCATCAACTAGAATTGGCTAACAAATATGAAGTCACCATCGTTTAAATTTATCGACTTGTTCGCTGGCTTGGGCGGATTTCACCTTGCCCTAGATAGGCTCGGTGGGCAGTGTGTTTTTGCAGCTGAGTGGCAAAAACATCTGCAGGACCTTTACCAGATTAATTTCAATCTTCGTCCAGAGGGAGATATCACTTTGATATCTCCCTCTGATGTGCCTACACATGACGTGCTGACTGCGGGTTTTCCCTGCCAGCCATTCTCCAAAGCTGGGGAGCAGCTTGGGTTTGAGTGCACGAAACAAGGTGATTTGTTTTTCAATGTGGCAGCAATACTCGAGCAGAAGAAGCCGAGCTTCTTTATTCTTGAAAATGTACCGAATCTGCTCAAGCATGATGAAGGTCGAACCTGGAAAGCTATTCAGGAGATCTTAGGGTTAGGTCCAAAAGGACTAGGCTATCACATTGCTGCTGAACGCTTCTCACCGCATCATTTTGGTATCCCGCAGATTCGAGAGCGCGTATATATCATTGGTTCACGAAAGCCTCTAAAAGATTTTTCTTGGCCTCAAAGAAATCCGGTAGAGACAACGATTGACAGCATTCTAGATGATCATCCAGCTAATGCGAAGCCGCTTTCTGCGCAGGTTTTAGATTGTCTAAATGTCTGGGCAGATTTTTTGAAACGCTGCCCAGCAGATGTTGAATTGCCTTCTTATCCATTATGGTCAATGGAGTGGGGGGCAACATATCCATACGAACAGGAAACACCCTACGCTTTAAAAGAGGATTACGGTATTGACGGTCTTAAGGGGTTTTCGGGGAGCCATGGACGCAAAATCGGCTACCTGCACACTCTCGAAGAACGTTGGTTGGCGTTGCCTAGCCATGCCCGTACCCCGCAGCGAAAGTTTCCCAAGTGGAAGGTAGATTTCATTCGCCAGAACCGCCAGTTCTACGCTGACAATAAGGAATGGATTGATCCTTGGATGAAAAATATCTTGAAGTTTCCGTCGAGCCTTCAAAAATTAGAATGGAATGTCAAGGGTGGTAAGCGAGATCTGTGGGAGTACGTTCTGCAGTTCCGTGCATCAGGAGTAAGGGTGAAACGCCGTAACACTGCTCCTAGCTTAATTGCAATGACTGACACGCAAGTGCCCATAATTGCATGGCAACGGCGTTACATGACTCCGGAGGAATGCGCTCGTCTGCAGAGTTTAGACGAATTGAAGGCGCTGCCATCTACTCCTACTAAGGCTTTCCATGCACTTGGGAATGCTGTGAACTCTACAGTTGTTGAGTTGGTTGCCCGTGCTCTGTTGGGGGATTTTATAGGACAATCTCCGGTAACTGGAGACATTAAAATAAGCAATGGAAAGGTCGATGCATGACGGATAGTCAAAAGTCTAGCCAATTACCAGCTATTGAAATCCGGCCCGAAGTAACGATGCTCTCGGTGCTACGCCATCTAAATTACAAGCCATGGTTTGCCATGGCCGAGTTCGTCGATAACGCAATTCAAAGTTTGATCGCCAACAACGATCAATTGCAATTGCTGCATGGTGGTAAATTTCAACTTAAGGTAGATGTAAAAATAGATACTTCTGGCCCTGGTATTATTGTTATTAGTGACAATGCTGCTGGAATATCAGAAGTTGATTTTCCTAGAGCATTTCGGGCTGCTCAAGTCCCAGAGGATCGTAGTGGACTTTCTGAGTTCGGCATGGGAATGAAGAGCGCGGCATGCTGGTTTGCAGAGAAATGGAGTGTTCGTACCAAAGCAATTGGCGAATCAATAGAACGTACAATATATTTCGATGTTAGAAATATTGTCGAAAACAAGATTGAAAGTTTGAATACTGAAGTTCGTAAGGTCGATCCATTATCGCATTACACAGTGGTAACTCTCCGAGGCCTACATCACATGCCGCAAGGGCGAACGGTAGGCAAGATTCGAGACCACCTAGCCAGCATTTATCGAATGTTTCTAAGAGATGGAAGGCTGTCACTAAACTTAAATGGTTCATCGCTTTCATATAAATGTCCTAAAATACTCACAGCCGTTGCTTATACATCTCCCGGGGTACAGGCGCAGGGTGATAACGTAGTACCTGTTGAATGGCGGAAAGATATCGATTTGGATTTTGGTGGAAATCAGCGTATCACAGGTTTTGCCGCACTACGTGAAGTTGGTTCAACACCATTGGCCGGTTTTGCTTTATTTCGTCGTGACAGATTAATAGAAGGTAGCTTGGACGAGAGTTATCGGCCTAGCTATGTATTTAAACAAACTAACAGTTATCCCTATCAAAGATTGTTTGGTGAACTGCATGTCGAAGGATTCGAAGTTAGTCATACGAAAGATGGCTTTCGCTGGGAAGAATACGAAGATATTTTTCTGGAATATTTGAAAGCTCAAATCGAAGAGCCCCCACTGAATTTACTCGCTCAAGCCGAAAATTATCGGGCACTTCCTTCGCGAAAAACCATTGAGACACGAGCTGTTGCAGCGACTGCCGCTGTTGCAAACTATGTCGAAAAAGAAGTTGCCCCACTGTTGATTGAGGCTAATAAATATCCAACAGATGTAGATGAGTTGCCGTCCGAGCTTGTTGCTGGAGAACTCCAGGCTTCTGAGCGTGTTGTCGAAGTTAATGATGGCAATTACCAATGGATCATAACTTTGAGAACCTCTGTAGATCCTGCAACAGAGGATTGGGTTTCAGTCGCAGTTACTCAGAAACCGACTGACTCTGGCGAGGACATCCGGCGTTTGACTATTGATCTTTCATTGGCTCATCCTTTTTCCATTGAATTTTTGGGCGTGAACAATGAGAACGTTGAAGTTTTGCTGCGTATTTCAACATCGATATGCATTGCTTTGATCTTAACGGAGGATGTTTTAGGAGTGTCACCAGAGAGTTTTCTTTATCATTTCAACTACTTGATGAGAGGTGCTCTGTTGAGAACCTCGTTAGAGAAATAAAATATGGCAACCTCTATCGAAATTCTAAAAACTCTTCAACCACCTTTACGTTGGGTGCCGGAAAAAAAAGACATTACTGAGGATTTTCTTCGAAGCAAATCCAATGATCCTAATGGTCCTAGCTACGAGGATTTAACTGATGGTATGAACTCTGTGCTTCAAGAAGCACAAAGAATTCTTGGTCGTTGCTTGCCTCCAACAGAGCCCTCAGGGAGAGAAACGGGGTTAGTAGTGGGTTATGTGCAAAGCGGCAAAACATTGTCGTTCGAAACAGTAATTTCTCTGGCAAGAGATAACGGTTATGGACTTGTAATTGTTTTAGCAGGTACGAAGAATAATCTTCGTGACCAATCTGAAAACCGCTTGAAGAAAGACCTTGGTATCGATGATGGAGAGAACTGGTATCACTATTCCAATCCTACCAATAACGTTAAAAGACAGATCGAAGATAAACTTATTGCCTGGAAGAAAAAACCTACAAAAAAAGCCATTTTAGTTACCGTGCTCAAACATGGCGGCCATCTTGAAAATTTAGCTTCTTTAGTTAAAAAGTTGTCGGTATCAGATGTTCCATCTTTGATTATTGATGATGAGAGTGACCAAGCAAGTTTAAACACGAAGGCGGCTAAGATTCGTAGTGGTAAAATTGCACCTTCAGAAATGAGTACGACCTACGAAAAAATTTGTAAGCTACGTGACAAACTCCCACATCATTCATATCTGCAGTACACTGCTACACCACAGGCTAATCTTCTACTGGCGCAAACTGATTTACTGAACGCTTCGTTTGCAGAATTGGTGACACCTGGTGAGGCTTATACAGGTGGAAAGTCTTTCTTCGGAAAGAACACCCCCCTCGTCAGAGACATTCCATCAGAGGAAGTACCTGGACCCACGAATATATTGAAAGCGTCACCTAAAAGTTTACTGAGTGCCTTACGTTACTTCTTATTAGCATGTGCTCATCACGCGTTGACGCGTGAGCGAAAGAAAGACAGAAACCGCTCAATGATGATTCATCCGGCGATGGCTACCACATCCCATACTCATTACAAGGATTGGCTTGATAAGTCCTTAAAGACGCTAAAGTCATTCGTCGAAAAGCAATATATTAATAAAATCGATGCTGTAACTCAGATGTTTCAATCTGAATATGATTCGCTAAAAAAAACATATCCAAAAATTAAACCATTGATTGACTTGATTTCCGCAATGGTTGATGAAGTATTCAACGAAATGAATCATGTCGTGGTCAATGGAACTAAGGACGCGGAGAAAAATATTGACTGGAAAGCCACGCCATACTGGATTCTAGTGGGCGGCGCTAAGCTAGATCGAGGTTATACAATCGAAGGCCTTTGCGTGACCTATATGCCACGTCCCTTGGGGACTTCACCTGCAGCAGATACTCTGCAGCAGCGAGCTCGGTTTTTCGGATATAAGAAATCATATTTGGGGCTCTGTCGTGTTTTTGTTCAGCGGAATGTGAGTGATGCTTTCACCGAGTATGTAGAGCATGAGGAGTTTGTTCGAGAGGCCTTAGAGAATTCGCGGGGCAAACCTCTTTCCGACTGGCGCCGAGATTTTGTGCTCACATCAATGCTTAAGGCTACTCGTGCGAACGTAATTGGACTCGGTACGCGCCGTATTCCTGCTAATGGCTGGATGGTGCCTGATGTTCTGCAAAGGGATGACAATGCTGCTTTAGCCAATCAAGAGTTGCTTTCTTGCGTGGTAAAGAAATGGGCTGCTGAATATGGTGCTCCTGTCAACGCAGCAGGATTTTCTCAATTCAAAGGCGGTAAAAATTTATCACCGCACTTCATGTTTAACCCTATCCCGTTAAAATCGGTACTCGAAGATTTTCTGCTTGAGGTAAAAGTTAAAGATCCCTCAGATGCTGAGGAACATAGTGCGATGTTGCTCGCGATAGCTGCACTTCTCAGGAAGAGTCCAGAACTCAAGGCCGATGTATTTCTTATGAACAACTTAGTAGCGGGTTATCGAACACGATCCACTGGACGTGGCGTAGAAGCTAAGCACCGCTTTGCACCAATTAACCAGTATTTCAGCCAAAGTGCAGACACTGTTAATGACAGGAGTTTTTGCTCTAATGAACGTGTCTCTATCCAGCTACGTCGATTCAATTTAGGTACGACGCTGCGTGACTCCGGTAGTGCCGATATTAAAAATATAACTTGGTTTGCATTACATGTGCCAAGCAAGTTGAGGACGGATTTACTAATCGAGGCGCGCCGTTAGTATGAATATCTTCGATAATTTCTTAAATTTGCCTTGTGCCACGTCAGAGACGAGTTTTACGGCGATCCCCTTATCTGCACACCGTAATGACTTTCTCGCAAAAGGCTCCGATGGCTCCCCCATTTTTTTATTGCACGATGCTAGCGAAGCACAATATAGCCCTAGTATGCAGTTCAGGTATTTGAGTGCACAGTTTCATGCTACTTGCAGAATCCATACCGATTGTATGGTGCTACAAGATCAATTTGCCCTCGTTTCTTGCGATGGTGCTGTGACGGATCTTCATGAAATATTTGTGCGTTGTTTCAGCGCTGCGATCGAGGAACTTCCTATTAATTCTGGCACGCGAGAACTGAATACCTGTATTCAGAAACTAGTGGATCTTTTTAGGGCCCTCTCTCAGCCAAGTAGGAAAGACGTTCTGGGTCTATGGGGCGAACTTTACGTAATCGCAAAAAGTGGCAACATTGCAGGTGCCATGGCAAGTTGGCACGAAGATCCATTCGATCGCTTTGATTTTTCATGGGAGCATGGATGCCTTGAGGTGAAGGCAACCATGCAATCAGCTAGGCTTCATACCTTTTCGCTTGAGCAGTTAATGAACCCTAAACAAGGAATTGGTTATGTTACGTCATTGCTATTACAACCTTTGACCGCAGGACTCGGGTTGATTGATCTTGCGAATTTGATTGAAATGGAAGTGAAGCATTCACCAGCGCTGAAGCTGAAGCTTTGGAGAAATTTGGCTAAGGCTTTAGGAGGAGATTTTTCTGACAAACTTGATAAGCGATTTGATATCTCTCATGCCGATCGTAATGTCATTGTGTACGCGATGGATGACGTTCCAAGGCCTGAAAAACCCAATGATCCGCGTGTAATGGCAATTCGTTTTACCGCAGATCTTACGGCAACGTTGTCCTCACTCAAAAAAAGTGCATTGCCAGCATTATGCGGCATTTTTGGATCGGTTTTGTGACAGATAGTTATAAATCAAAGCAGCTAATTCCCACTTTAGTTGTTAGCGGAAAGTAGTCAAAATTATTGGCAATTCAGTAACGATGATAAAAGCTTTAATATCAGTTTAAACCCGTTTAGATAGCCATATCGGTGTTCTACTGATATGGTTTTATACCCATTTTGATGCCTGTTTATTGTTCGGATTTTAATTTATGGGCATAAGAAAGGGTTTTCTATTTATACATTTTTAAAACCGCTTTGTTATCAGTTGATTAGGTGTGAAATTCGAGTCCAGCCTTCTACTCATCGTCTAAACACCTCTCTACGATGCCACTCCACAAACCCTTCCTCAGGATAATTCCCTTTCACCATAGGCAACGCAATCTGCTTCCCGGCAAAATCCCAGAAAAGCCGTCCAACAATCCCGCCCCCATTCACCGCCTCAGATACCAGCACCCTCATATTCCCATCCAGCCCAATCGATCCTTTATCAAACGCCTTATGATGAATCGCACACAGCGCCAGTCCGTTCGGGATCTCACACGGCCCGCCAAACTGCTTCCACTTGATATGCGCAGCTTCGAGTCCAACGGAGGCGTTATCATGTCGCATGTTAAATCCGCAAATAGCACACTCGTAGTTATAAGCACGCAGCACCTGCTGACGGAACAGCGGATCGCGAACCTTACGGATTTGCTGGATATCAAAACCCATCTCATCCGCGATCTCTTCCTGAATGCTTTCAGGAAAGTGCGCTTCAAGGATCTGCTGTGCCAGCGAGCCGATCAGGTTTTTGTTCTTACTCAGCAACGCAAAGTGTTCTTCATCAAACCCGCCTGCAACGTTATGTTCCACAAGTTCTTTAACAGGTGGTTGTTTACTGCCAGTAGTTGAACAGAACTCAGTATTCTGAAGATCCCAAAACCCGTCCCTCTTGAGCCGCCAGAAGGGCATATTTGGGTAATGCGCCTTCCGCTGTGGGCCAAAGCGTTCTAACAGGCTAAGCAACTGCTCGTGGACCTCAGTACCGTAATCAAACAGTCGCGCATGCCCCTGCTGATAGTTCGCCAGCACGTAAAGAAGCAATAATGGCTTATGCGGCGCTCGCTGTTCACCTTTGCGCCAGATAGTGATGTCGGCAATTGCCTGTTCGAGAGTTTTGCTGGAAGCCATCGCGTTACGGAAGAAGGTAAATAATTGCGATGATGCTCGCAAAACCCAGACCGATCAACCCGCAATCAACAAAAACATGACCTTACCGCAAAGAACTCTATTTCCTGAATCCCCCTCGCAAATTCCAAATTTACCCCACACCAAACCGCTGTATTTATATTCAGTCCTGTATAATAAGCACCAGAAATTACGCCGAACGGCAAAAGGAAGTATCAAAGAATATTTAAAGAAGAATTCGCGATATGAAGGTGCTGCAACACCCCCATACCGCTAACCACAAACAACTATGAAGGAGTTGAAAATGGCTGCGACGAATTTTAAGCCAGAGTTTACTGTTTGCAAAACAGAATCAGACGCTTTCACCGGCATGATTGAAAACCGCGAACTGGTGCGCAAAAACAGCGCCCGCCGACTTCACGGCAACCAGTTCAACGCGGCCCCCGTCCATCCCCGCGCTGAGACGCCGCAGGACAGTGCCGCTTGCTGCGAACTTTATTCCCGCATAGATATGAAATACCTTCTGCTGGGCGGCGAGTGGTTAACCCGTGCGGGCTTTATCGACGGCATGCCCGTAAAAATCCGCGCCATGAAAGACTGTATTGTGATTACGCCACAACATACAAGAGAATTATGGGGATGCCTGGAAGGCATGAGCGTGGTGAATATAAATAAAAAGAAAGTGGCGCAGTGGTTGAAGGCCTTTCCGGGAGCGCTGAATGATACAGGCGATATACCGGCTGTTAAGCGTGGAACAGGGCAGGCGATGTCGGAGTAACTGTGCTTCCCATCTAATGTAACGCTTGAAGCAATAAAACGGGCATGTCATCTCATGCCCGTTTTAAGTAAAAATCAATCACGCTTAACCTGCTCTTTCACAGCCTTAACCAGCGCAGCGTGAAGTTTGCCGACGGTTAAATCACATATAACAGGTTCGGGTATGCCACGTATCCAGCGGATAAACCGACAGATGCCAAAAAAGTCTATGCCTTCACCCGTAAACAGATACTCATTCTCTGCGAGAGAGAACGTTTTCCTGTAGCCATCTTCTTCCGTGGCAAGCTGAACGCCAAACGCTTCTTCGCAGTCTTCCAGTAGGTCTTCGCCGTCGATACCGCAAATATGCAAATCGGCCTCAATCAACGTATTGCTATCGATAGGTTTACGATGCTCACCTGAGGAGTTTCGAACAACCTCAATGACTTGAGAGAGTGTGGGTTCCATAATGATGCTCTCCTTTAAGGCGGTAGAAATAATCGCCAGCGCTTCCCGGCGGCGCTCCGCTTGGTCGGACCGACAAGCACAACGTTACCTCGGCCCGAGAAATGTTAAAGTCGGTTCAGGCTATCGCCATATGATTCCAGGCATCTCTGTAAACGATATTCCCGTCACAGTGTTTCCAGGTGATTGCCTCATATCTTAGCTCGATCGTCTCTGTATGCGTTCCTGTTCCAGAACCCGGGAACAGATTTGGCGTGATACCCGTGATTTTTACATTCTCCAGGATAATGTTGAAATATTCTCTCTCGATTCCTGCATCATCAATTTGGTACATTTTTATCGTAGCCGATTTCAGTGTTTGGTTTTCACACAGTGCCCTGATGAGAACTGGTGTCGTTTTATCAAACTCTTTCTGAACGGCAATCGGTGTATGTACGCGGGTACCTGTTAGTCGGCCTGTATTTTCACTCACAGGAATGGTGAGGTGATGAGCGACTGCCTTTAATTCAATAGCACCAAACCGGCCGGACACCATGGAACCTCCTACGACGGGTGAGCCATTAGCATCGGTTAACCAAAGATACGCTGGATTTGACATAATTATTCCTCATCTATATTTACAAAAGAAGGTAGGTGCAACATCGCCACGACCCATATGAATAAGCCAATAATTTTCAGCGGCCATGGTTCAAGGACAGCTATACAAGCAAATGCACCGATGATCAGTAAGGGACCTGATAACACATCCAGGATCCCGCCCAAAATACGTATCTTTCTTGGCAGTAATTTATTCAGTACTAATGAAATAATGTAAGCGCTTATGGTAATTATGCAAAAGGCGATTGTTTTATCATTCCAGGTTTCGAATTCAACCCAGCTAAGAATATAGGCTATAACTAAATATGAGCAAAGAAGCAGGTTTATAATGGGGATGATAAACTTACTCATACGCGCCTGCCGTAGTTTGTGCAGTTAGTTTTTCATTAACTTTCTTCATGATCTGATTAAATACAGATTTTCCTTCTGAATAACCTACATGGATAGCATCTACGAAAGGCTGTACGGCATCAGCGAACAGAAAATAAAGTAGGTCGTAGTCTCTGGGTCTTAGAAGTTGATATACCTCTGGGGCTTCGGCTTTGAGTCTGTCAGATGTTCTGATTGATCGTTCAGCCATTCCCCCAAACAAAAGGAGCGTGCTCAGTGCCGTGATTGGGTTGCCTTTCCCTTTAAAAACAAGAAACGTAAAGGAAGTTCTTTCAATAACATGTTTCGCGATAGTAGATGCAATAATATTGGTTGATACTCTACCTGCGATTGAAGTCATTACAGATCTGTATATTTTATCCTGCTCCGCCTCGGTTAAATATCTGTTGAACGCTTCGAATATGGCTTTAACTGCATTGACAATGTTCTCGTAATTCAAAATGTCGTTTTTTATGGCAGTGAGCATTCGTATTCGTTGAGTTTCTCGAGCATACCTGGTATCCGTGTCAAAGATACCATAAACCAGATATCCATAATCTAGCGGTACAGATAGCCCTCCATTTATAAGCCCAGTAACTGTATCAGGAGAAGCTATTATGTTGCATAATCTCCGGGCTATATCTTCTACATCGGCCATAATAATCCTTTAAATGCGCAATAAAGGATTTATCAATGTAATATTAATGTGACTGAAGCAATTTATTTTATCTAAACAAGAAATTAAGAATTGTTATAGGTATCAATTTTATCTTTAATGAGATAATTAGCGGCTTCATGCCAATCCCCCGCACTCCACCGCTAAACCTAGCTTAACTAAACACCGGCACCCCCAGCCCCACCTTCACCTCCCTCAACGTCTCCTGCGTCACCCCCTGCGCCCATTCGGTCCCGCGCTTCAGCATCGCCATCAGCTCCCCTTTATCCTGCATGTACATCGCCCTCCGCTCCCGCATCGGCGCAATCAGCTCCTGCAAACACGCCTCCAGCTCGTTCTTACACACCCTGTCGCCTAGCCCGCCCGCCTGATAGTGCGCCTTCATCGCCGCCACTTTCTCCTTGTCCGGATGAAACGCGTCGAGGTACGTAAACACCACGTTCCCCTCAATCTGCCCCGGGTCGCTCACCTTCAGGTGGTGCGGGTCGGTGTACATGGCGCTGACCGCACGATGAATCGTCTCTTCGCTGGCCGAAAGGTGCAGCGTGTTGCCCAGCGATTTCGACATCTTGGCACCGCCGTCGATGCCGGGCAGGCGGCTGGTGTCGCTCAGCATCGCCTTGCAGTGGCGCAGCACCGGGGTGGGCAGCAGGCTGTTCATCTTGTGCACAATCTCGTTGGTCTGCTCAATCATCGGCAACTGGTCGTCGCCGACGGGCACGCACTCGGCCTTAAACGCAGTGATGTCCGCCGCCTGGCTGATGGGGTAGGCCATAAACCCGACCGGCAGCGAGCGGGCGAAGCCTTTCTGCGCAATCTCGTTTTTCACCGTCGGGTTACGCTCCACGCGGGCGACGGTGACGATGTTCATATACAGCATCGTCAGCTCGGCGAGGGCGGGCAGGGCGGATTGCAGGCAGATCGTGGTCTGGTTCGGGTCGATGCCCGCGGCGAGGTAGTCGGCCAGCACTTCCGGGATGTTGTCGCGAATTTTTTGCGGGTTGCTGCCGTTGTCGGTCAGCCCCTGAAGGTCAGCAATCAGCACAAACTGGTTGTGCGTGTGCTGAAGCGCCACGCGCTGGCGCAGCGATCCGACGAAATGACCGAGGTGCAGCGGGCCGGTTGGGCGATCGCCGGTGAGGATGGTTGGTGCGTTCATAAAGACTCCTTAATGTGCAATTGCCGAAAGGGGTCCTGGATGTGTGAAAGCCGCCTTTCGGCGGCTCTCTGAAAATGGGGAAAACAACTCCGGGCCGCCTTTAAGAAGGCAGCCACCAGCGTTTAATGGTGAGTACGGCGGAGCGTGTGTTCATCGAATTAACCTATCATGCAAAAACGCAGGGGTAAAGCGGCTCAGGCGCCGCTGCTTGAGGCGCGCACCTTCAGCCTGCCCGCCAGCGTCACGTGCGTGGCGGCATCTTCCTGATTGCACAGGTACTCCACCGCCAGCCGTCCCAGCTCGCTGTAAGGCAACTGGATGCTGGTCAGCGGCGGGGTGAGCTGCTCGGAAATCTTCTGGTCGTCGTAGCCCGCCAGCAGCATGTCCTGCGGGATGCGCACGCCGTTCACCGCCAGCGCCTGATAGCAGCCAATCGCCAGCCAGTCGCTGGCGCAGAAGATAGCGTCCGGGCGCTCGGCCAGTTCCAGCAGAGACGTGGTGGCGGTAAAGGACTCGCTGAACTGCCAGTTGGTCTGGCGCACCAGGCCGTCGTCGCACGCCAGTCCGGCCTGCTGTAATGCCGCCTGGTAGCCCGCCAGACGCTGGCGCGAGGCCTCCATCCAGCTCTCGCCGGTGATGTGGGCGATGCGCGTGGCGCCGCAGGCGATGAGGTGTCTGGTAACCTGGAAAGCGTTGGCGTAGTCGTCCGGAATAAACGACGGCAGCAGCGGCGAGCCGGGGTCGCGCTGGTTGAGCAGCACCAGCGGGATGCGGGTGCAGTCCTGGAATGCCGTCATATCGACGACGTTCGTGACCGGAGAGGCAAGGATAATCCCGATGCAGTTGCGCTTGTCCAGCTGGCGGATGATGTTCAGGGCCAGCTCCACGTCGTCGCCGTAGTCGAAGACGGTGAGCAGGGTCTCGTTGCGCCACGCCGCTTCCCGCGCCTGGCTGATGGCGTCGATAAACGGGTCGAAGCTCTGCATGGAGCTGACCAGCAGGGCGATCTCCTCCTGGTTGCGCGGAGCGTGAACGGCGGGGAGGCGGTCATAGCCGAGTTCGGTGGCGACGTTGATCACCCGCTGACGGGTGTCGTCGCTGAGCTTGATGTTGCGGGACTGGTTAAGCACCAGCGATACCGTCGCCTGCGACACCCCTGCCGCCCGCGCAATATCGTTCATCGTCACTTTTGTTTTTCGCTTCATCCGTCCTCTCCCTTTCGCGATTTCGCATCATACCCTAACCGCACGCTTTAGCGCCGTCGATCACGTTTCTCATCCATCGAAGCGTGAACTTTGTGAGAGGCGTCGCTTTTCTGAGCGCCACGATTTGCGCATTTATTCTTCAGCTAATATTTATTAGCTAAATATTATCAGCGAGAGGACGCGTAATGAAAGAGCAGTGGAGCAGGGAGCAGGCACAGGCGTGGTATCAGCAGAAAGGCTGGCTGTGCGGGTTTAACTATCTGCCGTCGACGGCGGTGAACTGGACCGATATCTGGCAGGAAGAGACCTTCGATGCCGACACCATCGACCACGAGCTGGGCTGGGCGGCGGACGCGGGCTATAACACCCTGCGCATCAACCTGCCGTTCATCGTCTGGGAGCACGACCGCGACGGGCTGATGGCGCGCATCGACCGCTTTTTGACGATTGCCGACGGTCACGGGTTCAGCACCATGCTGACCCTGATGGACGACTGCGGGTTCTCCGGCGACGAGCCGTACCTCGGCCCGCAAAAGCCGCCCGTACCGGGCAAGCACAACAGCCAGGCGGCGGCGAGCCCGGGACGCGACAAGGTGTGCGATCGCGACTGCTGGCCACAGATTGAGCGCTATATCCGCGACGTTGTGCGCCAGTTCCGCGAGGATAAGCGCGTATTGCTCTGGGATCTGTATAACGAGCCGGGCAACCGCGGCATTTTCGCGACCGGCACGGAGGAGGTGTTGTACGACGAGAAGCTGGAGACCTGCGCGCACGAGTTGATGAAGCAGGCGTTCCGCTGGGTGCGTGAGGAAGACCCGACCCAGCCGCTCACCATCTGCGCGTGGCGTCTGCCGGCGGAAGAAGAGGGCGAGACGTTTTACCAGCACCCGCTGGACCAGACCGCGCTGGCGCTGTCAGATGTGGTGAGCTACCACGCCTATACCAATACCGGGCGCATGACGGCGATTATCCAGCAGCTTCAGGCGCTGGGCCGCCCAATCTTCTGCACCGAATGGCTGGCGCGTCACGTGGGCGGCACCATCGAAGAGCAGCTCCCGCTGATGTACATGGCGAAGGTCGCGCCGTATCAGTGGGGGCTGGTGCGCGGTAAAACCCAGACCTGGCTGCCGTGGCCGGTAGTGATGAAGGAGTCCACGGACTACTGCCGCCTGTGGTTCCACGACGTGTTTGAGGAGAACGGTATCCCGTTCTCACGCGCTGAAATCGCGCTGATGAAGAAGCTGCGCAAAATCGCCCCGAATCCGCAGGGCTAATAATAATGACCCGGCGCGCTGTCGCCGGGCAACCAGGTACGCACTATGGCAATGACAATGAAAATACCGTCTCGCGAGTTGTGGTCTTACTTTGGCTATGGTTTAGGTCAGTGTTTTAGCTTTGGTTTAGTGGGTTCGTTTATTAACTATTTTTACACCGACGTGCTGGGGATCTCGGCGCTGGCGGCAAGCACCATCTTCCTGATTGCCCGTGCGTGGGATGCGGTTCACGATCCGCTGTTTGCCAGCATTATGGACACCATTAACAGCCGGTTCGGCAAGTTTCGCCACTTTTTACTGATCGCCCCGCTGCTGATCACCGGGGTCACCCTGCTGGCGTTCTATAAAATCGAAGCGGACATGACCACCAAAATCCTCTACGCCGGGGTGACGTATATCCTGTTGGGGACGCTGTACGCCATCTCCGATATCCCGTTTTGGTCGATGTCATCGGTGATGACCAACGACTCCGGCCAGCGCACCCGCGCGGTGACGGCGGCGATGCTTGGAGTGAACGCCGGGATCGCCTGCGCCAACATCTTCTTCCCGAAGCTGGCGGCGTTCTTTGCCCAGTACAGCAACGATAAAGGCTACTTTATGGCGGCGCTGGTGATGATGCTGGTGGGCCTGCCGCTGATGCTCAACGGCTTTATGCAGATCAAAGAGCGCGTGCCGCCGAGCCCGGAAAAGGTGACGATGCGCGACACCTTCCACAACCTGCGCCAGAACAAGCCGCTGTTTATCGTCCTGCTGTCGTTTTTTTTCTGCGTGTTCCATAACGTGGCGGGCGGTCTCTATATCTACTTCTTTATCAACAATATGGGCGACGGCAGCCTGCAAATGGCAATTGGCGTGATGGGGATAGTGGCGGCGGTGCTGTGCCTGGTCGCCCCGCTGCTGACGCGCCGGATGCAGAAGCGGAATCTGTTTATGATCCTCTGCGGGCTGGACGTGGCGGTGCGCGTGGTGATGTGGTTCACGGGCTATCAGCACACGGCGTTGCTGTTTATCCTGCTCGGCCTGAGCACGCTGTTCGTGATGATGACCAACATCCTCACCTCGTCGATGATTGCCGACACCATCGAGTATGCGGAGTATCACACCCACAAGCGCTGCGCGGCGATCACCTTCTCCGGGCAGACCTTTACCGGCAAGATGTCGGTGGCGGTGGGCGGCGGGCTCATCGGCGTGTTTCTGACGATGATCGACTATGTGCCGCAGGCGCAGTCACAGAGCGACAGCGTGCTGGCGGGGCTGTTCTTCGGCATTTGTTTGTTACCGGCGATAGGCTCGCTGATCCGAATGGGCTTTATGTCGCGCTTTAACTTTACCGAGGAGAAGCATGCGGAGATTTGTCGGCTGCTGGCGGAGCGGAATGCGTCTGCGAAAGCGCCGGGTGGCGGCTGCGCCTTACCCGGCCTACAGGACCAGCCCTTGTAGGCCTGATAAGCGAAGCGCCATCAGGCTTCGCGTAATGACTTACAGCGACTTCACAAACGCCAGCAGATCTTCGTTGAGCTGGTCCTGGTGGGTCAGCGCGAAGCCGTGCGGCGCGTTGTCGTACACTTTCAGCGTGGCGTTTTTGATCATCTCTGCCGCCAGCTTGCCGGTCGTTTCAAACGGCACGATCTGGTCGTTGCTGCCGTGGATCACCAGCGTCGGCACGTCGATTTTCGCCATATCCGGGCGGAAGTCGGTTTCGGCGAAGGCGGTTACGCAGTCGATGGTGCCCTTCAGGGACGCCAGCAGGGCGATGTTCAGCGTCTGCGTCAGGGCACCGGCAGAAACGGTCTGCCCGGCGTTGGTGCCGTAGAATGGGGTGGCGAAATCGCTGATGAACTGAGCGCGATCTTTACGCAGTCCGTCGCGAATCCCGCTGAACACGCTCTGATCGACCCCTTCCGGGTAGCTTTCGGATTTGCCGAAAATGGGCGTTACCGCGCCCAGCAGGGCAAGACCGGCCACGCGTTCGCTGCCGTAGTTGTTGATGTAACGCGTTACGTCGCCGCCGCCCATGGAGAAGCCCACCAGCGTCACGTCGCGCAGATCCAGCGTGGTGATCAGGTCGTTAATGTCGGATGCAAAGGTATCGTAGTCATAGCCGTTCCACGGCTGATCTGAACGTCCAAACCCGCGACGGTCAAAGGCGATGGTGCGGTAGCCGCGCTCGGCCAGGTGGTTCAGCTGGCTGTCCCACATATCCCCATCCAGCGGCCAGCCGTGGCTGAAAAGAACCGGTTTGCCCGCGCCGCAGTCTTTGTAATAAATCTGCGTACCATCTTTTGCCTTAAACGTTGCCATAGTGTGTTCCTCTACAGGTGATTGTTATGTTCAGACCGGCGCGACCAGATAACGAATTGCCGGTGATGTTGTGCCCTGATGAAAAGCCAGAACGCGGCTCTGCAACAGGAGGTCATTCATGGTGTGGCGCTCCTGCTGGCGCAGATGCTCGATCCAGGAACCCATCAGGAAGGTTTCGATAAACAGACCCGGACGTTCAATATCTTCGTACACCGCCCAGCTCATCGCCCCGGCGCGGCGGCGCACCCGGCGTAGCTCGTGCACGGCCTGCAAAAACGCTTTCGCGTTCTGCGGGTCGATGATGTACTCATGCGAGACCAGCACCGGGCCACGCTCGTTCGGGAGTTCAATCTCCACCCCGTCCAGCGGCTGCCCGCTCAGGTCGAGATTTAAATCCGGATCTTTCTCCAGCTTCCAGCGGAACACCGTCATGCTCGCCAGCACCATCCCCAGCGTGGCGACAACCAGCGAAGCCGGAGTGCCGAACTGCGAGGCGATCTGGCCCCAGACGGCGCTGCCTGCGGTCATCGAACCGAAAAAGACCGTCAGATACACCGCCAGCGCCCGGGCTTTTACCCAGCGTGCGGCGCTGCGCTGCGCGCCAAGGTTGAGGGTGGAGAGCACCGCAATCCACGCGAAGCCGGTAAAGAACTCAAACAAGTTTAGCAGCCAAAAGTGACGTACAAATGCCAGCGCCAGCATGGTGATCGCAAACGTCAGGCTGGCGGCCACCATCAGCCGATCGGCGTTCAGCCGCTGGCGCAGACGCGGCAGCAGGATGGCCCCGGCAATGGCGCCAAGGCCGATACACGCCAGCATCACGCCGTAGCCCGCCGGGCCTAAGCCCAGCTCGCGGCGCGCCACCAGCGGCAGCAATGCCCAGCCCGCGCTGCCGAAAACAAAAAAGGCCACGGTGCGCACCAGCACGTTGCGCAGCACCGGCGCGGCGTGCACGTAGCGAATCCCGGAGCGCACCGCAGAGAAGAAGTGCTCCGGTGGCAAACGCTGCACGGACGGTGCCGGACGCCAGCGCCACAGCACCCACGCCACGCCCATCACGGACAGCGCGTTCAGGGCAAACACCATCCACGGCCCGGCAAGCGACAGCAGAAAACCGCCCAGCGCAGGGCCAATTGCCCGGCTGATATTGACCCCGAGCGAGTTAAGCGCCACGGCGGAACCCAGCTCGGGCTTGCTCACCAGGTCAGGGACAATCGCCTGAAACGGCGGCGAACTCATGGCCGCACCCACGCTCAGCAGAAATGTCGCCGCCAGCAGAACGGTGGGGGTGACGTGTCCGGTAAAAGAGAGCAGCGTCAGCCCGGCGGCGGCAATGAACACCCACAGCTGGGAGAAGAGCAGGTATTTACGTCGATCAACGATGTCCGCCATCACCCCGGACGGCAGGGCGAAAAGGAACATCGGCAGGCTGCTCGCCGCCTGCACCAGCGCGATATCTAAAGGATCGGCGCTGAGCGTCAGCATGCTCCAGTTGATACCGACGTCGCTCATCCATGAGCCGACGTTAGAGACCACCGTGGCGATCCACAGCATGCGGAACACCGGCTGGCTCAGCGGCTGCCAGGGTGAAACCGCGGGGGCGGGCGTCGTCTCGACGTGTGCGTCGCGAACGTCGTTTACCTGGGTCATGCGAACCTCTCCGTTGTTTTACGCTGCACTCGCCACTGGCCCGGCCCGGTAAGGGCGAGGGTGGTGAAGATAATCAGCAGCAGCCAGCCAAACTGCCCCTCGGCAATCGACCAGTTCGGGTGGACCGCCAGCATCGCCACCAGCAGCACGGCGATAATCGGCAGGCACGCCAGGCGGGTGTAAATCCCCGCAATGATAAACAGCGGGCAGATCACCTCGGCGACGATCGCCGGGATCAGACTGGCATACGGCCCAAAACCAAACGGATCTTCGATGCGCGTCAGCTCTTCGCTGAAGTGCAGCACCTTCGGCAGACCGTGCACGTAAAGCAGCAGCAGACTGCCGGTCAGGCGCAGAAAGAACAGCCCCGGATCGATCCGGGGCGAAGCGTCATTTTGTTTCATCAGAATGCAAAGCAGCTGCAACCCAGCGCACCCCAGAAAGCGTTATCGTCGGATACCGGCATCTCTGACGTGCGGGCAAAGTCATGCTGGTGGTTGTGAACCCCGCACGGGCCGCTACAGTGGTGAGCCATACTCATACCCACGCGTGCGGCCTGCGGCGGCGCGCTGCGGTAGTGGCCCGGCACCTTCACCACCGGGGACCACTCGGGCAGGACCGGAATGGCGGGCGGCGCGAGTGGGCCAAAAGCGCCTGCGGCATAGACGATATCGCCGTTCACCACGGTGAGGACGGACTCGATGCCCTTGATCTCCTCCTCCGGCACGCGGAAGTAATCTTTGCTGAGCACCGCCAGATCCGCGAGCTGGCCCGCTTTGATCTGCCCCTTCTGGTTCTGCTCGCTGGAGAACCACGCGCTGCCCTGGGTCCAGAGCATCAGGGCGGTATCGCGATCCAGACGGGCGCTGTGATCGTACATCTGCATCCCGCCAACGGTGCGGCCGGAGACCAGCCAGTAGAGCGCGGTCCATGGGTTATAGCTCGCCACGCGGGTGGCGTCCGTTCCCAGGCCCACCGGCACGCCGGTCTCGAGCATTTTTGCCACCGGCGGCGTGTGGCGGGTGGCTTCGATGCCGTAGCGCTCGGCAAAGTATTCCCCCTGGAAGGCCATGCGGTGCTGCACGGCAATACCGCCGCCGAGTGCTTTGATGCGGTCAATGTTGGCCTGCGACACGGTTTCGGCGTGGTCGAAGAACCAGTGCAGCCCGTTGAACGGAATGTCACGGTTCACCTTCTCGAACACGTCCAGCATGCGGCTGATGGATTCGTTGTAAGTGGCGTGCAGGCGGAACGGCCAGCGGTGCTCCACCAGATGGCGCACTACGCGCTCCAGCTCGTCCTCCATGCCCGGCGCGAGATCCGGGCGCGGCTCGAGGAAGTCTTCAAAATCGGCGGCGGAGAAGACCAGCATCTCGCCCGCGCCGTTGTGGCGGAAGAAATCGCTGCCCTGGCCCGGCGTAAGCATATCGGTCCATTTTTCAAAGTCTTCCAGCTCGTGGCCCGGACGCTGGGTAAACAGGTTGTAGGCGATGCGGATGGTCATCTGCTTTTTCTCGTGCAGCTCGGCAATCACCTCGTAATCTTCCGGGTAGTTCTGGAAGCCGCCGCCCGCGTCGATGGCGCTGGTCAGCCCCAGACGGTTCAGCTCGCGCATGAACTGGCGCGTGGAGTTGACCTGCTGCTCCAGCGGCAGCTTCGGCCCTTTCGCCAGCGTGGCGTACAAAATCATGGCGTTCGGACGGGCAATAAGCATTCCGGTCGGGTTGCCGTTGGCGTCGCGCTGGATCTCCCCGCCCGGCGGGTTTGGCGTGTCTTTGGTGTAGCCGACCACCTTCAGCGCGGCGCGGTTGAGCAGGGCGCGGTCGTACAGGTGGAGGATAAACACCGGGGTGTCAGGCGCGGCGTCGTTAATTTCGTCGAGGGTCGGCATGCGGCGCTCGGCGAACTGGAACTCGCTCCAGCCGCCCACCACGCGCACCCACTGGGGCGACGGCGTGCGCAGGGCCTGCCCTTTTAGCATCCGCAGGGCGTCGGCCAGGGACGGCACGCCTTCCCAGCGCAGCTCGAGGTTGTAGTTCAGGCCGCCGCGGATCAGGTGCAGGTGCGAGTCGTTCAGGCCGGGGATGGCGGTGTGGCCTTTTAAGTCGACCACCTTAGTGCCGTCGCAGTGGTGTTGCATCACCTCGGCGACGGTACCCACTTCCAGAAATTTTCCGTCGCGCACGGCAACGGCTTCCGCGACAGGATTCTCGCGATCGACGGTGTGAAACTGGCCGTTAACCAGAATGAGATCGGCTTTACCGAGGGTAACCATAATAGCTCCAGACTAAGAGGGGAATGGTCAGGATTATGGGAACCGGTTTCGGCAAAGATCCAGTTATACAATAGGATAGGTATACCAAAGTATAACTATACCTAAGGTTAACTATACGAAGAGATAATTACACCACAGCGCTGTGGGTCATAGGATGAACGCGATTTTATCGGCGTGCTGTTCGCGGCGATTTTAACCTTTAACCTCACTGGATAATCTTATGACCACTTCTAAGCTCGAAGTCTTAACCCCTGCCAACTGTCAGATCATCTTCATCGATCACCAGCCACAGATGGCGTTCGGCGTGCAGTCTATTGACCGCCAGGTGCTGAAAAACAACACCGTGGCGCTGGCGAAAGCGGCTAAGGTGTTCAACATCCCAACCATCATCACCACCGTTGAGACCGAAAGCTTCTCCGGCAATACCTATCCGGAGCTGCTGGACGTGTTCCCGGGCCAGGACATTCTGGAGCGTACCTCCATGAACTCCTGGGACGACCAGAAGGTGCGCGACGCGCTGAAGACCAACGGCAAGAAGAAGGTGGTTGTCGCGGGCCTGTGGACCGAAGTGTGCAATAACAGCTTTGCCCTGTGCGCGATGCTGGAAGGCGACTACGAAATTTATATGGTGGCAGACGCCTCCGGCGGCACCTCCAAAGAAGCCCACGACTTCGCGATGCAGCGCATGATCCAGGCGGGCGTGATCCCGGTGACCTGGCAGCAGGTGATGCTGGAGTGGCAGCGTGACTGGGCGCGCAAAGAGACCTACACCGCGGTGATGGATATCGTGCGCGAGCACTCCGGCGCCTACGGAATGGGTGTGGATTACGCCTACACCATGGTGCACAAAGCGCCGTCTCGTCAGAAGAGCGAGCACCGCACCTTAGCGCCGGTTCCGGCACGCTAAGTCCCGCTGGCGGGCTGGTCCCTCATCCGGCTCGCCGCTGCCTTTTTCTCTGGAGTTCACAATGAGTACAGGGTTGATATCCCTCGCGGCAGGCGTGTTGATTGGCCTGATGTATGCCGTGCTGAAGGTGCGTTCCCCCGCGCCGCCCGCGCTGGCGCTGATTGGCCTGCTGGGGATGCTGGCGGGGGAACAGGCGATGCGTCATCTTTTATCCCGCGATAATCCCGCGGGCGTGCAGGTGACGGTTCCCCACGTTCAGCACCTGACCGGAGCGTCATCATGAAGGCCTGGATTATTTCGCTGGTGTGCGGGGTCGCGGCTGGGGTACTTTACGCCCTGCTCGACGTGCATTCCCCGGCGCCGCCGGTCGTCGCGCTGCTTGGCCTGTTCGGCATGCTGGTGGGTGAACAGCTAATCCCCATCGGACGGCGTCTGGTGAGCCGCGAACCGTTGACCCTGGCCTGGTTTCGTCATGAATGCGTACCGAAGATCAGCGGTACCGCGCCCCCAGCGCCCGCGAAGGAAAGCCGCGACGCGTAACGATTTGTTTGAGGAAAGACAGCATGACGCTGCCGTGGCGCATTGCCATCATTGATGACGAACGCTCTGTTCGCAGCGGGCTCAGTAACCTGCTGCAATCGGAAGGGTATGCTACCGATACCTTCGATTCGGCAGAGGTGTTTTTGAGCCACCCTCTCGCCCTGTCCGGCGCGTCGCTGGTGATCACCGACATCAAGCTACGCGGCATGAACGGCATCGAGCTGTTTGAGAAGCTGCGGTTGCTGGCCACGCCGCCACCGCCAATACTGTTTATCTCCGGTCATGCTGATGAAAATATGCAGCGGTATGCACTCAGTCTGGGCGCCGCTGCATTTTTGCGTAAGCCGATTAACATCGATATTCTGCTGGATCATATTCAGCGGGAGCTGACCCGCCGACAATAAGGATCGCGGATGAACGAACATACGTCGCCTGCATTTTGGCCCGCCCGGGGAAGTCTCCATGAAGGGCGGGCTTTTGTTCTGAAAGAGGATGTCATTTTTACCGTGCTGGCGCAGGAGGGCGGCATCTCCTGGATGAACGGGCGGCATCCCCAGTCCGGCGGTTCGTTTATTATTGCCACCGCGGTCAGCGATGAAGAAGAGGAGCGGGCCACCCGGCTGCTGAAAAACGAGTTTGCCCTGCGCGATCGGCTTCATGACGGCTGGGCTATCCGGCCCGTCGCTTCAACCCAGTACCGTGGACGTTTTGCGCTGGTCTACGCGCCGTTCTGCTTTGAACTGCTGGCGTGCCGGGCAGGTAAGGCGATTTCCGGGATCGCCCGCTTTATCGAAATGGCGATCCGCATCTGCGGTCCCCTGCGCCAGATGCATCTGCACAACCTGATCCACGGCGATATCAAACCCGGGGCGTTCTTCGTTCATCACGACGCCACCTGCCGTCTTTGCAGCTTCGGTCTTTCCTGCGGCACCTCCGACGCGTTCACCCAGTCACGGCTTGCCGCGTCTGGCGGCACGCCCGCCTACATGTCACCGGAACACACCACGCGTACCCGGCGCGCCGTCGACAGCCGGAGCGATCTCTACAGTCTGGGTATCGTGCTTTATGAACTTCTGACCGGGCGATTGCCGTTTGAACTGAGCGCTGATGACCAGACCAACTGGGCGCATTACCACATTGCCTCTGAGCCGCTTGCGCCGGGGCGGGTGCGCCCGGACGTACCCGGCATGCTGTCGACCATTATCCTTAAGCTGCTGGAGAAGAATCCGGAGAATCGCTATCAGACCGTCGACGGGCTGATTGCCGACCTCAGGCGCTGCCAGGCGACGCTGACCGCCGAAGGTGAGATCGTCGACTTTATTCCCGGCCAGCAGGATCGCTCTCCGGCGATCCATCTTGCCGATTCGCTTTTCTCTGCGCATCCGCAGGCCAGCGACGTCATCGCCGCGTTTGAGCGGGTCAGCCAGAGCGGTGCGCCGGAACTGGTGACTATTGGGGGGCCTTCGGGGATCGGCAAATCTTCCGTGATCGCCACCACGCTGAAATCGCTGCAACAGCGCAAGGTGCTGCTGGCGGTGGGCAAGGTCGATCAATATTCTCCCACGTTGCCCTACGGCGTGCTGAGTTCGGCGTTTCGGACGCTCACGCTGCACCTGCTCGGGCTGCCAGCCGGGGAGGTAGCGACGTGGAAAATCCGCCTATCGCGCGCGCTGGAAGGCTTCGAGGAGCTGGCCGTTAGCCTGGTGCCGGAGCTGAATTTACTCCTTGAGAACAAACCGCGTTTCTCTGCGGATACCTTTTCCATCGACGCGCGGGCGCGCTTCAGCCATATGATGCTGGCGCTGGTGAAAACCTTCGCCACCCAGGGCGCGCCGCTGGTGCTATTGCTGGATAATGTGCAGTGGATCGACGCCGCCAGCCTGCAAACGCTCGATCACCTGCTGCGCGCCTGCGGCGCCATCCCGCTGCTGGTGGTGGTGGCGCACCGCGATCTCAGTTCGCTTTCTGAGCCCACCTTGCAGACCGCGCTGGCGAGCCTGCCGGAGGCGGCGCAACACGCCACGACGATCGTGCCGCAGCCGCTGTCGGTGAAGGCCGTGGCGCGCTGGCTCGGGGGGATTTTTCATGCCCGCAGTACCGGTACCGCCGATCTTGCCACGCTGATCCATGAAAAAACCGGCGGCAACCCGCTGTTCGTGCAGGAATTTTTCCGCCGCATCGTCGATGACGGACTGGTGGTGCACAACAAATATCAGGGGAAATGGCATTACGATCTCCAGGCCATCCGCGCCCGGCACTACACCGAGAACGTGGTGACGCTGGTGCTTGAACAGCTCAAGGAGATGCCCGACGAGACGCGCCGCCTGCTGGGCAGCATCGCCTGCCTCGGCTGCACGGGCGAGCTGGAGATGCTGTGCCGCGTGGTGGGGCGGTCGGCGGCGGAAATCCGCTACGCGCTTCATCCGGCGGTGACCGCTCAGCTGATTGTGCTGACGGAGAAAGAGTACGCTTTTACCCACGATCGGGTGCAGGAAGCCGCCTTTGCCCTGCTGGATGAGGGCGAGAAAAGCCATCTGCACCTGACCACCGCCAGCCTGCTGGCGGATGCCGCGCGGCAGACGGCGGGCAACGAACTGCTGTTCCGCGCGGTTCACCACGTCAGCGCCGCGCTGGACTGCATCCAGCCTGCACCCCAGCGGCAGCGATTCCGGGAGCTGAGCCTTCAGGCCGCGCGGCGTGCGAAGCGTACCGGCGATTACCTTTCCGCCTTAAGCTATATCCAGACCGCCAGAGCGCTGGGGAATGCGGGCCCGGTCTCGGACTTTATGCTGGATATCGAAGAGGCGGGCTGTGAGTTTGCGCTCGGACACCTGGAGCGCACGCGTGCGCTGTGCGATGCGATCCTCGGTTCACCGGGCGGGCTGACGGAGAAAGCGCTGGCCGCCAACCTGCTGGCGGAAGTTTATATGCGCCAGTCGGAGATCCGCCTGGCGCTGGAGGCGTCGTTATGCTGGCTGGGCGTGTTCGGGATCCAGATCAGCCGCTACCCGGAAAATGCCGAATGTGACGAGGCCTGGCAGCAGTTCTGTCAACGCACCGCCGACGCGCCGCAGAACCCGTTTTCTCAGCTTAAGCTGATGGAGAACGCAGAGACCGAAGCGGTGATGAACCTGCTTTACAGCGCCAGTATTTTCGCCAGCTTTACCTGCCCGCGCCTGCACTTTTTACTCCTGTGCCGGATGATGCACCTCACGCTCGATCACGGCATAACCGGTGCTTCCACCACGGCGATGGCCTGGTTTGGCGTGCTGATTGGCCACCGCTACGCCGAATACCGTCTCGGGTTTGAGTACGGCACGCTGGCTCGTGAGCTGGTGAACCGCCACGGCTATGATGCCTATGAAGCCAAAACTCTGCTGCCGCTCGACCAGCTCAGCGTCTGGACCCAGCCGCTGTCGTACACTATCGAGTGCGCCAAGGCCTGCTTTACCTCAGCGGTGACCCACGGCGACATGACGATGGCCTGCTTCGCGGCCTGTCATCAGATCATTAACTTCCTCTCCCGGGGCGATCATCTGGATGGCGTGCTGACCAGCATCGATCGCGGTCTGGCCTTTGTGCGCAAAACGGATTACCAGGACATTGAAACCGTTCTGCACATTCAGCGCCGCTACGTGGAGTTTTTACGCACGCCGGTGACGGGCCCATGGAGCGCCGCCCAGGCGCTGCCTGACGATCTGCTGCCCGCGCCGCCGGAGCAGGCGCCCGAGCAGACCTCGACCATGCTCTTCTGGTACTGGCTCTATCGCGGGATGGCGCACTTTTCCTGCGGCGAATACGCCGACGCACAGGCGGATTTAGAAATGGCGGGCTGGTATGCGTGGTCCGCGCCGGGTCATATTCATCTGCTGGATTACCATTTTTACAGCGCGCTGGCGCTCTCCCGCCAGCTCACGCCGGAAACCTTTTCGGCGGATTATCGCCGCAGTATTCATCACCATTACGACAAAATAGCCCTCTGGGCGCGGATCAATCCGGGCACATTTGCCGATAAAGAGGCGCTGATTTATGCCGAAATCGTCCGTCTGGACGGCATGAACAGCATCGCGCTGGAGCAGTATGAAAAAGCGGTGCGACTCTCGCGGGAGGGCGGGTTTAACCCGATCAATGCCCTGGCGCACGAGCTGGCCGGGCGTTTCTCGCTGGCCTGCGGCTACCCGACCGCCTCCGACGCCCATTTCCGCGGCGCGATTGCCGCCTGGGGGCGCGTCGGGGCGCAGGCCAAGGTGCGCCAGCTGGAGCAGGATTTCCCCCATCTGCTGGCCTCCGGGCAGAGCCGCGCGTATGACACGGCGGCGTTTGCCCAGAACGAGGTGATCCGCGATTTACAGAGCGTCATCAAAGCCTCACGCGCCTTATCCGAAGAGATCAACCTTGAACGTTTAATCGAAAACCTGATGACGCTGCTGCTTGAACGGGCCGGGGCGCAGCGTGGCCTGCTGCTGCGTGTCAGCGATAATCACATCCCGGAGATTGAAGCCAGCGCCTGGACCAGTACCGACGGCGTGCGGGTGCGCATCCTGAAAGCGTCACCGATGGCGACGGACATGCCGCTGTCGGTGCTGGCCGCGGTGATCCGCACCGGGCAGGAGATCCGCACCGGCAAACCGGAGGAGTTCCACCCGTTCAGCCAGGATCCGTATCTGGTGACGTCCGGCGCCGCCGTGATGTGCGTGCCGATGTTCAAACAGGCGCGGCTGGTGGGGATTCTGTATCTGGAAAACCGCCTGATGCCGGAGGTGTTTACCGCCGAACATTCGCGCGTGGTCAGCCTGCTGGGCGCGCAGGCGGCGGTTTCGCTGGAGACGGCGCGGCTCTACGCCGAGCTGCTGGCGGAAAACATCCAGCGCCGACGGGTGGAGAAAGAGCTGCGCGCCAGCCAGACCTCACTGATGCTGGGCGAGCAGATCAGCCATACCGGCAGCTGGCGCTGGGAACTGGTGCAGGATCTGATGTTTATGTCCGAAGAATACGCCCGTATCCTTGGCCTGCCGGAGCAGCAAAAGATGATCTCAATGGCGGAGTTTTTGACCTTCGTGCATGAGGATGATTATGGCCGGATCAGCACCCTCGTTAATCAGAGCGTGCGTGACGGGCTGTCGATGCGCGCGGAGTTTCGCATCATCCGCACCGACGGCTCCGTTCGTTACCTCCTCGGGATTGGCGATCCGGTGGGGGTGGGCAGCGAGGTGAATGAGTATTACGGCATCATTACCGACATCACCAGCCAGCGGGCGGCGGAGGATGCGATGCGGGTGGCGCAGGCGGATCTGGCGCGGGTCTCACGAGCCACTACCGTCGGGCAACTGACCTCCTCGATCGCGCACGAGATCAACCAGCCGCTGATGTCGATTGTCTCGAACGCCGGCGCAAGCCTGCGCTGGCTCAACCGCGATCCGGCGCGGCTGGACAAAGTGCGCGAGGGGCTGGAGGAGATCGCCGCCGAGGGCGAGCGGGCAGGGGAGATCATCCGCAGCATTCAGTCTCTGACGCGCAAACAGGACCCCACGTTTACGCGAATCGATCTGCACTTCCTGATCCACCACATCATTATGCTTTCCCGCAGCGAACTTGAGCTGCGACACATAAGCGTTGATTATCTTCTGAACGCTGACGACAGCTTTATCATCGGCGACAGCGTGCAGATCCAGCAGGTGCTGCTTAACCTGGTGATGAATGCGATGGAAGCGATGGCGGAAGTGACGGATCGCCCGTGCAGCATCACGATCTCCACCGCGAACTGCGCCGAGGGGAAGGTGATCTTCGAGATCGCCGATACCGGCAGCGGCATTGAGCCGGAGCTCACCGAGCGGATCTTTGACTCGTTCTATTCGACCAAAGCGCAGGGAATGGGCATGGGGCTGACCATCAGCGCCAGCATCATTGAACGGCACCGGGGGAAACTGAGCGCGCGCCGCAGAGAGCCGTACGGCACGGTGTTTACCTTCGCGTTGCCGCTTGCCGGACAGGAGATGTAACGGTTATTCCGCTGGCTGATGTTTGGTCAGGCGCTCGACGGCCCTGACCAGTTCAGCCACGGAGCGGACCTGCATTTTCTCCATCACCCGGCGGCGGTGCACTTTCACCGTAATCTCACTGACGCCCAGCTCGGCGGCGATCTGCTTGTTGAGCTTGCCGCTGACGGCCAGCTCAAGCACCTTATGCTCGCGCGGCGTGAGGGACAGATGGCGCTGTTTCAGGGCGTAGTGCTCTTTGACGCGGGCGGCGTTGTGCTGTGCCAGCCTGAGCGCGGATTCGATGGAGCCGATGAGCGCGCTGGATTCAACGGGCTTAGTGAGAAATTCGTAGGCCCCGCCTTTGATCGCCCGGACGGACATAGGGATGGTGCCGTGGCCGGTGAGAAAGATGATCGGTATTTCCCGCCCGCTGTCTTTCAGCGCATCTGCGACATCAAACCCGGTTATCGTGGGCATTTGCATATCGAGGATCACGCAGGAGGGCAGATCTTCAAAGGGATGGCTGAGAAAGGCCTCTGCTGAGGAAAAGCCAAGGGCATGTATATCCGCAGATTCCAACAGCCTGACAACGGACTGCCTGACTGTGTCATCGTCATCAACCACATAAACAATGTGTTCCATTCACCGCCCCGGTGTTGATTTAAATGTCGAGGATGTAAACAGTCACTATGGCTACGTAAGAGACTGTTTATGCTGACTTTCATCTTAACACATTAAATATCATTATCATTTAGCAATATGATAACCATATGAAGTATAGCGAGCTGGAGCGGAGGCGATGAAGGAACGAAACGCTGTTTTTATGCACCGACAAGCTCAATACGGTTGCCGTCCGGGTCCGCAATCACCGCTTCATAGAAACCGTCCCCGGTCATACGCGGGGCGCTGAGCAGGGAGCCGCTTGCCTGCGCCTGCGCTGCCATACTGTCCACCTGCGCTTTGCTGCCGACGTTGATGGCGATATGCGCCCAGCCGATAAATTCCGGGTGCGAAGGTGCACTGGGCAGGCCCGGCAGCGTCATCAGCTCGATGGTCGGCCCGTCATCCAGGGTAATAAAGTGAGATTTAAACCCCGGACGATTTTTGCTGACGTAGCGGTCATTACTGCGGCCGCCAAACACCGTTTCCCAGAACTGAACCTGCGCGTCCAGGCTGCGGGTCCAGAGTGCGACATGTGCAATATTCATAAGATCCCTCGTTATTTGTCTGTGAGGACTTTCACCGGTAAAACAGGCTACACTCTGGTTTTGAGCGCGACAAGCTGAGGAAACAACAATGCACTACACACTGAAAGAAAGCGACAAGGAAAAAGCGGAAGGAACAAACGGCGCGGGCGCTCTACAGCAAAAACTGCTGGAATCCCGTTCGATTGTCATCTCCGGAGAGATTAACCAGGAGCTGGCCCAGAAGGTCATCACTCAGATGATCCTGCTGCAAAGCGTCAGCAACGATCCGATCAAGCTGTACATCAACAGTCAGGGCGGCCACGTAGAAGCGGGCGACACCATCCACGACTTCATTAAGTTTATCCGTCCGGAAGTGCATGTGATCGGCACCGGCTGGGTGGCGAGCGCCGGGATCACCATCTTCCTGGCGGCGAAAAAAGAGCACCGCTACGCTCTGCCGAATACCCGCTTTATGATCCACCAGCCGCTGGGCGGCGTGCGCGGTCAGGCAACGGATATCGAAATCGAAGCGCGCGAGATCATCCGCATGCTGGAGCGCGTGAACAAGCTGATTGCTGACGCCACCGGCCAGCCGCTGGAGAAAGTGAAGAAAGACACCGACCGTAACTTCTGGATGTCACCGGCGGAAGCGCTGGACTACGGCATCGTGGGTAAACTGATTACCCATTATGACGAGCTGAACCTGGATTAAGTTTAAGCCCGCGTGTGCGTCGGGTGACGGCTTCGCCTTACCCGACCTACGCGCGCTCGATTGACCCATGACAAGTTCCCCCCTCGCTGTCTCTTCTATAATCGCGCCTGTCTCCCCTCTCACTGGTGCTATCCATGGCGTATCAACTGAACCTGAACTGGCCGGAATTTCTTGAAAAATACTGGCAAAAACAACCCGTTGTGCTGAAAAATGCCTTCCCGAATTTTGTCGACCCCATTACCCCTGATGAACTGGCGGGTCTGGCGATGGAGCCGGAAGTTGATAGCCGCCTGGTAAGCCATGCTAACGGCAAGTGGCAGGCGAGCAATGGCCCGTTTGAGCATTTCGATAACCTCGGTGAAACCGGCTGGTCCCTGCTGGCGCAGGCGGTGAACCACTGGCATATGCCCGCAGCAGAGCTGGTGCGTCCGTTCCGCGTCCTGCCGGACTGGCGTCTTGATGACCTGATGATCTCCTTCTCCGTCCCGGGTGGCGGCGTTGGGCCGCATATCGATCAGTACGATGTGTTTATTATCCAGGGGATGGGCAGCCGCCGCTGGCGCGTGGGGGACAAGCTGCCGATGCGTCAGTTCTGTCCGCATCCGGCCCTGCTGCATGTCGATCCGTTTGAGCCGATCATCGACGAAGATCTGGCCCCGGGCGATATCCTCTACATTCCGCCTGGATTCCCGCATGACGGCTTCACCCATGAAACCGCGCTCAACTACTCTGTCGGTTTCCGCGGGCCGAACGGTCGCGATCTGATCAGCAGCTTTGCCGACTACGCGCTGGAGAACGATCTGGGCGGCGAACATTACAGCGATCCGGATCTGACCTGCCGCGAACACCCTGGCCGCGTGGAGCAGTACGAGCTCGATCGCATTCGCCAGATGATGATCGACATGATTAGCAAGCCAGATGATTTTACGAAATGGTTTGGCAGCTTCGTCTCCACGCCGCGTCACGAGCTGGATATTGCCGCCGCCGAGCCGCCGTATTCCGCAGAAGAGGTGCTCGACGCGCTGCAAGGGGGCGAAACGCTCTCCCGCCTGAGCGGGCTGCGCGTGCTGAACATCAACGGCAGCGTCTTTATCAACAGCGAACAGCTGGAAACGGCGGATGTGAACGGGGCGGACGCGCTGTGCCGCTTCACCGAGCTCGGCCAGGCTGAGCTGGGCGATGCGCTGAATAATCCGGCGTTTGTGGAAGAGCTGACCGGTTTGATTAACCAGGGCTACTGGTTCTTCGACGAGTAACAGCAGGCGGCGTTTAGTCAGGCTAAACGCCGCCAGGTTCAGACCAGCATATTACAGGCCTTCCAGTAGTTAAGAAGCCGCTCATCGTCGCGCTCTTTCTCCGCTTTGATTTTCATCGCCCGGGCAAGATTTTCTCGCGATACTTCATGGCCTTTTTGCACGATGTCTAAAACCGCTTCACCAAGAGCCAGTGAAATTTCTGCCCGATTATTGCGAATCGTCATAAATACCTCCTCGTTGGTTGCGATAATTTAATTATGAACGGGAAATAATCAGTCGGTAATAATTCATCTCATTCTTATTTTTTCATTTCGGCGTTAAGTAGACTTAATATTCGGTTCTGTCAATGATGTTTCAAAATGCTAATAAGACGTTTAAGCCTGAATTTATGCGCTACAGTTAATTTCGTGCAACAGGCAAATAACCGAAACAGGAGAATAATTATGGTAGATAAAAGCGCAATTAAGGATCACACTCAGGTTGTCGCCAGCTGCGGAACGCACGTCGGGGTTGTGGACCATCTTGATGGTGAGCGTATCAAGCTTGCGAAGAGCGATCCGGAATCGGGCGGCAAGCACCACTTTATTCCTCTCGGCTGGGTTGATAAGGTCGAAGATAATAAAGTTGTCCTGACCAAAAACCATAAAGAGGTTTTTGCTGAGTGGCAGGAAGCATAAATATATTTCTCGCAAGGAAATATATGCCTTCGCTCCGGCTTCGTCCGGAGCGTAATAGTGTCTGCGCCCGGTGATTGCTGCCATTACAAATGGATGGTACTGTTTTGCCTGTCCTTTCCCCGATGCAGGCCCCAAATGATGCTCCAGAGTGAAAATAGATCAGCGAAACGCATATTTTTTGTTGAAGATTTTCAGGTATTCGGCGAGCGCTACGGCATCGACTACCGTTTCCCCCAGTTAAAAGAGGCGCAGGTCAGCGGTAGCCCCGTGTTGCAGGGGAATGTTGAAGAGATGATGCTCTCGTCCGGCATTTCGCTGACCCACTCCGACGTACGTGTATTACAGCCCTATGAAACCACCTCTCGCCACAGCAGCCCGCTCTATATGCTGGTGGTGCTGGAAGGGTGCGTGACGCTCACGCTCAATGGTATCAATTATCCCGTCCGCCCGGGCATGGCGTTCAGCTCACGTCTGAGTGAAGATCAGGTGATGAGCGCGCGTCACGATGCCGACAGCACGCTGAAAACGCTCTCGTTTGGCGTCTACCCGCACGATGCCGGACGTGAAGCCCTGCTTGAGTCATTGCTTCTGGAATGGCAAAGCCTGAATGCACCCGCGTTTGTCTGGCAGGTTCCCGAGTTTGTGATGTCAGGTATTCTGCATGCGCAGCGGCAGGGGGGAAGCGTGCTCTCACGCAAGCTGTTGCTGGAGGGGCTGATGTATCAGCTGCTCGGCCATGGCCTCAACCAGCGCCAGCAGCCTTGCCCAGGCCGCCCTGAGCATGCGCGTCTTGAACGCGTGCGGAGCCTGCTGGAACAGTCTCCTGAACGGGATCATACTCTCGCGCAGCTGGCAGCCCTTGCCGCAATGAGCCCAAGCAGCCTGCGCAGCAAGTTCCGTCAGCGCTACGGCTGCACGCTCTTCGATTACCTTCGCGACTGTCGCCTTGCGCTGGCGCGCCGCTATCTGCTGGAAGGCCACAGCGTGCAGCAGGCGGCTTGGATGTGCGGGTATCAGCATGCCACCAACTTTGCCACCGCGTTTCGTCGTCATTACGGGATTTCACCGGGGGACGTGCGCAAACTCCGCTAACGTAATTTCTCCTGTCGCGCGAATGCATTCCGTGTGGTTTAGCATCGCGCATACGTAACCTGGCGGCACGCATAGCCGTTTGCACTCTCAAAAAGGTAATAATTCTTATTAACAATAAGAAATATCTCTGGAGAGGGTTATGTTTGTTAAATCGCGTCTGGCACTGCTGGTGGGATGGGTTACCGGTAGCGTTGCTTTTCCTTTACTGGCGCAGGATGCCCAAAAAACTGACACCGTGGTGGTGACCTCGCAGATGCAGTCTGCGGCCACCAAGCTTGAAACACCGGATATTGAAACCCCGCAGTCGGTCTCTATCGTCACTCGCGAGCAGTTCGAAGAGCAGGGCGCAACCAGCGTGCGTCAGGCCGTGAGCTACACGCCGGGGGTCTACAGCAACCAGATCGGGGCGTCAAACCGCTTTGACTACATGGTGCTGCGCGGCTTCTCGGACGGCAGCCTGGACAACGTCTACCTCGACGGCCTGAAGATGATGGGCGACACCAACTCCCACAGCTCGCTGGTGGTTGACCCGTGGTTCCTGGACAGTATCGAAGTCGTGCGCGGTCCGGCCTCCGTGCTCTATGGCCGCTCATCGCCGGGCGGGATTGTGGCGCTCACCTCCCGTAAGCCATCGTTCGATCCTGGCGGGGAGATCAAGCTCTTCGCCGGTAACAATAACCAGCGTGGGGCGATGTTCGACGTCACTGGCCCGGTTGATGATAACGACCGCGTGGCGGTGCGCCTCAGCGGGATGACCCGCTATGCCGATTCCCAGTTCGATCCGCTGAAGGAAGAGCGTTACGCCCTGATGCCGAGCCTGACCTGGCGTATCACCGACAACACCCGTCTGGATCTAATGGCCTACCTGCACCGCGATCCGGAAGGCGGCAGCCACTCCGGCCTGCCATATGAGGGCACCGTTGTACCGCACAGCGGTAAGAAAATCTCCAACACCTTCTTCGAGGGCGAGGACGATTACGACAAGTACGATCGTCGGGAAAACATGGTCGGCTATAACATCGAGCACCTGTTTGACAGCGGCTGGTCCGTGCGCCAGAAGCTGCGCTACCTGCACACCAAAGTCGAGCTGAACCAGGTGTATGCCGCAGGCTGGCTGAATGACACCGAGCTGAACCGCGGCTATTCCGGCTCCGACGAGAAGATGAACGCCATCACCCTGGATAACCAGGTCGACGGCAGCTTCGATACCGGGGCGGTAAACCACCGCGTGCTGATCGGCATGGACTACCAGGACCGCACCAACAACGTCACTGGCTACTACGGCGGCTTCCCGCCGATTGACGCTTTCCATCCTGTTTACGGCGCGAAGCCGGACTACATCACCCAGTACAGCAGGGAAAAACACAAGCTGCGCCAGACCGGCTACTACCTACAGGATCAGATGTCCATTGACCGCTGGCGCCTCACGCTGGGCGGGCGTTACGACCAGGTGAGCGTGTCGAACGTCGACAACTTCAACCACACCCGCAGCGATCTGGATAAAAATAACTTCAGCAGCCGCGCGGCGCTGCTGTATCTGTTTGATAACGGCGTCGCGCCGTACGTCAGCTACTCTACCGCCTTTACGCCGACCAGCTTTGCCGACGAGCAGGGCAACATTTTGGATCCGATGAAGGGCAAGCAGTGGGAAGCGGGTGTGAAGTATGAGCCGGAGGGGATGAACAGCCAGTTCAGCGCCTCGGTGTTCCGCATTAACCAGAAGAACATTGCCACTAAAGAGGAGCCGACCGATCCGTACCGTTCCATCGGTGAAATCGAATCCGAAGGCGTTGAACTGGAGGCGATTGGTCAGCTGACCGACAGCCTGCGTATGCAGGCCGCGTACACCTACACGGATATTCGCTACAAGAAGAGCAGCCCGGAAGAGGAGGGCAAGCGCGCCGTTTATGCCCCGCGTAACATGGCCAGCGCCTGGCTGAGTTACGACGTCAAAACCGGCCCTCTGGATGGCCTGACCGTCGGCTCCGGCGTGCGCTATGTCAACGGGATCGCCAGCGATCGCCAGAACACCCATACGCTTCCGTCGTACACGCTGGTGGATATGACCGTGGGGTATGACCTGTCGAAAGTGGGGCTCACGGGCGTGAGCGCGCAGTTGAACGTCAATAACCTGACGGACAGAAGCTACGTCGCGGCGTGTAACTCGCTCTCTTACTGCTACTTCGGTGCAGAACGCAGCATTGTGGGCAGCGTTTCGTGGAAGTTCTGAGTCGTTGACCATTGCCCGGTGGCGGTTTCCACCCTCTCCCTTTGGGAGAGGGTTGGGGTGAGGGCAACAGGCCGCACTACTCCTCCATCGCAATCACAATTGCCTCGCCCATCTTCCTCAGCGCTTCGCGGTTCTTCTCCGTCGGCGGCAACGCCACGTTGATCCGCAGGCAGTTGCGGTACTTCCCGGAGGCAGAAAACAGAGACCCGGCCGCAGCCTGGATCTTCAGACGGCACAGCTGCTTGCTGACGCACACCATATCGACCGTCTCCGGCAGCTCAACCCACAGCAGGAAGCTTCCTTGCGGGCGGGTGACGCATATCTCTGCCGGAAAATACTGCCGCACCCAGCAGGTATAGGTTTCCATATTCTGCTGATAAATCTGACGCATACGGCGCACGTGGCGATGGTAATGGCCGTCGCGAATAAACGCCGCCACCGCCATCTGCGTGCCCGGCACGTTAAACCCGCCCGCGGCGTACTTCATGTGCATCACCCGGTCGTAATAGCGCCCCGGCACGATCCAGCCGACGCGCAGGCCCGGCGCCACGGTTTTGGTAAACGAGCTGCATAAGAGCACGCGGCCATCTATGTCCATAGAATGAATGGTGCGCGGACGCGGGTACTCCGCCGCCAGCTCGCCGTAAATGTCATCCTCAACAATCACGATATCGTGCCGCTGTGCCAGGGCTAAGACCTGCTTCTTGCGAGACTCCGGCATGATAAACCCGAGCGGGTTATTGCAGTTCGGCACCAGGATCACCGCCTTGATCGGCCATTGCTCCAGCGCCAGCTCTAACGCCTCGATGCTGATCCCGGTCTCGGGATCGGTGGGAATTTCAATGGCCTTGATGTTAAAGCCGCGCAGCATCTGCATGGTGCCGTGAAACGATGGTGACTCGACTGCCACGATGTCACCCGGCTTGCACACCGAGAGCAGAGCGATCGACAGCGCGCCGTGGCAGCCGTTGGTGATGACAATCTCGTTTGCCGCCACGGTGGAGCCGCCATCCAGCATCAGACGGGCGATTTGCTCGCGTAGCTCCAGGCGCCCGTCGAGCACGTCATAGCTCAGCATTTCGCCCGGATTATGCTGCGCAATGCGGCTCATCTCACGCCACAGCGGCTTCAGGCTCGGTTGGTTAATGTCCGGTGAGCCGCCGCCAAAGGAGATCATCTCTTTGTCGGCGCGGGCGTCCAGCAGCATCATCACTTCGTCCCACTGGGTGACGTCCACGGGGCGCTGTACCGGGCGCGTCATCGCCGGGACGGGCGGCTGGGCTTTGCGTTTCGAGACAAAATAGCCGGAGCGCGGCTGAGGCGTAATCAGCTGGCGGTTTTCGAGGATCTGGTAGGCCTGCTGTATGGTGCTGATGCTCACGCCGTGCTCCTGGCTCAGCGTGCGTACCGACGGCAGACGTTCACCGCTGCGATACAGCCCTTGTTCGATACGTTCCGCCAGGAGGTTGGCCAGATGTTGATAGCGCGTCATGCTGTATCCTTTTTTTTCACCATACAGAGCATTAAACCAGTACAGATTGATGGGTAAACCACCATGCAGATACCGTTTTAGCGGATCTGTATGGTAAACAAAAGCGGTTTTTGAATCTGTATTGTACTGGCCGTTTTCCATGATGATAACTCCACTGGCACAGCGAGGAGAGCATCATGGAATTCTACGAGAATCGTTCAAAACGTCCGTTTATCGCGTTTGTCTGGATAGCGAAAACGCTGCGTAACTGGTATCGCATCAACCGTACCCGCCGTATTCTGAGCCAGATGAGCGACGAGCAGCTCAAGGACGTCGGGTTATCGCGATATGATGTGTGAGCATAGGGTTGCCCGGTGGCGCTACGCTTACCGGGCCTACAGGAGACCGTAGGCCGGGTAAGGCGCAGCCGCCACCCGGCGGTTTTCAGCTCAACAGCGCAAGCGTCTGCCGTTTCGGCCTTTCCAGCAGCTCAACCGCCTCCTGATATGACCGCACGTTGTTATAGCCCATCACCAGCCCGTAGCGTTTGCCCGACCCGCGATACCACGCCGAAAGCGCATTGACCTGCAATTGCTGTTCCTGCCAGCAGCGGGCGATCTCCCGGTCAGCGCTTCCCTTTGCGAGGAACGCGACAATATGCATTCCACCGTCGTTTTGCTCGGTGAAGAACAGATCGCCATAGACCTCACGCAGGGCGGCAATCATCCAGTCGCGGCGGGTTTGATAGAGCGCGCGCATCTTCTTGAGATGCCGAAAAAAATGCCCCTCGTTGAGAAAGGCAGTGAGGATCTTTTGTGTCAGCACCGGCTGGCCGCTGGTGAGGATGTCCGCGCTGTCGGTAAACGCGCCGACGGTGCTGGCGGGCATCACCACGTAGCCCATGCGCAGTGAAGGCATGATGGTTTTGCTGAAGGTGCCCATAAAGATCACCCTGTCATGCTGGTCGAGGCTTTTCAACGACGGCAGCACTTTGCGGGTGTAGTGAAATTCGCCGTCATAGTCATCTTCGATAATCCACGCCTCGTTTTGTGACGCCCAGTCGAGCAGCTGCTGCTTGCGCGGCAGGGAGAGCGTCACCGCCAGCGGGCTCTGGTGCGACGGGGTAACGATGGCGAAGCGGGCATCGTGGTGATTACGCAGCAGGTAGTCCGTATCCATCCCTGCGCGATCGACCGGCACGGTGTGCAGGCGGGGCACAATGCGCTTGAGCAACTGCTGGCCCATAAAGTAGCCCGGATCCTCAAATACCACCTTATCGCTGCGGCTGGCGAGCGTGTCGAGGATCAGGCGCAGGCTGCCGCTGTAGCCGCTGGTGATCAGCACCTGTTCTGCGGTGCAGGACAACCCGCGCGAGATATTGAGATAGCGGGCAATTGCCTCGCGCAGCGGATACCAGCCCAGCACCGGCGGGTTGAGCATTTCATCCTGACGCATGGCGCGCGTCGCCTGGCCTGCCAGCAGCAGCCATTTTTTATAGGGGAAGCTGTTGAGCGCGGGAATGCCGGGGCGCAGAAAACCGGCCCGTTCGCGCTGGCTAATCAACGACGCCGGCAGCGTGCCGGTCGCTTGTTCTGCCGGGGCGTTTTGCGCGGGCAGCAGAAGATCCGGATTCACCCGCGTGCCGCGCGCGCCCTGGCTTACCAGATATCCTTCCCCCGTCAGAATGGCATAGGCTGTTTCAACGGTTTTTCGCGCGACCTTAAGCTCTTCAGCCAGCACGCGGATGGCAGGCACTTTGTCGCCGGGCTTCAGTACGCCGCGCGTGATGTTATCGCGATAGCGGGTATAAATGTCGTGATAGCCTGGCTTCATGTCCTACCTCATTTCAGGTTTTTTGTGTCTTTTTACTATGTCATTAACGGCGTAGATTTGCCTCATCGCATGATAAAAACCGCACAAAAAAGAGGAAAGACAATGAGCACCCGCGTAAACCACCACAAAGCCACACCTGCACTCGCCAACGCGCTTTCCGCCCTGAGCATGGAAGTGGCGAAAACCTCCATTGATCCGGCGCTGAAGCACCTGATCGACATTCGCGTCTCGCAGCTGAACGGCTGTACCTTCTGCCTGGATATGCATTCGAAAGAGGCCAAAATTGCCGGCGAGCGCGAGCTGCGCCTGTACCATCTGGCGGCATGGCGCGATTCGCCGCTGTTCAGCGCCCGCGAGAAAGCCGCGCTGGCCTTCACCGAAGCGCTGACCCAGATTGGCGTTCACGGCGTGAGCGACGCGCTGTACCGCAGCGTGGCGGAGCACTTCTCGGACGTGGAGATTTCAGAGCTGAACTTCGCCATCGTAGCGATCAACGCCTGGAACCGCCTGGGCATTACCTCCCGCATGGAGCCGGGCTCGCTGGATGCGGCATATGGGCTGAACAAGGCTAACCTGGAGTAATCCCGCGCTCGCGGATTATCGCCACCAGCGCCCGTAAGCCTGGCGGGACGTGACGATGGCGAGTGGGGGATTCGGGCGTTTATGGAGCCGAGGTCGATTGTGGGTTAAACCCTGCCCGGTGGCGCTACGCTTACCGGGCCTACAAAACACCGTAGGCCGGATAAGCGCAGCGCCATCCGGCAAACACTTCGCTCCATACCGAAGCATTGTATCTCTCCATTCTGCATTCTCTCCCCAACATCACAACGGAGAGACCTTCATGATCGCAGTCCTTTTCGAAGCCAAAGCTGCACCGGCGCATCAGGCGCGCTATCTTCAACTTGCCGCAGAGCTTAAGCCTGTGCTGGCCGATATCGACGGCTTTATTGATATCGAACGGTTCCAGAGCCTGACGACCGACGGCAAAATCCTGTCCCTTTCCTGGTGGCGGGATGAAGAGGCCGTCCGCCGCTGGAAGCAGAACGTCTTTCATCAGGCGGCGCAGGCCGAAGGACGGGAGTCGATTTTTTCTTTCTACCGTATTCGCGTGGCGCAGCTGATGCGGGAGTACAGCTCCGAAACGGGAGGGCACGCGGATGTATGACGTTCATGTGATTTTCGACAACAGGCCCGGCGAGCAGGGTGAAATTGCGGCGGCGCTGGAACAGGCCATTGCCGCTGTAGCGGCTACAATGGCCGATCCGTCGCGCGTGAAGATGCTCTGTGCTCTGATGGACGGGCGGGCGTGGACGGCTACAGAGCTGAGCGTGGCGGCAGACGTTGCGCCGTCGACCGCCAGTGGGCATCTCGCGCGGCTGGTGGAGGGAAAGTTGATTACCTGCCTGTCTCAGGGGCGGCATCGCTACTATCGCCTGGCGGGACACGACGTGGCGGCGCTTGTCGAGCAGATGATGGGGCTCTCCTGGAGCCGCATCACGCCGCCGGAAACCTCCGCGCCAAAAGCCCTGCGCGAAGCACGAACCTGCTACGACCATCTTGCCGGAACGGTGGCGGTGCATATCTATGAATTCATGCAGGCGGAAGGCTGGCTTGAGGCAGACGGTTCAGCGCTCACGCTACATGGCCGCGAGCAGTTTCTGAAGCTTGGTATTCCGTTAAATCCCAATACCCGTCGCAAGGCGTGCTGCGCCTGCCTGGACTGGAGCGAGCGGCGGTTTCATCTGGGGGGAGAGGCCGGCGCGGCGCTGCTCATCCACATGGGAAGCAAAGGTTGGATCCAGCGGGTGGCGGGGTATAGGGAGGTGGTGGTGACGGCTTCGGGGAAAAGTGCCGTCAGGAAGCATTTTAGCCGCTAAACGCCGTTGCGGGCTGATGCCCTCACCCCGACCCTCTCCCACAGGGAGAGGGAGAACATCGTTTCGCAATTCCTGCGCTTTAACTTCTCGTTTCTTGATACTTACCCTGATAACTATTATCGTAATGGCGTACTACGAGAGGATTCCCCATGAGTGAAGAAGATCTGTTTAGCCGCAGGCCGATGGGCATGCGGATGGCGATGATCGTGCGTCAGTGGCGCGCAGTCATCGACGACGCCATTCTCGACACCGGGTTAACCCAGTCGAGCTGGACGGTGATGATGCAGCTTCATCAACTCGGGGATAACGTCTCGGTCAGCGAGCTGGCGGAAGTGCAGGGGATTGAACTGCCTCCGCTAATGCGTACGCTGACACAGCTGGAAAAGCAGGGCTACCTGCTGCGCACCGTCTCGCCGTATGACAAGCGTATCCGGCTGCTGACGCTGACGCCTGAGGGAAAAGCCATTCTTGAAAGGCTCTCTCAGGTGATTGAGACGTATCAGGCGCGCGTATCGCAAAACATCGCGCCGGAACATCTCGATATTTTCAGCGCCACACTCAATCAAATCGCCTGCAATTTGCGGACAATCCGCGAAGAAGATAATAAGACCGAAAAATAATGACTCCTGAACAAAAGTTTGCCCGCTGGGTAAGGGTGAGTATTGCCTCTTTCCTGCTGATGTTTGTCTACTTTATCGTCGCGGATATCTGGATCCCGCTGACGCCGGACTCCACCGTGATGCGCGTGGTGACCCCGGTGTCTGCCCGCGTCTCCGGGTATGTGGCGGCGGTACATGTCCACAACAATAGCCAGGTTAAGAGAGGCGATCTGCTGTTTGAGCTCGACGCCACGCCGTTTCGCAATAAGGTCGAAGCGGCGCAGATTGCGCTGGAACAGGCGCGTCTGTCTAACGATCAGCTGGACGCGCAGATTGCCGCGGCGCAGGCCAGCCTGAAAACCGCGGTGCTGACGGCGCGTAATGACAAAGTTACCTTCGACCGCTACCAGAAACTGAGTACCTTGCAGAGCGTGTCGCAGGCGGATCTGGATAAGGTCCGTACCACCTGGCAGAGCAGCGAGCAGTCCGTCAGCTCGATTCAGGCGAATATTCATAACCTGCGCATTCAGCGCGGCGAGCGGGATGAGCACCGCAACGTGACGCTGCAAAAATACCGTAACGCGCTGGATGAAGCGGAGCTGAATCTTGGCTGGACGAAGGTCTACGCCGAGGCGGACGGCACGGTCAGTAACCTGCAATTAAGCCCCGGTTTTTACGCCTCGTCCGGTTCGGCTGCGCTGGCGCTGGTGAACACCCGGATCGATATCGTGGCGGATTTCCGCGAGAAGAGCCTGCGGCATACCCACCAGGGGACCGACGCCGCCGTGGTGTTCGACGCCTTCCCGGGGCAAGTTTTCCGTGCCCACGTCACCAGCAGCGACGCGGGGATCCTCGCCGGACAGGAGGCCGTAAACGGTCAACTTTCTGAACCGGAAACCTCCAACCGCTGGGTGCGTGATGCCCAGCGTATGCGCATTCACGTGGCGCTGGACGAAGCCTTACCGAAGTCGCTGCCGACCGGCGCGCGCGCCACCGTGCAGCTCTACAATAGCGAAGGGCCGTTTGCGCGATTCTTCTCCGGGATGCAAATCCATCTGGTGAGCCTGCTTCACTATGTCTATTAGCACCCTGGCGCGGGTATTTACCCCGCACGGCAACATCGTCTATACGGCAAACGACTTTCGCCAGACCCTGCGTATCGTCTTTGCCGGGATGATTGCGCTCAGTATTTCGAGTTTCTACAACACCAGCTACGGCGTGTTTTTTGTGGTCTATCCGATCATGCTGCTCTCGCTGGTGCCGGTGTTTAACCGCCACGTGGCGAAGCAGTTTATCTTCAGCGCCTCGCTGAACTGCATCGAAATGGTGTTTATCATCGGCTATCTGTCCCAGTGGCCGGTCATTATGACGCTGGTGGTGTTTGCCCTGTACGTGATGCGTTTTCGCTTTATGAGTAAGGGGCCGCTGTTCCTGTTCGGCTCGATGGGCGTGGTTTGCCAGAGCGTGATGCTCAACTTTATGAGCTACCCCACCACCAACTGGCACACGCTTTTATTCTCTAACATCGAAGCGAGCGTAATGGCGGTGTGTCTGAGCGCGCTGATGAACTACCTGCTGCCGGACGTGGAGCCGCGTAAGCCGCCGCCGCTGATCGAGAAAGATGACGCCCGCGTGCGCCACGAGTCTCTGCTCTCGGGCACCGTGGCGACGCTGATTTTCGTGGTGTTCCAGATGAGCGACTTAAGCGATTCGCTTTCGGCGCTGATGGCGGGCATTCTGATCCTGTTCCCGATGCACTATCGCGGCTCGGTTATCAGCTCCATCTGGCGCGTAGTCGGCGTGGTGCTGGGGTGTCTCTATATCCTTGTCGTCCAGCTTATCCTCTACGATCACAGCAGCCATATGCTGCTGATGATGCCGCTGATTGGCCTTGGACTGGCGTTTGGCGCGCGTCTGCACGTAATGGAGAAGGTCGGCGCCGGGGTAGGCTTCGCCAGTATCACCACCATCGGCATTATGTTCGGGCAGAACATGCACCCGGACAGCGACCTGGTGTTCAGCGATCTGTACCGCATCACCTCCGTCACCTTCGCGCTGGTGATCACGCTGACGATGGTCTTTCTGGTGCACCTGATCCTGAACCGCTTCGAGGCGACGCGCTACGTTATCGCGCCGCCAAAAGCGGATTAATGCCCCAGCACGGCGGGCAGTTGCGAGAGCAGAAACAGGATCAGGCCAATTGTTCCGCCCACAAGGGTACCGTTAACGCGAATGAACTGAAGATCTTTACCGATATTGAGTTCTATCTGGCGTGACATGTCTTTGGCATCCCAGCTTTTCACCGTGTCGCTGATATGGCGCGTCAGGAACGCGGCGAAATCCGGCGCCACGCGGTGCGCGGCCTGCTCCAGATGCTCATTCAGCGACGCCCGCAGGCTGGCGTCGTTGGTCAGCGTTTCGCCAAACCACAGCCCGGCGTTGGCGATACGCTGCTTCACGCGGGAATCATCGCTCTGCATGTCATTTTTCAGCCACTGGCGCAGGTCAGCCCACATTTCCCCCAGATAGCGGTTAAAGGCTTCGTCATTCTTCAGGTAGTGTTTGATATTCTCGGCTTTCGCCGTCATCTCCGGATCGTTTTTCAGATTGTCGATGAACTTGATCGTGGCGCGGTCAAACGCCTGACGGATCTGGTGCGTGCGGTCGTGGCTGATATCGTCCAGCAGCGTGTTCACCGCGTTCGACACCATCTCCGCGCTTTGATCGCCCAGCCACTCGGTGGGCAGCACCATCGCCTTGCGCGGATGCTCGGTCTTAAGCCAGTGGACGATCTGGTCGGCAATAAATTCCCGCGTGCTTTCCCGCTGAATCAGGGTAATCAGGCGGTTGATGATGGCGTCCAGCAGCACCTGGTGACGGTTGTTTTTGGTCATGCTTTCCAGCATGACGGCGCTGGTCTCGGTTAGATCGACCTTGTCGATAGCCTTGTGGACGGCGCGTTTGAGCAGGCGCTGAATGCGTCCATCGTCGGTAAGTTCCAGAAAACCGCTCATCACCTGCACCAGATGCTGCCCCACGCGCCGGGCGTTATCGGGCTGGCTGAACCAGGTCCCAATCATCTGTGCGGGCTCGTAGCGACGGATAAGATCGACAAGGGATTGCGTATCGAGAAACTTTTCCTGCACGAACTGGCCGAGATTGTCGCCGATGCGGTCTTTATTGCGCGGGATAATCGCCGTATGGCGCGAGATAAAGGGAATTGGCACCCGGCGGAACAGCGCGACAACGGCAAACCAGTCCGCCAGCGCGCCGACCATCGCCGCTTCGGCAATGGCCTTTACGCCGCGCACCCAGAAGGTTTGCGGCAGGAACAGGGTGGTGATAAACGCTGCGACGGCAATCAGCAGCAGCGACAGCGCGAGAAGCTTGGCGCGTTTGAGTTCGGTATGTTTTTCCATGGGTTAAGGATAGAGGGATACGGGGGAAAAGTGCAAAGCTGCACGAGGCCAGTCATCTCACTTTCTGGAATGCTCCTTCAGAAATCAAATCAAAACATTATCTTTTTTGTTCAAATACTGCTCTGTTTGTATATGCTTTTTTGTATATACAATCAGGGAAGGGTACACTATGCCTATAGAGTATGAGTGGGATAGCAATAAGGCGAAAAGCAATCTGCAAAAACACGCCATTCGTTTTGAAGATGCAGTTCTGGTTTTTGACGATCCCTGCCATTTGTCTGTTCAGGATCGTTATGAAAACGGGGAGTTTCGCTGGCAAACCATTGGTCTTGTACAGGGCGTTATTGTCATTCTGGTCGCGCACACGGTACGTTTTGAAAGCGGGGATGAAATCATACGTATCATCAGTGCGCGTAAAGCGGATCGTAAAGAGAGGAGGCGTTATGAGCATCGTTAAACATAAACGCGGTAGTGCACCGGAAGTGAGTGCCCGCCGGGAGGCTGAACTCAAAGCGCTGGCGGATAAACCCGACAGGGAAATTGATTACAGCGATATACCGGCCACGGAGGATGATCGCTGGGCCGGTGCCGTGCGGGGAAAATTCTATCGACCGCTCAAAACTCAGGCATCAGTACGCATTGACGCCGACGTGATGGAGTGGCTTAAACGGCCAGGGAAAGGTTACCAGACGCGGCTTAATGCCATTTTGCGCGAGGCGATGCTGCGCGATCAGAACAAAAAATAACACAGGCAGCGTCAGGCTGCCTTTTCTCTCAGAGGATATTTGCCACTACCCGCCACAGCACCCACCCACCAAACCCCATCAACACCACCCCTGCCGTGCGCTCTATCAGCCAGAGCGAACGGCTGAGCTTTCGCTGAACCGCCGGTAACCCCATCAGCGATATCAGCGCCAGATCCCATACCAGCACCACCATCACCATCCAGACGCCGCAGGTCGCCTGCTGAAGCAGCGTGACGTCCGGCCCGAGTAACGCTGTCATTAGCGCCAGGTAGAACAACGCGTTTTTGGGATTTAACAGCGCCGAACCCAGCCCCAGCAGGATTTGCTTCCGCAGAGAAGGGCAGCGCTGGCGGGTTTCTTCCAGCGCCAGCGGCTGCGGGCGGCTGCGCACAAGATGCGAGCCAATCCACAGCAGGTACAGCGCGCCGGACAGTTCGATAAGCGTAAACAGCCACCCAAACTGGCGCAGCGCGCTCCAGCCGATAATCACCAGTAAGATATACAACCCGTTACCTGCTGCGATGCCGAGACACAATCCGGCGCTGCCGCGCAGCCGGTAGCGGGCGGTGTAGCCTACCAGCAGGAAGAAATCCGGGCCCGGGCTTAACAGGGCAACAAAATGCGCCAGCGCCAGGGCAAGAAAGGCGGAGGGAAATAACAGTTCCATAGCGACCTCAGTGACAAATCTGAGGTCACCTTACGACGTTACGTATCCTGATTATTGTCTGATATTGATCGGCCCGTGGCGTACTGGCGCGGCGTGGCAGCGGTATAATTCACGAAGGTCTTATGAAAATGACTCTGGTCGGCAAACCCGCTCTGGTAGCCCACGTCGGCGATATCATCCCCCGCGCGCAGCCGCGCTTTGGCGTACTCCACGCGCGAAATGTTGAGGAAACTGCCCGGCGTCAGGCCGGTATCCTGCCTGAAAGTGCGGATCAGCGTCTCCTTGCGCAGTGAGAATCGTTGGGCGAGTTCGTCAAGGGAAGGCGGTGCGGCAAGGTCGGAGAGTAACGCCTGCTGAACCTGCTGGCTGGTTGAGCGAGGTGCATTCATCTCACCCGCGCAACGGGGAAGGGCAGAAAGCAGGGTCTCCACGGATGCGGAGGACATCGTCCCGACAACGGCAAGAAAGTGCTTAAAGAGCGTGGGATCGCGAATAACCTGTAGCGCCAGGGGAAGATCGGTGTCGATATAGAGCATATGGTAACTGCGCGGCTTCCCGACAACGGGGTTGCAGCTGTGCGGGGCATAAGCCGGGATCACGATAAGATCACCGGGATCAAGAACGTACGCGTTGCCGTGACTTACGCAGCAGGTCTGGCCTTCCACAATCGCGCCGATGGAGAGCTGTGGATGGCAATGACGTTTGTATGCCCGGGTGCTCTGCCACGTACTGCGCAGCTCAAGGCCTGCTGCGCGGTTAAAGGTCTGGCGGATGTGGCGGGTATCGGTCATAGGAACTCCATTGATGAGCATTTTTTATACCATGTCTGCGCATCGCCTGGCAGCGTCTTGTTAAGAACCCTCCGTATATACCCAACTTTACCTTCAAAGCCAGTCAGATTGACTACCCTTAATACCCTAAGCGGTAAAACAAGGAGATTCGATATGGCTTACCAGACAGTAAATCCTGCCACGAACCAGCTCATCAAAGAATATCCCTCTCACACTGACGCAGACGTTGAAGCGGCGCTGAAGGCAGCCGATGCGCTCTATCACTCCGACTGGGCGAAAGGCGACATAAGCCAGCGCCTGCCGGTGCTGCATAAGCTGGCGGACCTGATCGACGAACGCGTGGAGGATCTGGCGAAAATCGCCAGTCAGGAGATGGGCAAGCTCATCGAACAAAGCCGTGGCGAAGTGAAGCTGTGCGCGCAAATCGCCCGCTACTATGCGGACAACGCGAAGCAGTTCCTGGCCCCGATGAAGTATGACTCTGAACTCGGGGAAGCATGGGTTGAACATCACCCCATCGGCGTGCTGATGGCCGTCGAGCCATGGAACTTCCCGTACTATCAGCTGATGCGCGTTCTGGCGCCAAACCTGGCAGCGGGCAACCCGGTGATCGCCAAGCACGCCAGCATCGTGCCGCACTGTGCAGAGACCTTTGCACAGCTGGTACGTGAAGCGGGCGCGCCGGAAGGGGCGTGGACCAACCTGTTTATCTCGTCCGAACAGGTGGCGAACATCATCGCCGACGATCGCGTACAGGGGGCGGCGCTGACCGGTTCAGAAAAAGCGGGTAGCGTGGTTGCGGCACAGGCTGCGAAGCACCTCAAAAAATCGACCCTGGAACTGGGCGGGAACGACGTGTTCGTGGTGCTGGACGATGCCGACCTGGATAAAGCCGTGAAGATCGGCGTTAACGCGCGGCTGAACAATGCCGGGCAGGTCTGTACCGCGGCGAAGCGCTTTATCCTGCATGAAAAGATTGCAGACGCCTTCCTGCGCAAATTCACCGAGGCGTTTAAGCAGGTGAAAATTGGCGATCCGCTGGACGAAAGCACCACGCTGGGGCCTTTGTCGTCCAAAGACGCGCTGGAGACGCTAACTAAACAGGTTAACGAGGCGGTGAAAAATGGCGCGAAGCTGCACCATGGCGGCAAGCCGGTTCAGCGTGACGGAAGCTTCTTTGAGCCGACCATCCTGACGCATATCTCGCGTGATAACCCGGCGTACTTCGAGGAGTTCTTCGGTCCGGTAGCGCAGGTTTACGTGGTGAAAAGCGACGACGAAGCGGTCGCACTGGCTAACGATTCCCACTACGGTCTGGGCGGCGCGGTGTTCAGCCAGAACATTGAGCGCGCGAAGAAAATGGCGTCGCGCATTGAGACCGGGATGGTGTACATCAACTGGCTCACCGACACTGCGGCAGAGCTGCCGTTCGGCGGCGTAAAACGTTCGGGTTACGGACGAGAGCTGTCGGACCTGGGGATCAAAGAGTTTGTGAACCAGAAGCTGGTGGTCGTTCGCAAGTAATGCGTTAATAAAAAAACCTGCCATCCGGCAGGTTTTTTATTAACGGTCGCATCGCCTTTCTTGCCGGGTGGCGCTGCGCTTACCCGGCCTACAATCAATGTGCAATAATTTTAATACATTGCACCCTTCATTGTAGGCCCGTGCAAGCGTAGCGCCGCCGGGCGAAACGCGCAAACAGGCTTAGAAGGACACTCCACCGCCTACATATGCACCATCGATCAGCGTGTGGTTTGGACGACCGTCTTTACCGTCTACGCTCACGTGGCGATAGCCCACTTTCAGCGTGACAGGTTTGACTGGCGTCCAGCTTACGCCGCCGTTAGCTTCAACATAGTTCTTCACGCTGTTGTTCAGGCCGTCTGGCGCCACATAACCTTCACCAAACACGTGAATGCTGTCCGTAAGCGCAACGTTAACGCCGCCGCCAATCGGGAATGCCACGCCGTTATCGCCTTTTTTCGGGCCGATGTAGATGGCTTTCGCGCCAGCGTTCAGCATCACCGGACCCACTTCCAGGTTGTAGCCTGCCCCAACGCCGCCGGTCTGGGTACCGTCATCGGTGTTTTTCAGCCAGTTGCTCTCCGCATACAGGCCGGATGAGGATTTCCCCATTTCCAGATTGAGGTTAGTAAAGTTTTTACCCTGCTCAATGCTGCCACCCATGGCCAGTGCGGAGCCCGATACCGCGGTCAGAGCAGAAAGGATCAGGATGTTAAGTTTTTTCATGAGTGTTTCCTCGTCATTAAATTAATCTGAGGGCACCTTAACAAGCGATGTTTATGACTGCAAATGTGATATGTCTCGCATTTATATGCTGTTTGTGTTGAGTTTTTGAATGGTAAATGTTGATGAATTGTTTATATGGCAAATCGTCAATGTCCAATACATTCGCGTTTAGGGACAGTTTACATTCCTGGCTAAACGTAAAATGAACGAGGTGCAAATAGTCCTTCGCCATGAATTAATTGGGTTTCTAATAATTTCCAAAAGTATTTCAGCTGACACAGATAAAGACAGAGGTTTACATTTCTGGTGATTGATATACGTCCGTACGCGCCGCTTCGTTGCCATTACATGTCATTTTTCTGACACGTTTCTTCATTACGTTGTTGGCTTCACTTACTGGATGCTAACAATATGAAAAGAAAAATTATTCCTGTGCTAATCGGTTGTGCGCTCTCTTTCTCTGGCCTGGCGGCACAGCCAACCGCGGAGCGCTACGTCGTCAGCTTTCCCGAAGGCGCGCATGTCAAATACAGCGGTGCGTTTGCCAGCGCATTCCCGAACGGGCTCCCGGTGGGGATTGGTTCGGGTTTGTTATTCACGGGCAAGCAGGGCGATGCGCTGACGTTTGCGACCGTGACCGATCGCGGTCCTAACGCGGATTCGCCAAAAATGGGGAAAAGCGATGCCAAAATCTTTGCTACCCCGGATTTCGCCCCGCTGCTGATGACGATCCGTGTGCTAAACGGCAAAGCGGAGGCCGTGGACGCGCGACCGCTGCATGATGATAAAGGCGAGATCAACGGCCTGCCGCTGCAAAGCGGCGTGATTGGATCTACCAATGAAGTCGCGCTAAGCGACACCTTAAAAGTGCTGAAAGGCGATAACCGCGGGCTGGATACGGAAGGCATCACGCCGGACGGGAAGGGCGGTTACTGGCTGTGCGATGAGTATGGCCCGTTCCTGATTAACGTCGACAGTAAAGGGAAAATCCTCGCGATCCACGGTCCGCAGGCGACGGAAGGGGAGAAATCCATCGCGGGCGGTCTGCCAAACGTTATCAAATGGCGTCAGGCAAACCGGGGCTTTGAAGGACTGACCCGCATGCCGGACGGACGCATTATCGCCGCCGTGCAAAGCACGCTGGATATCGACGGGAAGAGCAAAAAACAGGCGCTGTTTACGCGTCTGGTGAGCTTCGATCCGGCGACCGGGAAAACCGCGATGTACGGCTACCCTGTCGACAGCGCGGCCTACAGCAAAAACAGCGACGCCAAAATCGGCGACATCGTGGCGCTGGATAACCACACCATCCTGCTGATTGAACAGGGCGAGGATAAAAATGACGCAATGCGTAACCTCATCTACAGGGTTGATCTGAGCAAGGCGAGCGATCTGGCGGCCTTCGACAAGCCGGGCGAATACCCGGAGTTTGATGATGAGAAAACGCTGGCGCAGCGTGGCATCACGCTTGCGGAAAAAACGCAGGTGGTCGATCTGCGTGCGCTGGGCTGGCAGCAGGAAAAGGCCGAAGGGCTGGCGCTGATTGACAGCAAAACGCTGGCAGTGGCGAACGATAATGACTTTGGCGTGAAGGTGGCGATGCAGAAGCCAGTCGAAGGCAAGAAGCTCAAGGATTATCGGGTGAACGCGCAGGGGGCGCTGACGCTGGATGACAAACCGGTTGAAACCACCCTCAGCGTGAAGCCGTTGAAGAAACCGGAGTCCGACAGCGAGCTGTGGATTGTGACGCTGCCGGAGGCGTTGAAATAAGTTTCCCCCTCACCCTAACCCTCTCCCCGCGGGGGAGAGGGGATAATCGGTGCGGTTATTTCTTCAGCCCCGCAAACGCTGCCCGAATTTCCTCTTCCGGCAGCTGTATTCCAATAAACACCATCACGCTGTGCGGCACTTCATCGTCCCACGGGCGATCCCAGTCGGCGCTGTACAGGCGCTGCACGCCCTGGAACAGCAGGCGGTTCGGCTCGCCGTCGATCCACAGCATCCCTTTATAGCGCAGCAGCTTGTCGGCAAATGACAGTAGCAGGTTCTCCATCACGCGGGAGACCTCGCTGATGTCAACCGGGTAGTCCAGCTCAACCACAATCGACGTCACGTCGTTTTGCTTGTCGGACATAAAGTGGAAGCGCGGTTTCGCGGTGACGTTCTCTTCCAGCATAAAGCCGTTGGTGTTGAACAGCTGAGCGAGATCGATATCGCCATGCGTCACCGTGTAAATGGGCGCACGCGAGTTGATGCGCGTCAGGCGCTCGCGCAGTTTTTCACTTTCACCCGCCACGTCGGTTTTGGTCAGCAGGATGCGGTCGGCGTAGCCAACCTGGGACTGGGCGATGGTGAACTGGTTCATCTGCTCGTCGGCGTGTACCGCATCCACCAGAGCGATGACGCCGTCCAGCAGATAGCGCTGGCAAATGATCTCATGGGAGAAAAAGGTCTGAATAATCGGGCCGGGGTCGGCCATGCCGGTGCACTCGATCACCAGTCGGTCGAAGTCGATGTCACCGCGATCGCGGCTGTCGAGCAGGTCCAGCAGGGCGTCTTCTAATTCGTTAGAGCGGGTGCAGCAGATGCAGCCGTTGGTCAGGGTTTTGATCTGGGTGGCGCGGTCGCCAATCAGCTGATCGTCAACGGAGACTTCGCCAAATTCGTTTTCGATGACGGCGATTTTGAAGCCGTGCTGCTCGTTCAGAATGTGGCGCAGCAGGGTGGTTTTACCGGCGCCGAGGAAACCGGTCAGCAGGGTAACGGCAATCGGGGTCATGGTTTCTCCTTTAGCAGCAGCGGACGCCGCCTTCTCCACTTCCGCCGTAGCGCGCTTCCTGACGCTCGCGGAAGAATTCAGTGTAGGTCATGTACGGCTTATCCGGATGGTTGGTCTTCATATGCTCAACGTAGTTGTCATAATCCGGAATGCCAATCAGCATTTTCGCCGCCTGACCGAGGTATTTTTTTGCTTCGCCTAAGTTACCAAACATTGAGGGTTCCAGATAGAAGAAGCCCGGTGGCGCTACGCTTACCGGGCCTACAGTAACATGCTTAATTAATGGTGTGAGGAGGTCTTCACGCCGCCTTCCGGCACCGGTACGTACGGGGTCTCTTTGTCCGTACGGCCCTCAACGTTACGCACTTTCATCCAGGTTTTGATGCCGTAGAAGATAATGCTGTACACCACCACCAGGAACAGAATGCTCAGACCCGCGTTGGTGTAGTTGTTCACCACGATATGGTTCATGTTGGCAATCTGCTGCGCGGTCAGATCCGCGCCGCCTGCGGCAATCTTCTCTTTGTACTGGTTAGCCATGAAGAAGAAGCCTTCCAGCTGCGGGTTGGTGCTGAACAGTTTCAGACCCAGCGCCCAGGTAGTGCAGAGCAGCAGCCACAGCGCAGGCACCACGGTGACCCAGATGTATTTGGTGCGTTTCATCTTCACGAGGACAACGGTACCCAGCACCAGGGCCACAGCCGCCAGCATCTGGTTAGAGATGCCGAACAGCGGCCACAGGCTCTTCACGCCGCCCAGCGGGTCAACAACGCCCTGATACAGCAGATAACCCCACATGCCTACGCAGCCCGCAGTGCCCAGAACGCCGGCCACCAGAGAGTCGGTTTTCTTCAGGAATGGCACGAAGTTACCCAGCAGATCCTGCAACATGAAGCGGCCTGCACGCGTACCGGCATCCAGCGCGGTGAGGATGAACAGCGCTTCAAACAGAATACCGAAGTGGTACCAGAAGCCCATGTCCGCCCACGGCAGCACTTTGTGGAACACGTGTGCGATACCCACCGCCAGCGTTGGCGCGCCACCTGCGCGGTTCAGCACGGACGGTTCGCCGATGTCTTTCGCGGTCTGCATGATCTGCTCAGGCGAAATCACGAAGCCCCAGGAGCTGACGGTCGCCGCCGCGTGCGCGCTGGCGTCTTTCAGCTGCGCCAGGATCAGCGCGGTATTTTCGCCGCCCATCTCATGCAGGTTTGGCATGGTAATGCCGAGACCCGCCGGCGGGGTGTTCATCGCAAAGTACAGGCCAGGCTCGATAATCGACGCCGCAACCAGCGCCATGATCGCCACGAAGGATTCCATCAGCATCGCGCCGTAACCGATGAAGCGCGCGTCGGTTTCGTTGGCCATCAGCTTCGGCGTGGTGCCGGAGGCGATCAGCGCGTGGAAGCCAGACACGGCACCGCAGGCAATGGTGATAAACAGGAACGGGAACAGGGCGCCTTTCCACAGCGGACCGGTACCGTCAATGTACTGCGTCACCGCCGGCATTTTCAGCTCCGGGTTGATGATCACAATACCAATGGCCAGCCCGACGATAACGCCGATTTTCAGGAAGGTTGCCAGGTAGTCACGCGGAGCCAGAATCAGCCACACCGGCAGCAGCGCTGAGATGAATGCGTAGCCGATCAGCGCGAAGGTGATGGTGGTGTCTTTAAAGGTCAGCGCCGGACCCCAGTACGGGTCGTGCGCAATCACGCCGCCGAAGTAGATGGAGGCGACCAGCAGCACGATACCGATGACAGACACCTCGCCAACGCGGCCAGGGCGCAGGAAGCGCATGTAGATGCCCATGAACAGCGCAATCGGTACGGTAGAGCAGACGGTGAAGACGCCCCACGGACTTTCGGCCAGCGCTTTCACCACGATCAGGGCCAGCACCGCCAGGATGATGATCATGATCAGGAAGCAGCCGAACAGGGCGATCGTGCCTGGCACGCGGCCCATCTCCTCTTTGATCATTTCGCCCAGCGACGAACCGTTACGGCGCGAGGAGATAAACAGCACCATAAAGTCCTGCACCGCTCCCGCCAGCACCACGCCCGCCAGCAGCCAGAGCGTACCCGGCAGGTAGCCCATCTGCGCGGCCAGCACCGGGCCGACCAGCGGGCCTGCACCGGCGATAGCGGCAAAGTGGTGACCAAACAGCACGTAACGGTTGGTTGGCACGTAGTTCAGGCCGTCGTTGTTAATAACCGCCGGGGTGGCGCGCGTCGGGTCGAGCTTCATAACCTTCTGCGCGATGTACAAGCTGTAGTAGCGATAAGCCACAAGGTAGACGGAAACAGACGCGACCACGATCCACAGGGCGCTGACGTGCTCGCCCCGGCGTAATGCGACAACCGCCAGACAGAAAGCACCGATGATCCCGAGGATGGCCCAGGGCACGTGCTTAAGTAGTTTTTTAGTATCCATAATAAGACCTGGTTTTTTATGTAAAGAAAAAAGGGTCAGGGTTCGTTGTGAGGAGGTATTGATTAATGCTGGAGCGATCGTGCCAGATCCTCGCGCGTGTAAAGCACGGTAAATGGGTGAGTGGTTGAAAGCGATGCGTGAGCGGTCAAAAGCGAGGGTGAGTGGTTAAGGCTCACCCCCGGTGGGAGAAAATATGTGATTGAGATCACTGAGAATAATCTAGCCCTGTGGACTTTTGTCGTTCGCTTCAGGGTAGTGTACGCAGCGGCAGGGCTGATACGCGGGCAGCAGCTGATAGCGCCCTTTGCCGTCGTGTTCAATAATCGGGGAAAGCGCCTGTAAATCGCGGTACACCGTGCGTTCGGTAATGCCAAATTTTTGCATCAGATCGCGGCGATTAACGCTTCCGTTGCGATGCAGGGCAATAATGATTTCAACCAGACGTTCAGCCGAGCGGCTTCGGGGTGAAGGGGCCATAAGACTTTCCAGCGTTAAGGGGGCGGCTGACGACGTTGCCAGCCGCCCCGGAAAATTTATCTTATGGATAGTTAACGGCGCACCTTTGCGGAAACCTTAGCGTTTTTTTGTGCAACGGGATCAAATCGCGGCTTCCATCTCCATCATCACCGGGTGGAAACGGCGTTTGAAGTAGATCAGGCCGTGCCCCTCGCTGCTGAGGATGATGTTCTTAATCTCCACAAGGTAGACCAGATGGGTGCCGATGGTTTGCACCTGGGTTATCTCACCTTCCAGGCTTGCCAGAGCGCCTTTCAGCACCGGCTGCGCCAGCGGTCCTTTCTGCCAGCAGGAGAGAGCAAAGCGCTCCTCCATTGCCATGCCGGTCATCCCGGCAAAGTGGCGGGCCATGATCTCCTGCTCGTGGTTCAGCACGTTGACGCACAGTTTGCCGTTGCCCTGGAAGACCGGGTTCATGGCGCTGTTGGCGTTGATGCAGACCATGACCGAGGGCGGGGTGTCCGTGACCGAACAGACGGCGGTGGCGGTAATGCCGCAGCGACCCGCATCGCCCTCGGTAGTGATCACATTCACCGCCGCCGACAGGCTGGCCATCGCGTCGCGAAAACGCAGGCGTTCTTCAGATTGCATTGAAACCTCCCGCTGCGTTATTTCAGCAGCTTATCCAGCATGTTGATATCAGTGTTGTTGTGCAGGTGCGGTACGGTCCAGCCGTGCTGGTCGTACTCGGACATGCAGCGGTCAACCATCGCCATCATCTTGTCCATGTTGCCGGAGCTTTGCGCCTGACGCAGGCATTGCAGGCGGACCTCATCCTGGCTACCGGAGTAGTTGATTTCGTACAGCTCGTGACGTCCGCCAAACTCGCTGCCGATGGCATCCCACATCAGTTTCAGAATCTTGATGCGTTCGACATGATCCATCCCGTTGGAGCCGCGCACGTACTTCGCCAGGTACTGGTCGATCTGCGGGTTGTTCAGGTCCCGCGCGCTGGACGGCAGGTAGATCAGCCCCGAGGTCACGTTACGTTCGATGATGTTCTTGATCTTCGCATAGGCCATTGGCGCCATCACGCGGTAGGTCTGTAACGCCGCGTGGTCAGGCAGATACGCGCCGTTTACCCACGGAGTGGCTTCGGAGCACATGGAGTCGCTCAGCGCCCAGAACATGTTGCGCCATGCCACCACTTCGCCGAGATCCGCCTGCACGCCGCGGAACTCGAGGGTGCCGGTACACTCCAGCGACTTCTTCAGCAGAGCGGTGATGAAGTCGAGCTTCACTGCCAGACGCACGCAGGCCTGAAGCGGGTACATGCGGGCGAAGCCACCTTCCATCGTCCAGCGACGGCAGCGGTCGAAATCGCGGTAGATCAGCACGTTTTCCCATGGGATCAGCACATGATCCATCACCAGAATGGCGTCGTTCTCGTCAAAGCGGCTGGAGAGCGGGTAGTCGTACGGAGAGCCTGTCGCCCCTGCCACCATCTCGTATGAGGCGCGGGAGATCAGCTTCACCCCTTCGGCATCCATCGGCGCGACGAACATCAGCGCGAAGTCCGGATTTTCCCCCATCACCTGCGCGGAGCCGAAGCCGATCATGTTGTAGTGGGTCAATGCCGAGTTGGTGGCCACCACTTTCGCGCCGCTGACGATGATCCCGGCGTCGGTCTCTTTCTCCAGCTTGATGTAAACGTCTTTCACCTCGTCCGCCGGTTTATGGCGATCGATCGGCGGGTTGACGATGGCGTGGTTAAAGTACAGGCCGGTTTCCTGAATACGGGTGTACCAGTTGCGGGCGTTCTGCTCGAACTGACCGTAGAAGGCAGGGTTAGCGCCGAGCGCGCAGCCGAACGCGGCTTTGTAGTCCGGCGTACGCCCCATCCAGCCGTAGCTCAGGCGCGACCACTCGGCGATGGCGTCACGCTGCTGGCGCAGATCGTCGGCACTTTTCGCCACACGGAAGAATTTATGGGTGTAGCCGCCGCTGCCGGTGTCGGTACCCCAGCAGAGGGTATCCTGCATGTCTGGCTTGTGCAGGGCATCGTACATCTGGGCGATGGACGCCGCCGCATTGCGAAATGCCGGGTGGGTAGTGACGTCCTTAACGCGCTCGCCGTAGATATAAATCTCACGGCCATCTTGCAGGCTTTTTAAATACTCTTCACCGGTTAACGGACGTTTGGCATCAGCGCGGAAATCTTCAGGCTTCATAGGGACCTCGTATCGGAAGATGGTTGTTAAATTTATGTTTTGTTTTTGTTGTTTAATTGAAGCTTGAGACGGGCGGAACGTGAAGGGACGATTGGGACAACGGCAGGTACTTTTCGGGTGAGAGGTGGTTTTGTGATCTGTGCGGCTTTTCGGCGGGTGGCGCTGCGCTTACCCGCCCTACGAACCGTTATGCGTTCAGGAAACCGGTACTTTCTGCGCCCGGTATGCGCTGGGTGAGCACCCCGTCAGTCGGTTAAAAAAACGGGCGAAATAGGCCGGATCTTTAAACCCCAGCTGCCAGGCAATTTCGCTCACTGTGCTGTCGGAAAACAGCAGCAAACGCCTGGCTTCCCGCAGCTGGCGGTCGAAGATCAGCCGTTTCGGCGAGCGGTTGGCGAAGCGGCGACAGATATCGGTCAGGCGAGATTCGGTGAGATGCAATTCGCTGGCATACTCCGGCACCGTCCAGTGCTCGTGGTAATGAGCATCTGTCAGCTGGTTAAAGCGCTGAAAAAGCTTCAGCTCACCGCGCATGCCGCCTGACGCGTGGTCGTCGAGCTTCGCGTTGCGCAGCAGCAGGGTAAAAACGGCCTGGGCCAGCAGGACCAGCGTATGCTCGCGACCGGGCAGTTGTTCCGTGGATTCCCGGGCAATCAGCTGCCAGTAGTGCTTCAGCGCCGCCAGCTCGTCAGGCCTGTCGGCAAGCGACAGGCAGATCCCCGGCAGGCCGAACGCTTCCCGCGTACCGGGGTAGAGCACTTCTAACAGCGGCCAGATGAGATCCTCGCGCACCGTCAGCACGTGGCCGTCGCTGTCGGATTCGGTAATAAACGCGTGCGGCACCGACGGTGGTGTTAGCACGAACAGCGGCGCCTGCACCGAGTAACGGTGGTCGTCGAGCTGGAGCTCAATCTGCCCGGTGTCGAGAAAATGCATCTGAAAATACTGGTCGTGGCGGTGCGCCTGCATGTCGCGGCCAAAAAAGGCCGCCATGCGGGCAAACGACTGGTAGTGCACATCGTCGGTGCCCAGACTTTCGTCGTAATCCTTGCTGATATCAATGTTGGCGATGGGGCTCTGGCACATGATCGTTCCTCTGTTGATCCCGCTGCGTCATCGGAATGCGCGTCAGCACCAGCGCGCCCACCACCAGCAGACCCGCCACGAACCACAGTCCCGAGCTGAAGCTGCCGGTCGCGTCGCGCAGAATACCTATCAGCAATGGGCTGACGGCAGACCCGACGTTGCCGATGGCGTTGATCACCGCCAGCGCCACCGCGCGGGATTGCAGGCTAATCACCTGATCCGGCGTGGTCCAGAATATCGCCATGGCGGTAAACGATCCGGTTGAGGCCATGATGATGCCAAGCAGCTGGATCAGGCTGTGATCGGTCGCCGAGGCCAGCATCCATCCCGCCGCTGCAAAAAGATACGGCAGGATGGTGTGCTTTTTTCGCTCTTTCAGCCTGTCGGAGCGGCGGCTCCACCAGATCATCCCGAGGATGGTGCAAAACTGCGGGATCGCCGCCAGCAGGCCAATCACGATATTGCTGCTGCCGGTGTTGAAGCTTTGCAGGATCTGCGGCGTCCAGATGTTGATCGCGCTCAGCGTATTCGTCAGGCAGAAGTAGGCCAGCGTGTAGAGCAGCACGGCGGGCGTCAGCACCTCGCGCAGCGTCGAGCGCGGCGTGGCGGTATGCGCAATGGCCAGCTCCTGTTCGCGGGCGATCATCGTTTTGAGTGCCTGCTTTTCGTCATCATCCAGCCAGGTGGCCTGATCCGGGGTGTCGTTAAGGTAGAACCAGGTCACCACGCCGAGCACCACCGACGGCAGCCCCTCCAGCAGGAACAGCCACTGCCAGCCCTTCAGGTTCCACAGCCCGTCCATCGCCAGAATGTACCCGGAGAGGATCGAGCCGAGCATCATGGTCACCGGCATGGCGATCATAAACAGCGCGTTGGCGCGGGCGCGGTGATAGGCCGGGAACCACCAGGTGAGATAGACCAGGATCCCCGGCAGGAAGCCCGCTTCGGCAATGCCTACCAGCATGCGCAGGACGTAGAGCGTTTCAGGGCTGGTGGCGAACATGGTGCAGGTGGAGGCGATGCCCCACACCACCATGATCCCGGCGATCCAGCGCCGCGCGCCGATTTTCGCCAGCATGATGTTGCTGGGGATCCCGCACAGCACGTAGGTCACGTAAAACAGCGTCGCGGCCAGGCCAAACATGGTTGACGTGAGGCCCAGATCTTTGCCCATCGTCAGCCCGGCAAAGCCGATGTTGATGCGATCGAGAAACGAGAAAACAAACAGGATAAAAAGAAACACGATCAAACGACGGAACAGCTTATTAATAACGCGATGTTCAACAGCTTTATTATGCAGGGTTGAGGTCGTCATGTTGCGCTCCACATCGTACGTTTAGTAGACGGATTTATTGTTATCAACTGCTGTGGTGACGTCGGTAAAGCGGGCCGCCAGCGCTTCGGCGCTGCGGGCGAGCAGGGTGGTATCCACGCCGACCGCGACAAACAACGCGCCGAGGCTGAGATAGCGTTTTGCCAGCTGTTCATTCGCCATCAGGATGCCGGGCGCTTTGCCCGCGCTGAGGATCTGCGCGATCGCCTGTTCAATGGCGGCCTGCACCTCCGGGTGCTGCGGATTACCGGCGAAGCCCATGTCGGCGCTCAGATCCGCCGGGCCGATAAACACGCCGTCCACCCCTTCCACGTCCAGGATCTGCGGCAGGTTTTTCAGCGCCTCGCGAGTTTCGATTTGCACCAGCACGCACATGGCGTCGTTAGCCTGATGCAGATACTCCGGGATGCGGTTCCAGCGCGACGCCCGCGCCAGCGCGCTGCCGACGCCGCGAATGCCGGCAGGCGGATAGCAGGTGGCGCTGACCGCCAGACGGGCTTCGTCGGCGTTTTGCACCATCGGCACCAGCAGGGTTTGCGCCCCCACGTCCAGCAGCTGCTTGATCTGCACCGGATCGTTCCACGATGGGCGCACCACCGGCTGGCTGGGATAAGGGGCGATGGCCTGGAGCTGAGTCAGGACGGTCTGCACGCTGTTCGGCGCGTGCTCACCGTCGATCAGCAGCCAGTCAAAACCGGCCCCGGCCAGTAGCTCAGCGCTGTAGCTGCTGGTCAGCCCCAGCCACAGGCCGATTTGCGGCTTTCCGGCTTTCAGCGCGGTCTTAAATGCGTTTTCCATGGTGCACTCCTACACAAAGCGGCAACTGATGGAGCCCATGTTGCCGTAGTCGACGTGGAAGGTGTCGCCTCTGCTGGCGGCAACCGGGCGGGTAAACGAGCCGCCGAGGATGATCTGGCCTGGCTCAAGCTGCACGTCGTATGGCGCGAGTTTGTTCGCCAGCCACGCCACGCCGTTTGCCGGGTGGTTAAGCACGCCTGCGGCGACCCCGGTCTCTTCGATCACACCGTTGCGGTAGAGCAGGGCGGAGATCCAGCGCAGATCCAGCTCGTCGGGTTTAATCGGGCGGCCGCCGAGGATCACGCCCGCGTTGGCGGCGTTATCGGAGATGGTGTCGAACACCTTGCGCGGGCGCTGGGTTTCCGGGTCAACGTTATGGCAGCGGGCGTCGATCAGCTCCAGGGCGGGGATGACGTAATCCGTGGCGTTGTAGACGTCGAAGATCGTGCAGTTCGAGCCGCGCAGCGGTTTTGCCAGCACGAAGGCCAGCTCCACTTCGATGCGCGGGACGATAAAGCGATCCACGGGGATGTCGCTGCCGTCGTGGAAGAACATATCGTCCAGCAGCGCGCCGTAGTCCGGCTCGCTGATCTGCGAGCTGGCCTGCATCGCTTTGGAGGTGAGGCCGATCTTGTGGCCTTTCAGCACGCGGCCTTCGGCGATTTTCAGGCTCACCCATTCGCGCTGGACGGCGTAGGCGTCTTCAATGGTGATCTCCGGGTACTCCAGCGAGATCGCGCGGATCTGCTCCCGGGATTGTTCCGCCTGATGCAGGCGGTGGGCGATCAGGGTATGGGTGTGTTTGTCGAGCATGGCGTATCCTTTGTGCGGCTGTTGCCGGGTGGCGCTTCGCTTACCCGGCCTACGGTTCGGTGCTGCTGTTGCCGGGTGGCGCTGCGCTTACCCGGCCTACGGTTTGGGGCCGTTGTAGGCCCGGTAAGCGCAGCGCCACCGGGCGAGCAAACGGCTACTTAAACAACGCGTGCACGTTGTTCTGCTTGTAATTAAGCGTCGGGTGCAGCTCGTCGAGCTCGAACGACAGCGCCAGATACCGGCTGTTCATCAGCGCTGCGAAATGATCTTTAATCAGCGCAAACAGCATTTCACCGACCTCTTCCCGGCTTTCCAGGCTGCGCCCCGCGCCGATCTTCAGCGTCATATGCACAAAGGCGTAATCGTGCTTACCGTCTGCCATCTGCCAGGTGTCCAGCCAGTGGGCGCGGCTGCGGATACCGCCGATGGGGAAGATGCCCGTGGCGGCGAGCGCCTCGTTCACTTTGGCGAACAGCCCCGGAAGGTCGGCCTCTTCGCGGATGTTGTCGGTACATTCAGCAATAAAGTGCGGCATGGTGGCTCCTTACGCGGGCAGCGGGAAAACGGCGTTGACCTGGCCGGTGCCGGAGCTGGCGAACAGCTCGGTGAGAAACTCCACCTTACCGTCGTATTTGTCCCAGCCGAGCATCCCCAGCAGCATCACCGTGTCGTGCATATTGCCCTCGCCGTAGCAGTAGTCGGCGTACTCCGGCAGCATGCTGCAAAACTCCTTGAACTGCCCCTCGCGCCACAGCTTCACCACGCGCTCGTCCATCTGGCGGTCAAACTCGCGGGTGTAGCTGTTCATCCCTTCCTCCGCGCGCTGGTCGTCGATAAAGCGGTGCGACAGCGAGCCGCTGGCAAGCACCGCCACGGTGCCGTCGTATTTTTCGATGGCGCTGACGATGGCCTCGCCCAGCCTGCGGCTGTCGGCGAAGTCGTGAACCGTGCAGAACGCCGAGATGGAGACCACTTTGAAGTGCTTATCCGCGTTCATGTAGCGCATCGGCACCAGCGTGCCGTACTCCAGCTTCAGGCTCGGGATGTTGTGCGCTTTGGCGCGTACGCCGAGCTTCACCGCCTCGTCGGCGATCAGCTGGCCGAGCGCCGGGTTGCCGTCGTAGTCGTAGGTCATGTCGCGGATAAAGTGCGGTAGCTCGTTGCTGGTGTAGACGCCCGCAAAATGGTCCGCGCAGTTGATGTGATACGCGCTGTTCACCAGCCAGTGGGTGTCGAAGACGATAATGGTGTCCACGCCCAGCTCGCGGCAGCGCTTGCTGATCTCTTTATGCCCGTCGATGGCCGACTGGCGGCAGCCGTGGTTTTTGCCCGGCAGTTCAGAGAGATACATTGACGGAACGTGTGTGATTTTTGCTGCTAAGGCTAATTTTCCCATGATCAGATCCCCCACTTTGGAATCGGATGGTCGCCCATGGAGATACAGACGTTCTTCATCTCCGCGAAGACCTCGAAGCTGTACTCGCCGCCCTCACGCCCGGTGCCGGAGGCCTTCACGCCGCCAAACGGCTGGCGCAGGTCGCGCACGTTCTGGGTGTTGACGAACACCATGCCCGCTTCGATGCTGCGCGCCAGACGCAGCACTTTGCTGACGTCCTGGGTCCAGATGTAAGATGCCAGGCCGTACTCCACGTCGTTCGCCAGGCGCAGGCCTTCCGCTTCATCCTTAAACGGCAGCAGGCAGGCCACTGGCCCGAAGATCTCCTCCTGCGCCACGCGCATGCGGTTATCGACATCCGCCAGCACGGTCGGGCGCAGGAAGTTGCCGCCTTTCAGGTGCGCAGGCAGATCGGTCGGTTTGTCAGGGCCGCCCGCCAGCAGGGTTGCCCCCTCTTCAATGCCGAGGCGGATATAGCCGGAGACTTTTTCCCAGTGCTGCTGGCTGATGAGCGCGCCAATCTGGGTGTTCGGATCGGTCGGGTCGCCCACGCGCAGGCGGTTGGCGCGCTCGGCAAAGCGTTTGACGAACTCCGGGTAGATGCTCTGCTGGATGAAGATGCGCGAGCCGGCGGTGCAGCGTTCGCCGTTGATGGAGAAAATGGTAAACAGGGCGGCGTCCAGCGCGCGCTCGATGTCTGCGTCTTCAAAAATCAGCACCGGCGATTTGCCGCCCAGCTCCATGGAATACTTCTTCAGCCCGGCGTTTTTCATGATGTTGCGCCCGGTGGCGGTACCGCCGGTGAAGGAGACGGCGCGCACGTCATGATGACGCACCAGCGCGTCGCCCGCCGTGGCGCCATAGCCCTGCACCACGTTGAGCACGCCCGCCGGAATGCCCGCCTCCAGCGCCAGCTCGCCCAGACGGTCGGCGGTCAGCGGGGAGAGTTCAGACATCTTCAGCACCGCGGTATTCCCTAAGGCCAGGCACGGCGCGACCTTCCAGGTGGCGGTCATAAACGGCACGTTCCACGGCGACACCAGCGCGCAGACACCCACCGGCTGCACGAGGGTGTAGTTGAGCATCTTGTCGTCGACCGGGTAGGTTTTGCCGTTCATCTGCTGGCACACCTCGGCGAAGAACTCGAAGTTGTGCGAGGCGCGCGGAATGAGCACGTTTTTGGTCTGGTGGATCGGCAGGCCGGTGTCGGCGGTTTCCATCGCGGCAATGTCCGGCACGTTCTGGTCAATCAGATCCCCCAGGCGACGCATCAGGCGCGCGCGCTCCTTCATCGGCAGGTTGGCCCATTTCGGAAACGCCTCTTTAGCGGCGGCAACGGCCTGATGGATTTCGGCTTCGCCGCCGGAGGCCACTTCTGCCAGCACCTCGCCGGAGGCCGGGTTAGTGGTTTGGAAGTACTCACTTCCGGCGACGTTTTTACCGTTGATCCAGTGGTTAATCTTTTTCATTTTGCAGTCTCCTCACTGACAATTCGGTTTACCAGACGGCCTACGCCTTCCACTTCCACCACCACCTCATCGCCCGGCACCACGTCGGACAGCCCCTTCGGCGTGCCGGTGGCAATCATGTCGCCCGGTTGCAGGGTCATAAAATCGCTCAGATACGCAATTAAGTAGGGGATGCTGAAGATCAGGTCTGCTGTGGTGCCTTCTTGACGCAGTTCACCGTTGACGTAGGTGCGAAGACGAAGGTTGTGCGGGTCAGGAATGGCTTCTTTTGGCACTACGTTCGGGCTGATGGGGGTCAGCCCGTCGCGGCTTTTCACCCGCAGGTTCGGGCGATAGTAGTTTTCGAGATAATCGCGGATGGCGTAATCGTTGCACACCGTATAGCCCGCCACGTAGTCCATCGCCTCGGCTTCGCTGACCTTGCGCGCGGTTTTGCCGATGACCACCACCAGCTCCGCTTCGTAATGCATGTACTCGATATTGTTCGGGCGCACCGACGTCTGGTTGTCGCCGTTAAAGGTGTTTGGCGCTTTGATAAACACCAGCGGCTCGGTGGGTGGCTTGAAGTCCAGCTCGCTGGCGTGGTCGGCATAGTTCAGACCGAGGGCAAACAGCGTGGCGTGCGGCGGCGTGCGCGAAGCGATGGCAACGTCGCGTTCCTCCACCACCGGGTTTTCCAGCGGCGGAAATCCTTCTGCCAGAATACGTACCCGATCGCCCGGGCGAACTTCGACGCGGCTTTGCGGAGTGCCGAGCAATATCGCATCGCCGGGGTTCAGGGTGGCAAATTCGCTCAGGGCGCTCAGCAGTTCGGCGGCGTTGCGGTGCAGATCGGCCGTGTTCCAGTGGTCCGCTTCGCGGCCGTTGATCTCGGTGATGATGGTCAGATTATCCACGTTATCAACGGCGACAGGTTCGCCGAGCGGGCAAAATCCATCCCGGCATTTGGCCTTGATCGCCGGACGGTAGAAGCTCTCTTCCGGCAGGCTGATTTCGTTAGCCAGCGCGTAGCCGGCGATGTACGCCGCCGCCTCTTCAACGCGTACTTTGCTGGCGGTTTTGCCCACCACCAGCGCCACCGTCGCGCCGCTTAACACGGTTTCTCCCTGCGGGAAGGGAATCGGTTCGCCTGCGCGGATAACAGTGTTATGTGGCTTGATAAACCACACCGCCGTTTTTGGCGGCGCGTTATAGGGGGCTTTTTCAAACGCCTCAGCCCAGGCCACTCGCTGGCTTTGGTGGTTTAGCGCTACGGCAAAAACAGTACCTTTCATTCCCATACTCCTCAAACCGGCTGTCCGGTTTTGATTTCATTAATATGTTAATGATCTGGTTTTATGCTTTTGCTGTTCGTTTCGCAATCAGAAGTGAATAATTTGTGATGCAAATAACAATAAATTTACATAAAAGGGTGAATTGATATTTAAATCAATAAGTTAAAAAAATAGCTTTGTTTCTGTTAGACTTTTTGGGTTAAAACGTGTTGTCTATAAAAGCATCTGTTTTTAATTGTTTATTTGTTAATGATGTAAGGGGTAGATGATGCATGACTCATTAACCATCGCGCTGTTGCAGGCGCGTGAAGCGGCGATGGGCTACTTCCGCCCGATAGTGAAGCGGCATAATCTGACCGAGCAGCAGTGGCGTATCGTCCGCGTGCTGGCCGAGCATCCCTCCATGGATTTTCACGATCTGGCGTTCCGCACCTGTATTTTGCGCCCAAGCCTGACCGGCATTCTGACGCGGATGGAGCGCGACGGTCTGGTGCTGCGCTTAAAACCGGTGACTGACCAGCGCAAGCTGTACGTGTCGCTGACGAAAGAAGGCAACGCGCTGTACCAGCGTGCTCAGGCTCAGGTGGAAGAGGCGTACCAGCAGATTGAGGCGGAATATACGCCTGAGAAGATGAAGCAGCTCACGGCGCTGCTGGAAGAGTTTATTGAACTTGGAAACCGACATATCGCCGTGAGGGACGAAGCGTAAAAACCCTAAATTCCAGGATGATTTTCGTAAAGTTTTCTCATGCCAGGCCGAATATTCTGTATCTGCCTGAGGAAAGAGAAAACATGTTAAACCGAATCAAGATTGTCACCAGCTTACTGCTGGTTTTAGCGATATTTGGCCTTTTACAACTCACGTCTGGTGGTCTTTTCTTCAATGCCCTGAAGCATGACAAAGAGAATTTCACCATCCTGCAAACCATTCGCCAGCAACAATCCACCCTGAACGGTAGCTGGGTGGCGCTGCTGCAAACCCGTAACACCCTGAACCGCGCGGGTATCCGCTATATGATGGATCAGAACAATATCGGCAGCGGCTCAACCGTCGCCGAGCTGATGCAGATTGCCTCTGCGTCTCTGAAACAGGCGGAAAAAAACTGGGCGGATTACGAAGCGCTGCCGCGCGACCCGCGTCAGAGCGACGCTGCGGCACTGGAAATCAAACGTAATTACGATATTTACCATGGCGCGCTGGCTGAGCTGATCCAGCTGCTGGGGGCGGGCAAAATCAATGAGTTCTTCGACCAGCCGACCCAGAGCTATCAGGATGGCTTTGAGAAGCAGTACGTCAACTACCTGCAACAGAACGACGCGCTGTATCAGACCGCGGTTGAAGACAGCAACAGCTCTTACCGCCAGGCTATCTGGGTGCTGATTAGCGTGCTGGCTGCGGTGCTGGTGGTGATTGTTGCCGTCTGGCTGGGTATTCGTCAGGCGCTGATTTCGCCGCTGAACCGTCTGATTGACAGCATTCGTCATATCGCCAGCGGCGACCTGGTGAAGCGCATCGACGTGGAAGGCTCCAACGAGATGGGTGTACTGGCTGACTCCCTGCGCCATATGCAGGGCGAGCTGGTGCGTACCGTGGGTGACGTGCGTAACGGCGCCAACGCCATTTACAGTGGTGCGAGCGAAATCTCGATGGGCAATAACGATCTCTCATCCCGTACCGAACAGCAGGCTGCCTCTCTGGAAGAGACCGCCGCCAGCATGGAACAGCTGACTGCCACCGTGAAGCAGAACGCCGAGAACGCCCGTCAGGCGAGCAACCTGGCGCTGAGCGCGTCTGAAACCGCGCAGAAAGGCGGCAAGGTGGTGGATAACGTGGTGCAGACCATGCGTGACATCGCCGGCAGTTCGCAGAAAATCGCCGATATCATCAGCGTGATCGACGGGATTGCCTTCCAGACCAATATTCTGGCGCTGAACGCGGCGGTAGAAGCGGCGCGTGCGGGCGAGCAGGGGCGTGGTTTTGCGGTGGTTGCAGGTGAAGTCCGAAACCTGGCGCAGCGCAGCGCGCAGGCGGCTCGCGAGATCAAGAGCCTGATTGAAGACTCCGTGGGGCGCGTGGAAATTGGTTCAACGCTTGTTGAAAGCGCGGGTGAAACCATGGGTGAGATCGTGAATGCGGTAACGCGCGTGACGGATATCATGGGCGAAATCGCGTCTGCGTCTGACGAGCAGAGCCGCGGTATCGACCAGGTTGGGCTGGCGGTGGCTGAGATGGATCGCGTGACGCAGCAGAACGCCTCGCTGGTGGAAGAGTCTGCGGCGGCGGCCGCGGCACTGGAAGAGCAGGCGAGCCGTCTGACGCAGGCCGTTGCGGTGTTCCGTATTCAGCAGGAACAGATGAAGGCGCGCGAGTTCGCCTCGGCGAAAAGCGTTGCCGCACCGGTAGTGGCGCGTAAACCGGCGACCGCAGACGCGGGCGATAACTGGGAAACGTTCTGACGCTGTGCGTTTTGCCGGGTGGCGATTGCGCCTGACCCGGCCTACGGGTTGTGCGTTTCGCCGGGTGGCGGCTGCGTCTGACCCGGCCTGCGGGATGTGCGTTTTGCCGGGTGGCGGCTGCGTCTGACCCGGCCTGCGGGATGTGCGTTTTGCCGGGTGGCGGCTGCGCCTGACCCGGCCTACGGGTTGTGCGTTTCGCCGGGTGGCGGCTACGCCTTACCCGGCCTACAGGGTGTGCGTTTTGGCGGGGGCGGCTTCGCCTTACCCGGACGGCGGAATTGGGTTTTGTAGGCCCGGTAAGCGCAGCGCCACCGGGCGATCTTACAGAGGCAGGCGCATGGCGCAGCGGGAACCATACGCTAAACCGTGCGCCGTCTCTTCCTCGCGTTTCTGGCGCAGTTCTGGCGTCAGCGTCGTCATCATTTCAAACCCTAATCGCCTGTAGAAGGGCGCATTCCACGGGACATCACGAAACGTCGTTAACGTCAGCGAGTTCAGCCCCAGACTGCGGGCATGCGCGGCGGCACGGGCGATTAACTGGCGTCCAAGACCTCGTCCCTGCCAGTCCAGGTGAACCGACAGTTCCACAATAAACAGCGTCGATGGATGAGCTTCGGCGAGAATAAAGCCCACGGGCCTGTCGTCAGCCAGCGCCAGCCAGCTTAATCCGCGTCCGGCGTAACCGAGGTGATCTTCAACAGAAATAACCTCATTGTCTGCCAGCCAGGCCAGCTCAGGAACGTCGCGAAACCGCTGCCCCGCCGCGCGTTCAATGGCGGGCAGGGCAGCGACGTCGTCGATGCGCGTCGGGCGAAGAGTGAACGCCGTCATCAGCCAGCGCTGCTCACAATTTTAATCTCCACCATGCCGATCCCCAGCTTGCGCGGAGCGTGACCGAGAATATTCCCTTCGTTAGTGGACTGCGGATCGGGTGGCACAATGACCAGCGTATTGCTGCGCGTTGGGTTATCGAAATGCAGCGTGCTGGTGGTGACATCGTTGCTCAGCGTCAGCGTCTGTTCTTTATCACCGACGCGCACCGGTATAGGACGGTTTGCGTTGGGACCAAATGCCCTGGCGGTGATCACCAGATCGAATTTCTCCGGCAGCGGATGGGTATATTCAATTTTCACCTCATCGCCCAACTGCGCGTTAGACCAGCGCCCCCAGGATTCCGGCCGTGAAATACCGCTGAACTGCTTCACCTCTTCCGGCGCGCCGGCAACATTAAAGATGAAGCTGTCTGCTTTATAACGAATGTCGTTGTCGACGATTTTCAGCAGGTCTACGTTGCGCTGATAGCGTGCGGTATCAATAATCGTATCTTTAAACGCGGTTTTTCCCTGCCACTGCGGTTTGTCAACGTGTTGCACGGTCTGCTCGCCGCCGAGTTGCCCCTGAGAGACGCACCAGTCGGTGGACAGCGAGAGCTGTTGCGACCAGAGCTGGCCCATTTTGTAGCATTTGTCGACCCAGACGAAATTATCGCGCGGGGCAAATTCCGCCAGCTGGAAGCGCAGTGGCGCGGAGTATTCGCTTTCCGGCAGCGGCTCGACGCGGTTATCCGACACGCGCAGCAGCAGCGGCAGGCGGAAATGGCTGCCGGAGAACGCGATCATTTTTTTATCCTGATCGATGGTGAAGTCTTTTATCTCTTTCGGGAAGTTCCACAGACGAATGATATCCGGCTTCCAGGCGAGGATTTTTTCCTTCATGTTGAGGAAGATTTCCGACAGGGACTGGCCCGACAGCGTACTGCGACCCAGGCCAATGAAGTTATCGCCACCCAGAATATCCAGCACGGTAGCGCCGTTATCCATCGAGTTACGTTTAGCGGCAATGATCTCCTGCTGCGGTTTATCGCCGCGCAGCACAAAGAACAGGTTGCTGCGATCCAGCTTATTCAGTTCATCCCAGGCGCTGTTTTTCATCGCCAGATGGTCAGATGAGACGACGATGACCGTATTTTTGAAATACGGCGACGCTTTGATTTTCTCGATTAACGCCGCGATATGCTCCTGGCTACAGGTCACGGCGCTGAACGACTTGTTGTTTTTACCGTCAATGTCATAGCCCTGACGTTTACAGGTGCGTGAGACGAAACCATCCGGATGATGCGTGTCAACGGTCAACGCAAACAGCGAGAAGCGTTTACCGGCGCGGGAAAGCTCCTCGAATTTCTTCCAGGTTTCATCCAGAACGGTATCGTCGTAAAAGCCCCAGTCGTTGCGGTAGGCCGGATCGGCCACCGTGGTTTTCAGCTCTTCGGAACCATACAGGTGATCGAAACCGTGGGATTTCAGGAACACATCTTTCCCGGCAAAGCGCAGGTTAGCGCCCTGCATAAAGTAGTTTTCATAGCCCGAGTTTTTCAGGATATCGCCTAGGCAAATGTTCTGCGGGAAGAAGCTCGACATCGAGGCGGAGGCGTTGCCTTCAAACGGGGCAAACAGCGGAATGCCGCACTGGGAGGCCACCATCCCTGCGATGGTGTAATCCGTGCCAGGGAGCTGCATGGTGTGGCTGAAGTCGAGGCCCTGGTTTTTCAGTGCGCCAAGCTCTGGCGTCAGGTTCGGGAAAGCATCGTTATCAAAATAGGTGCGTTCCAGACTTTCGCCGTAGATATAGACCAGGTTGAGCCTGGGATTGTCGATCTTCTTCGAGGGTTCTTTGTAATAGGCCGCAAAGTCCGGATCGCCATCGCGCGACTGGGATTTTACCAGCTCGGTAATTTGATGGAATGCCGGGCTGGCATCCACGGAGGCCAGCGCCAGGCACAGCGCCAGCAGGCTGTAGCCATGATGATGCGGACGGTGACGGCGACGGCGCAGAACCCAGGCCAGCGCGGCGAAGATGCCCACCAGGGCGACCACCAGCCCCAGGCCCGGAAGGATGTACTTACCTACACCAGCGCCGGTCAGGCTGTTGGTCAACGTGTAGAGCACCGCGTCGTTAATACCGTCGCCGGTAAAGTAATCGCTGGCATATAACGTAATGTTTAAAACAATAAAAATGCCGAGCACCACCAGGGTGGCCACAAACCACCAGGTGTGACGACCAGCTTTCCAGGCATAAACGCCGATGGAAGCCAGGAAAAGGACAAGGGACATTAACTCTGACAACAGCAGATCCTCATCATGCCGGACGCTTAGCCGGCTAATTGCTTATTTTTTGGGTAATACAATGTAATTGCGATGTCGCTTAGCTGCAATTTTAGTGTCACGAAAGTGTGCTGTTGTTAGGATTTGGTTTATAAAATCGGATTTTTGAATACAGTCGCATCGTGGCACACGGAGGCTGAGGTGGTGGCAGGGGGTAAAAAAACGCACTTCACGCCGCGGTGTAAGACTAACGTAATAAACCCGGCGTGTTGTGGCAGATAATGGGAGGCGATCAGGAGAGGAAATTAACGCCTTGTTTCAGCACCAGATCGCAGGCTTTCGTTTTTACCTGTTTCGCCAGAGATGAATTTCCAAGGGTGCTGAGGTTCAGCTGCTGGCCATTTTGCGCGTTCAGCAGACCCTGAATACCGTCCATATAGTTGGTGTCCGCTTTCTGCTCCTGGGTGTCCAGACCCAGTTTACCCAGCACCTGGTTTTTGATGTTTTCGGTATCGGTAACGGAAGCCAGTTTCTGCTTCGCGCAGTATTCCAGAATGCCCGCCGCGTTGTTCATCGTTCCGGCGCTCAGGCTTTGGGAGCTGTTACTCAGCAGGCCGGTGAGGGACGAGGCTGACAGCCCGCCCTGGGAAGTGCCGCTCTCTTTGGTTAACTCACTTGCTGCGCTGGAGAGCGACTCCTGCCATGATGCGGCCTGCGCTGCGCCAGTCACCAGCAGGGCGCCAGTAAGGATGCTGATAAGAAACTGTTTTTTCATAATGATTTACTCAACAAGGTCCGTTTTGGGCCAAAAGTGGGTTCAGTATATACCTCTGCTCTTCCGGTGCTCCCTGGAAATATCTTAATACTCTTTGCCGGTGACGCGGCTGCGATAGCTGTCCCAGTCGAAGATGACGTACAGGCTGTTACCCAGCTTCATGCGATCCATCACCCGCTCGCCAAGAAGTCGGGTCATCTCGTCGATATTGTGGTTCGTCAGCATACCGGTTGGGCGTTTTGACGACGAACGGCGATCGACAATCTGATTGATGATCACTTTTTCGTAGCGGGACTCCGTCTGGACGCCGATCTCGTCGATGACCAGCAAATCCACGTTACTCAAATCATTCAGCAGCTGTTCTTCGCTGGTTTCGCGGTTACTGAAGGTGTCCTTCATGGCGGACATAATATCGGCCACGGTGATAATCAGCACTGACTTCCCGCGCAGCAGCAGCTCGTTGCAGATTGCGGCCGCAAGGTGATTTTTCCCCGTGCCGGGTTTTCCGCTAAAGATGAAGCTGGCAATGTTGCCGTCAAATTCATCCACGTACTGGCGCGCCTGGTTGAGGGCGTTCATCTGCCCCTGTGACTCGACCTTATAATTCTCGAAGGAGCAGTTCTGGTGCAGAGGGCGAATGCCCGAGCGGTTAAAGGTGCGCTGCATTTTCATCGCGCGGTTTTCGCGGGCGAGGGCAGCCGCGCGAATTTTACCTTGCTCTTTTTGCCATGCCAGCAGCTCTTCACCGGTGGTGAAGGCGGGCTTCACGTTGGCGGGCATCATCTTCTGCAAACGTTTCATCAGGTCGCCGACGTTTTTCATTTCGCACCTCGGAATCCATCAGGGATTTTTTTGTCCGGTTCTGAAAAGGCATTGATATCACGTTTTGGCTGGCCATTGTTGCTGGCGCGGTTGATTTGCAGACTGCGCGCGAACTTTTGCTGCCACTGAACATGGTGGAAGACTTTTCCTTCAGCCTGCCAATAAGCGGTAAAGGCCGCCAGCTCTTCTGGCGTCGCGGGCTGCGCGAGGGCTATTCCCCATAAGGCCGCCTGCCGCTGAAAATCGGCGTCCGGCTGCCAACCGGCGTACATGGGAAATTTTCCCATTGGAACGGCCACCGGGGCGCTGGCGGGTTCGTCAAAAAACTGATTATCCAGCATGACATCGCTCGCCGGACGCGACAGCTTCGCTTCAATTTCCAGAAGCTGCGCCAGACGTTCCGGCGTGACCGCATAAAACGCCGGGGCGTTGTCGGCAAATACCGCGAGCGTGCCGCCTTCGGCGTGCGTCAACACACCGCGAGGATCGCGCATAAAGGCATCAATGCCAGCAATGCTGGTGGTCAGGATTCTGGAGGACATAACACTTTCTCAACTGATTACTACGGACGTGATTGAGGGTTATGGTAGCACAGAGAGAGGGGGAGGAAAGGAGAGGATTTCCCCGGCGGCGTTACGCTTACCGGGGCTAAAATCACAGGCGGCAGTTTACGCGATGATGTTCAGCGTCACGTCGATATTGCCGCGCGTCGCGTTAGAGTACGGACAGACGATATGCGCTGCATCCACCAGTTTTTTGGCTTCCGCTGCGTCCATCCCTTCAACGTGGATGTTCAGCTTCGCTTCGATACCAAAACCGGTTGGCAGCGGGCCAATCCCCACTTCGCCTTCAATAAAGGCGTCTTTTGGCAGAGCGAATTTGTCGCGTGCCGCAACGAACTTCATTGCGCCCAGGAAGCAGGCGGAGTAGCCCGCAGCGAACAGCTGTTCAGGGTTGGTTACTTCACCCCCCATGCCGCCCATCTCTTTTGGCACACCCAGTTTGACATCCAGAACGCCATCGGAAGACGTTGCGCGGCCATCACGGCCTCCGGTTGCTTTGGCTTTGGCAGTGTAGACAACTTTTTCTAAAGACATGGCAGGTTCCTCATCTTACGTTTATATGCACTATTAAATAGCGCGCGATGTATTAAGTTAGAATCAGACGCGTAAAGTATAGCCTTACGCGCGATGAAGCTGTTGGCGCAAAAGTTCGAGCTGTTGCTTGAGCGCCAGCATGGTGTCGGTATCACACTGCGCTGCACAGCCCACGGCGTGGGGTATCGTCACGGCCTGCTGTTGCAGCGCCCGACCCGCGTCGCTCAGGGTGACGGCGACCTGACGCTCATCCTGACGGGAACGCTGGCGGAAGATTAATCCTGCGCTTTCCAGGCGTTTCAGCAGGGGAGTCAGCGTGGCGGAATCCAGGAACAGCCGCTCGCCAATGTCTGACACCGTGATATCATCCTGCTCCCACAGCACCAGCATCACAAGGTATTGCGGGTAAGTCAGGTTAAGCGGCGCCAGCAGTTGCCGGTACAGCTTGTTAAGCGCCAGATTTGCCGAATAGAGGGCAAAGCAGAGCTGGTTATCCAGCAGAAGCGCGTTGGTAGTGTCGTTCGTTTTTGCGTCCATGAAATGAATATAGATAGCGCACGATATAATTGCAAGCGATTTTATTATACGCGTGGACGTTTGCGGTAAAGCCATAATCCGGGGATCGACAGGCCGATGGAGAGCGCGCCCACAATCGACGAGGCTTTAAGGAAATTGCTCAGAAGCAGGATCATCTGCGGTTCGCTGTAGCCAAAGTGGCTGATTTTGACGGCGGAGATCATCGCCGTATAGGCTGAAATGCCCGGGAACATAGGAATGACTGCCGCCACGGTGAACACTTTCGGGTGCGCCAGATACCAGCGGGACCACTGAATACCGATGCTGCCGACCAGCATGGAGGCGATAAACGTCGACCATTCGATATTAAAGCCCGAGGTCATCATGATCATACGTGAGCCGTGGCCAATGGCACCCAGCAGCGCACACCAGGGTAATGCACGCTGTGGGACGTTAAACACCATCGCAAAGCCAACGGCGGGAAGAGCTGCCAGGAGCATGTCCTGCGCCAGTGCGAGCAGAAAATCCATCACGCCCATCCGCGTAACCCCCAGAGTGTCATGGCCATTACCACCCCGATACAGGTCGCCAGCGTCAGCAGGCTGGCTATCGCCCAGCGCGCCAGACCGGTGTTGATGTGGCCTTTGAACATATCAGCGACGGCATTGATTAAGGGAAAACCCGGCACCAGCAGCAATACGCTGGCGGCCATCGCAACAGTAGGCGTGCTGGCGAAGTAAGGCTGGCGCAAAAGAAGGCCGGATACGGTTGTCGCCACGAACGCCGTGATGCAGAAGTTAATTTGCGGATGCAGTTGCCTGTGCGTCAACAGCTGGCGGACATACATCGCGATGCTGCTGGCAAAGAAGGTCACGACAGCGCCGTCCCAGCCGCCCGCGTTGAGTTTGCAGAAGCAGGCGCAGGAGAGTCCCACCATCAGCACAACCAGCCAGCGTGGATACCGGAGAGGTTTGATCTGGTTGAAGCGTTTCTCTATCTCCCTCAGATCGAGCAGCTTGTGTTCAGCAAGGATCACGATGTGCTGCACTTCCGTCACGACGTGCATGTTAATGCCGCGGTCATGATTTTTACGGGTGGAGGTCAGGCACTGTCCGTCTTTAATGGTGGTCAGCACAATGGCATTTGACGAGATGGAGCTCTCAACGCTGTCCATCCCCAGCGCCAGCCCAAGGCGTGTGGAAAGTTCTTCCACGAGGGCGCTTTCTGCCCCGTGTTGTAAGAGAAAAAGCCCGCACTGAATACATAGCCGCGTGGTAGCACGTTGCGTAGACCGATCTGCCTGCATGAAACGCCCTGAAGAGAAGAGAGATTGCTTACTTTTAACACAAAGGGCAGGGCCCTTTGCGCTGGGCCAGATCAACATTTGTGCAATCAGTCGCGTGAGCAGGGGGAGAAAACCGCACTTTCTATTTATTTAATGAATATAAAAATATAGATTTATAAAGACAATATATTAAGTATTTCTAATTTCATATTTTCAATCTTTTCACGCAATCTTAATTAAAGTTTTGTGGTCTTTATGCGATATTAAGCCAGTATTGGGCGTTTCTTAACCCATGTGACATTTCTTCTGATTTGCGAGTATTAAGCCGTTTTGTACTGAGGGATGCAAGCGTGTTTAAACTCGTAGGGTTAGTTCGTTCTTAAATAATGAATTCATGACAGGGAGGGTCTATGTTGCCATTGAATGGTAAACACGGAGTGGTGATTAGTAGAGTGCCGGTTATGCAAAATGGGCTAGGTGGCGTCATGACGCGTCATTTTCCTGATTTTGAAATAACGTACTGCCGTTCGATGCAGGAGTTGACGCTACTACAATTGCGTCGCGCTGGGGTCGTTATTGCCGATATTTCAGGTGAGTATCGTAATCCTCGCGGCACGCTTGAGCAGTATTATGGATTAATGAATCAGTATCGGGACATTCACTGGATATTCCTTGTCTCGCGTCCCCTTTATCCACTTGCAGTAGAGCTTCTTATGCGTCCGGAAAGCACGCTGCTTTCGGATATGGAACCGATCGAAGGCGTTATTAACGCTATTCGCGCGGGCAGTGAACGTGCCGAGCGAATAAGCCAGACGTTATTAATACCGGAAACGTCCGATATTGAAGAAGAGAGTGAGCAAATGATTGCGCTCACCCACTCTGAACGCAAGGTGTTGCGTTTATTAGGTAAAGGTTGGGGAATCAACCAAATAGCCACGCTGCTGAATAAAAGTAATAAAACGATCAGTGCACAGAAAAACAGTGCAATGCGCCGCTTATCACTTCGCAGTAATGCCGATATGTACGCGTGGATAAGCAGTACCCAGGGAATGCGAGAACTCAGTTTAATGTCGGCTTATGGAGAGTTTGAGGAATGGAAAAGACCACTGCAACAAGACATATCGCCGTCATCGAAAGCTGCTCAATGAGCGCTGTAGGGCTGAAGCATCTCTTTGCGATGCCCGCCCTGAGCCATTACCAGGTGCACCTGTTTAGCAGATTCGCCAGCTTTAAAGCGGCGCTCGTGGATATCTCATTCTATGCGGTTATCTATTCACTGTCTGATGAGCGTGAAGAGCGGAGAAACTGTCTGGCCTGTTTACGGGATCTTACCTTCACCCACAGCGACGTCCAGCGTATCGTGCTGGCCTCTGACGAAATGGAGGCGAGGCTGGTCAGCCATCTTTCGCCTTCTCGCTTGCATGGGATAATCAGTAAATCGGTTCCGCTAAAGCAGCTAATGGAGGGGCTGGAGACATTACTCAGCGAAACGCATCAGGTGAATGACAACATGTACAATCACTGGTGTGTTAGCCAGAATCGTATGTTAAGCCCAACCGAAAGGGCAATACTGCGTTATATGTCATCGGGATTTTCAATCCCTGAAATTGCGGCGCAGCTTGAACGCAATATTAAAACCATCCGGGCGCATAAGTTTAACGCAATGGTAAAGCTGGGCGTCAATTCTGACGTGGGATTACTGGATGCGGCGGATATCCTGGCGCATCTCCCTGCCCGGGAAGTGCGTCGTTCAGCTCTCACCGTTCCTTCATTCTCTCAGCGTTAAGTGGTGCGCCAGAGTTCTTCTGGCGCAACGTTTAAATGCAGACATCGACCCATTTTGCTGCGGTCAGCTCCGCCATTCTGTCGGGCGATATACGCACCGCACTGTGGATGGCACCCGCTGCGGGTAACACTTCCGCGTACTGTTTTAATGTGATGTCACAGTAAACAGAGAGCGGATTTTCCAGTCCGAAAGGGCAGACGCCGCCAACAGGATGACCCGTCAGGGTGACTACCTCATCGCTGCTGAGCATGCGGGCTTTTGCGCCGAATGTCTCTTTAAGCTTTTTGTTATCCAGACGCGCATCGCCTTTTGCAACCACCAGAATCACGTCATTTTTAATTTTCAGTGACAGCGTTTTGGCAATTTGGCCGGGTTCAACGTTGTGCGCGGCAGCAGCAAGGGCAACAGTCGCTGTGCTTTGGTTAAGCTCAATGATCTCTATATCCGGAGCGTGTTCGGCAAAAAACTGTTGTACAGACTGCAAACTCATTGATTCCTCCTGACAAATATCCTGCGTAATCTGTCATAAGAATTTAGTCGCTGTAAATATCCCTTAAGTAACAAATATCCGTCAGGGTCGATTTCTGGATCGCCTTCACATTCACAGAAACCGGTTACAGTAACCGGTTGCAGAGCGTGATGCAGAGATTAATACTAAGTGTGTAACTTCCCCTGTATCTAATAATAAGAGCTAATTATGAAACCATTCCGTTTGAGCAGTACCGCAGGTACACGATCCGGCAAGGTTGTGACGCTGATGTATGGAACAACGTGTGACGTGAGAGCGTCCAAAACGAACGTCTGACAGGAGATCTGCTATGTCTGCCAACCACGCTGCATTTAATCTGATTTTCCGCTTCGTTGAAAATTATGTCAGCCCTATTGCCGGGCGCATCTCTTCCCAGCGTCACGTTATGGCTATTCGTGACGGGTTTATCTCAGCGATGCCGTTTATGATTGTAGGCTCGTTTTTATTAGTGTTCGCTTACCCGCCTTTTTCGCCTGATACCACCTGGGGTTTTGCTCGCGCCTGGCTGGATATGGCGAAGCAGTTTGAAGGTCAAATTCTGACGCCGTTTGATATGACAATGGGGGTGATGTCCCTTTATATCTGTGCGGCTATTGCCTACAACCTGGGCAAACATTACGTTAAAACCCATCAGCTGGATCCGTTCATGTGCGCGATGCTGTCGCTGATGGCGTTCCTGCTGGTCGCCGCCCCTAAAACCAAAGGCGCTTTACCGGTGGATAGCCTGGGAGGGACCGGTATTTTCACCGCGATTCTGGTGGCGATCTATTGCGTTGAGATGATGCGTTTCCTGAAAGCACACAATATCGGTATCCGCCTGCCAGACCAGGTACCGCCGATGATCAAAAACTCGTTTGACCTGCTGATCCCGGTGCTGGTGGTGGTGCTCACGCTCTACCCGCTGAGCCTGCTGATCCAGTCGCAGTTCGGTATGCTGATCCCACAGGCCATCATGTCGATATTCAAACCGCTGGTCTCTGCGGCTGACTCGCTGCCTGCGATCCTGCTGGCGGTGCTGATTGGCCACCTGCTGTGGTTTGCCGGGATCCACGGCGCGGCGATTGTCTCCGGGATGCTGCAAATGTTCTGGCTGACAAACCTGGGGGCGAACCAGACCGCGCTGGCGGCGAGCCAGCCTTTGCCACACATCTTTATGGAAGCCTTCTGGACGTTCTTTATCGTTATCGGCGGATCGGGGGCGACGATGGGGCTGGTGTTCTGCTATCTGCGTAGCCGCTCCGCGCACCTGCGCTCCATTGGACGTCTGAGCGTGGTACCAAGCATTTTCAATATCAATGAACCGGTGATTTTCGGTACGCCGATTGTGATGAACCCGGTGTTCTTTATTCCTTTCCTGCTGGCGCCGATGGTTAATGCCGTGCTGGCATGGGCAGCGATGAAGTTTGATCTGATTGGCCGCGTGATTTCCGTTGTGCCGTGGACGGCACCGGCTCCGGTTGGTGCCGCCTGGGCGCTGGGCTGGGATTTCCGTGCAGCCATTCTGGTGCTGGTTTTGGCCTGCGTTTCCGCCATTATCTATTTCCCGTTCTTCAAGGTGTACGAGAAACAGTTGCTTCAGCAGGAAGCGGAAGAAGCACAGCGTAATGGAGAAGAGGAAAATCAGCAGGTCGCTTAGGTAAAAGCAAAACGGCAACGCAGGTTGCCGTTTTTAATGTTTGTTCCCTCTCTCTGCGGGTTTCAGGCCGGGCCAGACTACTTAAGCGTGCAATCGCCACACTGCTGCACGTCCGGCAGACGGTAGCGCTGACAGCAGGTACGACGTACCAGAAGTCCCTCACGCGGAACCACGGTGCGGTAAAGAGGGTTGTCCCGTCCATCCGACAGCTGTCTGGCAAAGAAACAGCTCTGACGCAGTGCATCCACTTTCTCGTCGCCGAGCAGCGGCTTCATCTCCGTTAAATACCAGTGGATAAGATACCCGGTATTACTCCAGATCAGTTTGCCGTTAATCTCTCCCGTCGCTTCCAGCGCATCAATGACCGGAACCAGCGCTCTTGTAATCAGCCGTTCCATACGCGCCTGCGCTGACAGGTGTCTCGCGCTCGGATCTTCATGTACATCAATCCAGAAACAGGCAGCACGCCCGGTTTCATGAAACTCAACATGGAAATGTTCCGACGAGAGATCGAGCATCGTTTCCTGGGTCAACAGGGCCAGCATGACAGGCGGCACCATCAGCCCGATATACCACTGTGCCCAGAGGGATAACAGCGGTTTGTTTTCCCGCGTCAGGGTAGGTTGGTTACGATAAATATGGTCGGAATAGGTTGCCAGCAGTGACCGCAGCTCCGCAGGGCGTTGCCACTCAGTCAGCGTCAGAGCATGATGCGGCGGTGCTTCATCCAGTTTGATGAAATCCAGCAGATGGGCGCGCGTTACGGCAATTTTTTCCCGAATGGCATCCGCAAGCGTCGTTTCCCCGGCGGAGAGTGGAGCTCGCCAGAGCAGGGGCTCAACGATGTGTGCGGTACGAGTCGCCATAGTGTGGATTACAAATCTAAATGATAATGATTGCCAATCCTAACTATAGATAAAACCGAGCGCAAGCGTTTTATCCTGGCGCTGTGAAGGCGGTTTCAGGCGGTATGAAGCTCTTCGCTCAGCAGAATGCTGTTACGTCCCATATGCTTGGCTTCATAGAGGGCTTTATCGGCTTTCGCCAGCGCGCCCTCAACGTCGTCACCTTCGAACATGGCGATGCCGATGCTGATGGTCACGTTAGTGGCGACGCTTTCGTTAAACATATGGGGGATTTTAAGATCGTAAACCTTCTGACGTATGCGTTCAGCCGTCTGTCGCGCTTGCTCCAGCGGGATGTTACTCAACAGCACCATAAATTCTTCCCCGCCAAACCGGGCGACAACATCGCGTGAGCGCACGGCGTCGCGTATCGCAGCCGAGACCCTGATCAAGGCCTGATCGCCCATCATATGGCCATAATGGTCGTTGTAGGCTTTGAAGTGGTCGATATCCATCAGCAGCACGAAGTGCTCGCCAGCGTCAGGCCTGGGAAGATTCTCCAGCCGGCTTTGCAGCCCGCGACGGTTATATAGGCCGGTGAGCGGGTCCATCATGCTGAGATCGGTCAGGGTTTCGCGCTCCTCCAGCAGTTCGGAAAGCAGCTCCTGGGCGAAACGGTCATTGCGCCGCTGAAGAACATGATGGATACCAATGGCGACCACCGGCAGCGCGAAAAAATAGGCCATTCTCAGCCAGTTTTCGGACGGGCTAAGCCACAGGCAGGATATAAAAGCGGGAAATGAATGTAACGTAAAGGCTTTAATATTACTCGCGAACGCCAGAGACCCTATAAAAAGCACTGTTAATAGCGCCATCATTAAATAGGTCGCGTGATCGTGCGTGATTAACAGAAATTTAGAGACGATCTGCCAGGCCCATAAAAGACCAAAAATAGCTGAAACAACAGGGATATTTATTTTTCGCGTGCTGTTTTTCCAGTGCCAGATAAGTAAGCCTGTGCTGATAGTCAGTACGGCAAAGAGCGGGACTGATAACACACGCACGGAATAGAGAGGGTTTGTTACCGAGAACAATGCTGACGCGGCGTTCAGAAATAAAAACAAACGTAAAGATAGCTGATATTTCTTGTTGACTAAAGACAGCCAGGATTGTGATGTCATATGCGTGCGTTTTTATTAAAACTCAATTAAAACAATGAGCAAGGTGCTGTTGTGTAATATTGGGCGCTACAAAATTGAATTTTTATTATCAGAAAAACTTTATCGGAAGTTAACAGGTGGGCAATTTATCACCTTACACATTCTCTGTCATTATGGGAAAGCAATTGCTGGCGCAATTTCTTACGTCGTATGCTGACAAGTGATAATTACTATCATATGATACTGGTTATCATTATCAGTGCGAGAGGTGAAACCATGTTGAGCAAAGCGCTGGGAAGTGGGTGGGGAATATTACTGCCTGGTTCCATTATCGGTGGGCTAATGTTTGCCGATCTCCCCATTGATGTCTGGAAAGCAATGATTGTTTCAGGCTTGCTGGTGACATCCGCGATGATCTGGCACAAACAGTTACGGCATTACGTGCTGCTGCCATCATGCGTTGCGCTAATCAGTGGACTGCTGGTGATTCTGATGAGTTTGAAATAAAAGGGAAAAACAGGAGGCACTGCTGAGGGGATGTAAGATAATTGGTGCGAGGGGGGGGACTTGAACCCCCACGTCCGTAAGGACACTAACACCTGAAGCTAGCGCGTCTACCAATTCCGCCACCTTCGCACAGTCATCTTACTGGTTTGATATCGCCTCGTTGGTGCGAGGGGGGGGACTCGAACCCCCACATCCTAAGGACACTAACACCTGAAGCTAGCGCGTCTACCAATTCCGCCACCTTCGCCCAGTGCGAGCAATATCAACGTGATTTATGGTGCGAGGGGGGGGACTTGAACCCCCACGTCCGTAAGGACACTAACACCTGAAGCTAGCGCGTCTACCAATTCCGCCACCTTCGCATACCATCGACACTGTAAAAGTATCGTAACCACGGAGGCGCATTCTAGATGTTTTCAGCTTTACGTCAACAGAAAATTGCGCACGTTGTTTTGATTGCTGCAAAAATGGGCGATGGCAGCGTCAGCCATCGCCGGACCGGGGGGTTACTTTTTCGCCTGGCGCGTCATCACGGTGCGATAGACCTTAAAGCGGCCCGTCTGGGCGATCACTTCGTGGAAGCCAAAGGTTTCATCCAGCACTTTCGGGTACGCGAGGAAGGCGTTCGCTACGATACGCAGCTCACCGCCGCTGTTGAGGTGACGGGTTGCGCCACGGATCAGCTTTTGCGCCGCTTCAAGGCTGGTCTCCATTCCGTCGTGGAACGGCGGGTTAGAGATGATCATGTCAAAGCGACCGGTCACGTCGGAGAAGACGTTGCTGGCAAACACGTCACCTTCTATGCCATTCGCAGCAAGCGTGGCGCGGCTGGCTTCTACTGCCGGGGCGCTCACGTCACACAGGGTTAAACGCACTTTTGGTGAGTGGCTGGCGAGAACCGTTGACAGCACGCCCGCGCCACAGCCGACGTCCAGCACCTTGCCCTTGGTGTGAGGCGTCAGGGTGGACAGCAGCAGCTTGCTGCCCGTATCGAGCGCATCACGGCTGAACACGCCCGGCAGGGTTTTAATGGTCAGGCCGTCAAGCTGGTACTCGTCCCAGAAGGCGTCGGCATCGAAGGTGGTCTGTTTTTCCAGACGACCATGGTACAGTCCGCAGCGACGGGCGCTGTCGATTTTCGTCAGCGGCGCCCAGGCTTCGAGCATCTGCTCTGCGCTACGCACCCCGCTGCGGTTCTCACCGACAACAAAAATATCGCAGCCGACCGGCAGCAGAGAAAGCAGGTTCATCAGCTGGAACTGGGCTTCCGGCTTGTTTTTCGGCCAGTAGTAAATGAGCGTATCGCAGTCAGCAATATCGCTCTGCTCCGCCGCCAGGCTAAAGCGCGCGCGCTCGCCCATCTGGCGGCTCAGCACCTGCCAGTGGTGATAGTACTGGGTGTGGGCACGGCTTTCAGCACAGTCGAAACGCGCGGGCAGGTCATCCTGCATATCTCCGGCAAACAGAATACGGCTTTCTTCGAAATCATCACTGTGACGCAGCAAGACTTCACTTGCCGGGGTAAATGCAGACATGAATTGTTCCTCAATAAACTCAGGCGGGGATTATAGTAGGTAGATGGCGCAGTTTCGACACATTTGCTATATTTGCGCGCCTGAGAGACAGGAGTTTTCGCTATGATATCCCGACGAGACTGGCAGTTGCAGCAGCTGGGCATTACCCAGTGGGCTTTGCGTCGCCCGACGGCGTTGCGGGGCGAAATAGCCATCTCCATACCTGCGCATGTCCGCCTGGTGATGGTGGCAGAAGCGCCGCCTGCCCTGAACGAGCCCCTGATTGAGGATGTCCTTCGCACCCTGAAGGTGACCCGCGATCAGGTATTACAGCTGGCGCCTGAAAGCGTCGCGATGCTTCCCCCTGACAGCCGCTGTAACAGCTGGCGAATCGGGGCGGTGGACGAGCTACCTCTTGAAGGAAGCCAGATCAGTTCGCCAGCGCTGGACGAACTGAAAGCCAACCCAAAAGCGCGTAGCGCGCTATGGCAACAAATTTGCGAATATGAACACGATTTCTTCCCTCACGACGGCTGACCTGACCACCGCGTTCGCGATTGAAACCCGCGCCCATGCCTTTCCGTGGAGCGAAAAGACGTTTGCCAGCAATCAGGGCGAACGCTATTTAAATCTCCGCCTGGACGTTGACGGTGCGATGGCTGCGTTCGCCATCACGCAGGTCGTTCTGGACGAGGCGACGCTGTTTAATATTGCGGTCGATCCCGCTTACCAGCGCCGCGGGCTGGGCAGGGAACTGCTTGAGCACCTCATTCGTGAGCTGGAAACCCGTGACGTTTTCACCCTGTGGCTGGAGGTGCGCGCGTCCAATGTCGCCGCCATCGCGCTCTATGAAAGCTTAGGCTTCAACGAGGCGACTATCCGCCGTAACTACTACCCCACCGCAGAGGGACGTGAAGACGCCATTATCATGGCTCTGCCGATTGGATAACGAAAATAAGGTTGTAACGATGAAATGGGACTGGATTTTCTTTGATGCCGACGAAACGCTGTTTACGTTTGACTCGTTCGGCGGCCTACAGCGGATGTTTCTCGACTATAGCGTGACGTTCACCGCGGAAGATTTTCAGGACTATCAGGCGGTGAACAAACCGCTGTGGGTGGATTACCAGAACGGAGCCATCACCGCGTTACAGCTTCAGCATCAGCGTTTTGACGTGTGGGCTGAACGGTTAAACGTCAGTCCTGGGGCGCTGAACGAGGCCTTCCTGAATGCGATGGCGGATATCTGCGCGCCGCTGCCCGGCGCCGTTTCTCTGCTGGATTCGCTGAAAGGGAAGGTGAAGCTTGGGATCATTACCAACGGCTTTACCGCGCTTCAGCAGATCCGCCTTGAACGCACCGGCCTGCGCGATCATTTCGACGCGCTGGTGATCTCCGAAGAGGTGGGCGTACCGAAGCCGGATCCGCGTATTTTCGATTATGCGCTGGCGCAAGCGGGCAATCCTGACCGCGATCGCGTGCTGATGGTGGGGGATACGGCAGAATCTGATATTCTGGGAGGTATGAGATCGGGCCTGTCGACCGTCTGGCTGAATGCGCATGGTCGCACGCTGCCGGAAGGCATCGAGCCGACCTGGACCGTTACGTCATTGAACGAACTGGAGCAGCTCCTGTGTAAACAATGATTGCCTGCCCCCTGTTGATGGGTAAAATAGCCGCATTTTTCGTATTCCATGATGCGCGGCCTGCTGCCGCGCTTACCTAAGAAGAATTGATTATGACGTTGTCTCCTTATCTGCAAGAGGTGGCCAAACGCCGCACTTTTGCCATTATCTCGCACCCGGATGCCGGTAAAACGACCATCACCGAGAAGGTGTTGCTGTTCGGACAGGCGATCCAGACCGCGGGTACCGTTAAAGGCCGTGGCTCCAGCCAGCATGCTAAATCCGACTGGATGGAGATGGAAAAGCAGCGTGGTATTTCGATTACCACCTCCGTGATGCAGTTCCCGTATCACGACTGCCTGGTGAACCTGCTGGACACCCCGGGGCACGAAGACTTCTCCGAAGATACCTACCGTACGCTGACGGCGGTGGACTGCTGCCTGATGGTGATCGACGCCGCGAAAGGTGTTGAAGATCGTACCCGCAAGCTGATGGAAGTCACCCGTCTGCGCGATACGCCGATCCTCACCTTTATGAACAAACTCGACCGTGACATCCGTGATCCGATGGAGCTGATGGATGAAGTGGAAAACGAGCTGAAGATTGCCTGCGCGCCAATCACCTGGCCGATTGGCTGCGGCAAGCTGTTCAAAGGGGTTTACCACCTCTATAAAGACGAAACCTACCTGTACCAGACCGGTAAGGGCCACACCATTCAGGAAGTCCGCATTGTGAAAGGTCTGGACAATCCCGAGCTGGACGCCGCTGTCGGTGAAGAGCTGGCCGCCCAGCTGCGCGATGAGCTGGAGCTGGTTAAAGGCGCGTCGCACGAGTTCGACAGAGAGCTGTTCCTGAGCGGTGAAATTACCCCGGTCTTCTTCGGTACCGCACTCGGCAACTTCGGCGTTGACCATATGCTCGACGGTCTGGTGGAGTGGGCCCCGCAGCCGATGCCGCGTAAAACCGACACCCGCGAAGTAGAAGCGAAGGAAGAGAAGTTCTCCGGCTTCGTCTTTAAAATTCAGGCCAACATGGATCCGAAACACCGTGACCGCGTCGCCTTTATGCGCGTGGTTTCCGGTAAGTACGAAAAGGGCATGAAGCTGCGTCAGGTCCGTATCGGTAAAGACGTGGTGATCTCCGACGCGCTGACCTTCATGGCGGGCGACCGTTCGCATGTAGAAGAAGCCTATCCGGGTGACATCATTGGTTTACACAACCACGGTACCATTCAGATTGGTGATACCTTCACGCAGGGCGAAATGATGAAGTTCACCGGTATCCCGAACTTCGCGCCAGAACTGTTCCGCCGCATTCGCCTGCGCGATCCGCTGAAGCAGAAGCAGCTGCTGAAAGGCCTGGTCCAGCTTTCCGAAGAGGGCGCGGTACAGGTGTTCCGCCCAATCGCCAACAACGATCTGATCGTGGGCGCGGTGGGTGTGCTCCAGTTCGACGTGGTGGTTGCCCGTCTTAAGAGCGAGTACAACGTGGAAGCGATTTACGAATCGGTGAACGTGGCGACCGCCCGCTGGGTTGAATGTTCAGACGTGAAGAAATTCGAAGAATTTAAACGTAAGAACGAAGTTCAGCTGGCGCTGGACGGTGGCGATAACCTGACCTATATCGCCCCAACCATGGTAAACCTGAACCTGACGCAGGAACGTTATCCTGATGTTCAGTTCCGCAAAACGCGCGAGCATTAATTTCCTTTCAGAGCACGGCAGCCGCCGTGCTCTTCTTTAATTCCTGTGATATTAAACCCTTGCGGAATGTTCTTAATTCACCGCAATTTTTCGCTATTCGTTCGTTTTTTCCCCAATTCTGAATGCACCCCTCTGATTGTGATCTATATTTAACTCAGTGTTTAGCACCGGGCGTGGATGAATTAACTGTTCAATGCATGTCCATTGGTTCTCCATTTTTCCCCGGTGTTAATTCGCAATATATAAAACCAAGATTAGGGAAGTATGTCGCCCAAATAATGGGCAAAACACAGGAATAAATCGATGAATATGACAAGACTGAAGATTTCTAAAACTCTGCTGGCTGTAACATTGGGTAGTGTCCTGGTAAGCGGTTCTGCTCTGGCGGAAACCAGCACCATGGATAAAGCGCAAAATTCCGCCAATACCGCAGGGGAAAAAATCGATAGCTCTATGAATAAAGTCGGTAATTTCATGGATGACAGCTCAATCACAGCAAAAGTGAAAGCCGCACTGGTGGATCACGAATCCATCAAGAGCACCGATATTTCTGTTAAAACCGACAACAAGGTTGTCACCCTGAGCGGTTTCGTTGAAAGCCAGACCCAGGCCGAAGAAGCCGTTAAAGTGGCGAAAGGCGTTGAGGGCGTAAGCTCCGTCAGCGACAAACTGCACGTACGTGACAGCAAAGAATCGTCGGTGAAGGGCTATGCCGGAGATGCAGCAACTACCAGCGAAATCAAAGCTAAACTGTTAGCTGACGACATCGTGCCATCCCGTATGGTGAAAGTTGAAACCACCGATGGTGTGGTCCAGCTGTCCGGTACGGTTGAGAATCAGGCACAAAGCGATCGTGCCGAGTCAATTGCGAAAGCTATTGATGGTGTGAAAAGCGTCAAAAACGATCTGAAAACGAAGTAAAGCAGTACCATTCGCCCGTCAGGCTGAAAACCGCGGGCGAAATAAAAACGATTCTGGAAAAGCCGGTGAGTGACCTGAGCGCTCACGTTTAGCGGCCGACATTAACTATGGTAAAGGAGAGGCTTATGTTTCGTTGGGGCATTATATTTCTGGTTATCGCGTTAATTGCCGCCGCATTGGGCTTTGGTGGACTGGCGGGTACCGCGGCATGGGCAGCGAAAATTGTCTTCGTCGTCGGTATTATTCTGTTCCTGGTCAGCCTGTTTACGGGTCGACGTCGCCCGTAGCAAACGCAATATTTACTAAACAAACTCAAGCCAGTCCTCGTGACTGGCTTTTTCTCGTTTGAGAACCACCGGGGAAGTGCGTTACTGTGTCTCATCAAAATAATGAAAACAGGAAGGCAGAGGTGGGGCAACGAATTCCCGTTACGCTCGGCAATATTGCGCCGCTGACGTTAAAACCGTTTCATGCAGGCCAGCTTGCGCTGGTCTGTGAAGGGGGAGGGCAGCGCGGTATCTTTACCGCCGGCGTGCTTGACGAATTTATGCGCGCACAATTCAACCCGTTCGATCTCTATTTCGGCACCTCTGCCGGGGCGCAGAACCTCTCCGCCTATGTCTGCAACCAGCCCGGCTATGCGCGCAAAGTGATTATGCGCTACACCACCTCCAAAGAATTCTTCAATCCGGTACGCTTCGTACGCGGCGGGAACCTGATCGATCTCGACTGGTTACTGGATGCCACCTCCAGCCAGATGCCGCTGGCCATGGATACCGCGTCACGTCTGTTCGATACCGGCAAAGAGTTCTGGATGTGCGCCAGCCGTGGCGATGACTATTCGCCGGGTTACTTTTCGCCGCAGAAAGAGAACTGGCTGGATATCATCCGCGCGTCCAGCGCGATCCCGGGATTCTACCGCACCGGCGCCCTGCTGGAGGGGATAAGCTATCTTGACGGCGGTATCAGCGACGCGGTGCCGGTACAGGAGGCGGCGCGGCGCGGGGCAAAAACCATTGTGGTGATCCGCACGGTGCCTTCGCAGATGTATTACACCCCACAGTGGTTTAAGCGGATGGAACGCTGGCTGGGCGACAGCAGCCTGCAACCGCTGGTGAATATCGCGAAGCAGCATGAAACCACCTACGGCGCGATGCAGCGTTTTATTGAAAAACCACCGGGCAAGCTGCGCATCTTTGAAATTTATCCGCCTAAACCGCTGTTGAGCATGGCGCTGGGCAGTCGGCTGCCTGCGTTGCGTATGGATTACAAAACGGGGCGGCTGTGCGGGCGTTACTTCCTGGCGACCGTCGGGAAAATGCTGGCGGAGCAACCGCCTCTTCATCGGCATAAAAGCATCATTTTGCCGCCTGCCGTTGTGGCCAATGACGCGGTGGCGATGCCGCTGGTGGACGCGCCGCAGGCCAACGATGGCTTACTCGATAACGAGGATCTGGCGTGACGCACTGCTTTATCGATACCCATTGCCACTTTGATTTCCCGCCGTTTAGCGGGGAGGAAACATCAAGTATTGCGCGCGCGGCTCAGGCCGGTGTGAGAGCCATTATTGTGCCCGCTATTGAAGCGGCGAGATTCGACAAAGTTCTGGCGCTTGCCCGGGAGCACGATGCGCTGTATGCCGCGCTGGGTCTGCATCCGATCGTTATTGAGCACCATCTTGATGACCATCTCGACAGGCTGGATGCCACGCTGCAAAATGCGGATACGAAGCTGGTTGCCATCGGTGAGATCGGCCTCGATCTCTATCGTGAAGATCCGCAGTTTGAGCGCCAGCAGACGATCCTGGATGCGCAGCTCCGGCTGGCAAAGCGCCACGATCTGCCGGTGATCCTCCACTCCAGACGTACCCATGACAAACTGGCGATGCACCTGAAGCGTATCGACGTGCCGCGCAGGGGCGTGGTCCATGGTTTCGCTGGAAGCCTTCAGCAGGCGCAGCGTTTTATTGAGCTGGGCTATAAGATTGGCGTCGGTGGCACCATGACCTATCCGCGTGCCAGCAAAACCCGTGATGTGATGGCGCAGCTCCCGCTGACCTCGCTCCTGCTGGAAACGGATGCGCCTGACATGCCGCTGAATGGTTTTCAGGGCCAGCCCAACCGCCCGGAGCAGGCGGCGCGCGTTTTTGATGTGCTGTGTGAGCTGCGTCAGGAGCCTGAAGATGTGATTGCCAGCGCGCTGCTGGAAAACACCCGCGCGGTCTTCGGCATCACGCTATAAATAAAGGGCCGGGCGGATCACCGTGATCTGCTGCCGTTCCAGGGCCTGCGCCAGCGGCTCGATGTCCTCCGGCGTGGCGCTCCGCCATCGCGCCGCCTCCCCGTAAACCCCATGAGCATGAAACGCGTTGATCCGCACAGGAACGTTCCCCAACGCGTGGATAAAAGCGGTCAGCGATGGCAGATGGTGCAGATAATCACACCGAGCGGGGATCACCAGCAGGCGCAGCTCCGTCAGGCGATGACGATCGGCCAGCCAGCGGATGCTCTGCTTGATCTGCGTGTTTTCGCGCCCGGTCAGAAAACGGTGATGTTCATTGCCCCAGGCTTTCAGATCCACCATCGCGCCGTCAAACACCGGTAACAGCTTTTGCCAGCCGGTTTCGCTTAACAGGCCGTTGCTGTCCACCAGGCACGTCAGATGGCGCAGGGACGGATCGGCTTTGATCGCGGTGAACAGCGCAACCAAAAACGGCAGCTGCGTGGTGGCCTCACCCCCGCTGACGGTCACGCCCTCAATAAACGGCGCGGACGTGCGAACCCGGGAGAGGATCTCCTCGACGCTATAGCGCTGCGCCATCGGCGTCGCCTGCTGCTGACACAGGTGCAGACAGGTGTCGCACTGCTGACAGTGACTCTCCTGCCACCAGACGCGCCCGGCCTGAATTGCCAGCGCATCATGAGGACAGTGGGGAACACAGTCGCCGCAGTCGTTGCAGCGCCCTATCGTCCACGGGTTGTGGCAGGTTTTGCAGCGCAGGTTACAGCCCTGGAGGAACAACGCCAGGCGGCTGCCCGGCCCGTCAACGCAGGAGAAGGATATGACCTGACTAACTAAAGCGCATCTGCTGTTCATGGCTTATCACGCGCGGCTGACGTTCCAGAATACGGGTATTGCGCGCGGCCTCCTCGCCGAGCCAGGTGGTGTTGGTGCGCGAGCCGGCCTCCCGGTATTTCTCCAGATCGGAGAGCCGCACCATATACCCGGTGACGCGCACCAGGTCGTTTCCGGCTACATTCGCGGTGAACTCACGCATACCGGCGTTGAACGCCCCCAGGCACAGCTGCACCACAGCCTGAGGATTGCGTTTAACCGTTTCCTCCAGGGTGAGAATATCGCTGATCCCCGAATGATAGTGTTTATGATGCGGCGCCACGGCCAGCAGGTGGCTGACAGGGTCCGGTTCGTCGCCGTACGGCAGACGTGCGCCCGGCGTGGTGCCAGAATCGGAACTGATCCCAGACTGGGCATGCAGCATCGCGCGGTGCTGCCAGCCGTGTTTCACCGGCGTGTTTTCAACAAACGCCGCAAGCTGTTCACTGATGCGGTAGCCCAGCGCATTGGCGTGTTCGTTCTTACCGTAACGTCCCGTAATGCCTGCTTTCTCGCACAGCACATTCACCGCTTCGGCCAGACCGTACATGCCAAACATCGGCACAAAGCGATCGGCATCAATCAGCCCCTCTTTCACCAGGAAGCTATTCTCAAAGAAGCCGGATTGTTCATATAGAAAATCGCAGCGCGCATTGATGATCGCGATTTGTTGCTGGCAGTAGTGGGGAAGGGTACGGGTGAAAAAGTCTTCCGGTGAGCGGCTGTGTTCCGCAATCGCTTTCAGGTTAAGGCGCACCAGCGTGCTGCCGCCGCCCGCCAGCGGCAGGGAGTTGTAACAGCTCACCACGCCATAGCGACCTTTTGTGAAAATTTTATCATTCACCGGGCCATTAGAAATATGCGGTTTACTACATTCACAAATGTTTTCCGCCACGCTCAGCAGCAGATCGCTGGGGGTTACATCCGGGTCGTAGATAAAGGTCAGGTTCGGCGCAACCTGCTTCAGTTCGGCATCCGCGCGAAGGATGGCTCGGGTGACAGGCGTATCCGCCGGGCCGATATTGGCATGCATAAACGCATCGGGCAGGGTTCTGTCCAGGTAACGCCAGAAACGTTTTATTCGGCTATCGATTTCATCCTGTGTTAGAATTTTAACATAGGGGCTGAGTATCTCATCGAGCTGGCCCAGATAGACCGGCATCGATGTGACGGACGGAACATGGTGATAAAGGATAGTGAGCAGCGAGAGGGCATCATCCAGATCTTTCGCCCCTTCCAGCTCCAGCCATTCTGAGCCGTTAGCCAGAAATTTAGCGTAGTCCGGCAGCACGTAGCGCGGTTTGTAAGGCGCATGGCCTTCGAACATGTCGCAGATGAATCCCTCGTCCAGCGCGGCCCGGGCCGCCTCTGGCAGAGCGGGATAGGGCAGATTGTTCTCTGCTTCCAGCGCCAGAAAATGACGTTTTTGTTCCGGGGTTAACACCGGGCTGGTCACAATGTGCTGGCAACGTTGTTGCAGGGCGTCGGGCATGTTCACTTCCTTGGTTGTTCTGCGGATAGTGAACGAATTGTAGGAAGCCAGCCTGGTGGCGCTTTTGATCAGACAGGGGATATCGCCGATTTAGTCAGCAATTAACGCACTAAAATTTGAAGAAGATCTCATTACAGTAATGCAAATTTGCACACAGTTTTCATTAACTGTGATGAATGTCGAAGTGTGGATGCGGGTGAATGTTAGAATACTCACAGACCCGCAAGGTAAAATTTATACGGCACTGCCGTTGGAGAATGTTATGACCGATTTAACTGCAAGCAGCCTGCGCGCGTTGAAACTGATGGACCTGACCACCCTGAACGATGACGACACCAATGAAAAAGTCATCGCCCTGTGCCATCAGGCGAAAACGCCAGTGGGTAACACCGCCGCCGTCTGTATCTATCCGCGCTTTATCCCGATTGCCCGCAAAACGCTGAAAGAGCAGGGCACGCCGGACGTGCGCATTGCCACCGTAACCAACTTCCCGCACGGCAATGACGATATCGACATCGCGCTGGCAGAAACCCGCGCGGCGATTGCGTACGGCGCAGACGAAGTTGACGTGGTATTCCCGTACCGCGCGCTGATCGCCGGCAACGAGCAGGTCGGTTTTGACCTGGTGAAAGCCTGTAAAGACGCGTGTGCGGCGGCAAACGTGCTGCTTAAAGTGATCATCGAAACCGGCGAGCTGAAAGAAGAGGCGCTGATTCGTAAAGCGTCTGAAATCTCTATCAAAGCGGGCGCGGATTTCATTAAAACCTCTACCGGTAAAGTGCCGGTCAACGCTACCCCGGAAAGCGCACGCATCATGATGGAAGTCATCCGTGATATGGGCGTGTCCAAAACCGTTGGCTTCAAACCGGCGGGCGGCGTGCGTACCGCGGAAGACGCGCAGCAGTTCCTGGCGATTGCCGACGAGCTGTTCGGCGCCGACTGGGCTGATTCCCGCCACTACCGCTTCGGCGCGTCCAGCCTGCTGGCCAGCTTGCTGAAAGCGCTGGGTCACGGTGACGGTAAGAGCGCAAGCAGCTACTAAGTTGAATTGCCGGGTGGCGCTACGCTAACCCGGCCTACAGGATCGTAGGGCGGGTCAACATATCCGCCGCCATTCACCCGATTCCGCATGGAGGTTACCGTGTTTCTCGCACAAGAAATTATTCGTAAAAAACGTGATGGTCATGCATTAAGCGACGAAGAAATCCGCTTTTTTATCAATGGCATTCGTGATAACACCATCTCTGAAGGGCAGATTGCGGCTCTGGCGATGACCATTTTCTTCCACGATATGTCGATGCCTGAGCGCGTGTCGCTGACCATGGCGATGCGAGATTCAGGAACCGTTCTGGACTGGAAAAGCCTCAACCTTAACGGCCCAATTGTGGACAAACACTCCACCGGCGGCGTGGGCGACGTGACGTCTCTGATGCTCGGCCCAATGGTGGCGGCCTGTGGCGGTTACATCCCGATGATTTCCGGGCGCGGCCTGGGTCATACCGGCGGTACGCTCGACAAACTGGAAGCCATTCCGGGCTTCGATATCTTCCCGGATGACAACCGCTTCCGCGACATTATTAAAGACGTTGGCGTGGCGATTATCGGCCAGACCAGCTCTCTTGCTCCGGCTGACAAGCGTTTCTACGCGACGCGTGACATTACCGCGACCGTAGACTCCATCCCGCTGATCACCGCCTCTATCCTTGCCAAAAAACTGGCGGAAGGTCTGGATGCGCTGGTGATGGATGTGAAAGTGGGCAGCGGCGCGTTTATGCCAACCTATGAACTCTCTGAGGCGCTGGCCGAAGCGATCGTTGGCGTCTCCAACGGCGCGGGCGTGCGCACCACTGCACTGCTGACGGACATGAACCAGGTGCTGGCCTCCAGCGCCGGTAACGCGGTTGAAGTCCGTGAGGCCGTGCAGTTCCTCACAGGCGAATACCGTAACCCGCGCCTGTTCGATGTCACCATGGCGCTGTGCGTTGAGATGTTAATCTCCGGCAAGCTGGCCAAAGACGACGCGGAAGCCCGCGCGAAGCTTCAGGCGGTGCTGGACAACGGCAAAGCGGCGGAGATCTTTGGTCGGATGGTGGCGGCGCAGAAAGGCCCGACCGACTTCGTGGAAAACTACGCGAAATACCTGCCCACCGCGATGCTCAGCAAAGCGGTCTATGCGGACAGCGAAGGCTTTGTCTCGGCTATGGATACCCGCGCGCTCGGCATGGCTGTTGTGTCTATGGGCGGCGGTCGTCGTCAGGCATCGGACACCATTGATTACAGCGTCGGCTTTACCGATATGGCCCGTCTGGGCGACAGCGTTGACGGCCAACGTCCGCTGGCGGTGATCCACGCTAAAGATGAAGCCAGCTGGCAGGACGCGGCGAAAGCGGTGAAGGCGGCAATATCTCTTGACGATAAAGCACCGGAAACCACACCGACGGTCTATCGTCGTATCACTGAATAGCGGTATACTGATCTGATCGCATTTTTATGAAGCACTAAGTACGGAGAACAATTATGAAACGTGCATTTATTATGGTGCTGGACTCATTCGGCATCGGCGCAACCGAAGATGCAGAACGATTTGGTGACGTGGGTTCCGATACCCTGGGTCACATCGCGGAAGCCTGTGCAAAAGGCGAAGCGGACAACGGTCGTAAAGGCCCTCTGAACCTGCCAAACCTGACCCGTCTGGGGCTGGTAAAAGCGCATGAAGGCTCTACCGGTAAGATCGCAGCCGGTATGGACGGTAACGCGGAAGTGGTGGGCGCCTACGCGTGGGCGCACGAGCTCTCTTCCGGGAAAGATACTCCGTCCGGTCACTGGGAAATTGCCGGCGTGCCGGTGCTGTTTGACTGGGGTTACTTTTCCGATCACGAGAACAGCTTCCCGCAGGAGCTGCTCGATAAGCTGGTGAAGCGCGCCAACCTGCCGGGCTACCTCGGCAACTGCCACTCTTCCGGTACCGTGATTCTGGATCAGCTCGGCGAAGAGCATATGAAAACCGGCAAGCCGATTTTCTATACCTCTGCTGACTCCGTGTTCCAGATCGCCTGCCATGAAGAGACGTTTGGCCTGGATAAACTGTACGAGCTGTGCGAGATCGCCCGTGAAGAGCTGACCGAAGGCGGCTACAACATTGGCCGCGTTATCGCGCGTCCGTTTATCGGCGACAAAGCGGGTAACTTCCAGCGTACCGGCAACCGTCACGATCTGGCCGTGGAGCCACCGGCGCCGACCGTGCTGCAAAAACTCGTCGACGAGAAAGACGGCCACGTGGTTTCCGTGGGTAAAATCGCGGACATTTACGCCAACTGCGGCATTACCAAAAAGGTCAAAGCGACCGGTCTGGATGCGCTGTTCGACGCCACCATCAAAGAGATGAAAGAAGCGGGCGATAAGACCATTGTCTTCACCAACTTCGTGGACTTCGACTCCTCCTGGGGCCACCGTCGCGACGTCGCCGGGTATGCTGCGGGTCTGGAGCTGTTTGACCGCCGTCTGCCAGAGCTGATGGAGCTGGTGGGGGAAGATGACATTCTGATCCTGACCGCTGACCATGGCTGTGACCCGACCTGGACCGGTACCGACCACACCCGTGAGCACATTCCGGTGCTGGTGTACGGCCCGAAAGTCAAACCGGGCTCGCTGGGTCACCGTGAGACCTTCGCGGACATCGGCCAGACGATTGCGAAATACTTTGGTACGTCTGACATGGAATATGGCAAGGCTATGTTCTAAACGGATTGGGTGCGGCCTGATGCCCTCACCCCGGCCCTCTCCCACCGGGAGAGGGAGAAACAGAATGTAGGCCGGGTAAGGCGTAGCCGCCACCCGGCAAAAACAACAATGTAAAAGGAACTGAAGATGGCAACTCCTCACATTAATGCAGAAATGGGTGATTTCGCTGACGTCGTATTGATGCCGGGCGACCCGCTGCGCGCGAAGCACATTGCAGAAACCTTCCTCGAAGACGTGCGTGAAGTGAACAACGTGCGCGGCATGCTGGGCTTCACCGGCACCTATAAAGGCCGCAAAATCTCCGTGATGGGTCACGGCATGGGTATCCCATCCTGCTCCATCTACACCAAAGAGCTGATCACCGATTTCGGCGTGAAGAAAATCATCCGTGTCGGCTCCTGCGGCGCAGTGCGCATGGACGTTAAGCTGCGTGACGTGGTGATCGGCATGGGCGCGTGCACCGACTCTAAAGTCAACCGCATTCGCTTTAAAGATCATGATTTTGCAGCCATCGCTGACTTTGACATGGTGCGTAACGCGGTTGACGCGGCAAAAGCGCTGGGCGTTGACGCGCGCGTGGGCAACCTGTTCTCTGCCGATCTGTTCTACTCGCCAGAAGGCGACATGTTCGACGTGATGGAAAAATACGGCATTCTGGGCGTGGAAATGGAAGCGGCCGGTATCTACGGCGTGGCGGCTGAATTCGGTGCGAAAGCGCTGACCATCTGCACCGTGTCTGACCACATCCGTACCCACGAGCAGACTACCGCTGCCGAGCGTCAGACCACCTTCAACGACATGATCAAAATCGCGCTGGAATCCGTTCTGCTCGGCGATAAAGAGTAATACCTGTTGTGCCGGGTGGCGGCTTCGCCTGACCCGGCCAGCGGTTTTACAGGCCCGCTAAGCAGAGCGCCAGCGGGCTTTTTTATTAGCGTACTGCCTGCGCAATCCACGCCGATAACTCCCGCAACTCTTGTTCCTGTTCCGGAAAATCAACACGTAACGCGTCACACTCCTGTTGCAGCATATCTGCCCGATAGAGACAGCCCTGCAAACGTGCAGCCAGCGCTTCTAACGGTGCCGGATTAAGACTATCCGTAAATACCTGAGTACGAGAGATATGGCCTTTCTCGACGTCAAAGTGCAGCTCAACGCCGCCCCAGGTAAATCGCTCATCCAGCAGGTGTGAAAACGCCGGTGCCTGACCGAAATTCCACTCCCAGCTGCTCTGGCGGGCGAAGGTTTCCGCGAAGTTTGGCAGATCCGGGGTTTTATCCGGAGAAATCACCTCGGCTTCTACGCGTTCACCGTAATGCCTGAAAAAGGCCTCGCGGATCGCATCGCAAATGCGTTCATGGGTAATCCCCGGCAGGAGCTCCACCAGATTCGCCACGCGACCGCGCACGGAGGTAATTCCCTTAGCCTGGAGCTTTTTCTTGTCCGGATTCAGATAGTTTGCCAGACGGCTCAGATCGGCATTCAGCAATAATGTGCCGTGGTGGAATCCGCGATCCATCGTTTCGCGGTAGGCTGAGCCTGACACTTTCCGGTCGCCTTCAGGCGTTTTCACGACCAGATCGTTACGTCCCGAGGCTTCAGCCGTCACGCCGAGTGAATTGAGCGCGTTAAGCACAATGGAGGTCGAGATGGTTTTGTCGTATTCCGGCTTGCCCGCCATAAAGGTAAAGCAGGTGTTGCCCAGATCGTGAAACACCGCACCGCCGCCGCTGCTGCGGCGCGCCAGGCGGACGTTGTCCTCTTCCATACGGCGGGTGTTACACTCTTTCCACGGATTTTGCGCGCGACCAATAACGACCGTATCGGCGTTGCGCCAGAGAAACAGGACGCGCTGGGTGGCAGGCATCTGGCGGAAGATGCACTCTTCCACCGCCAGGTTAAACCAGGGATCGTAAGAGTCAGAGATTAGCAGGCGTAACGTCGACATGGCAGATTTCCTTTTCCGAATCATCCGCCTACTTTATCATTATTCTTTCTTCTCGCTCTCTTCCTCTTCGGGAACCGACTTGCTGGCGGTTAACAGGAACGGCGACTGCTGCCAGCGGGTGCGTTTGCCCTGGAGCAGCGTGCGCGCCAGTACCACGCCAATCGCCAGCGAGAGCAGCAGCATCAGGCGCAAAATATTGGTGGTGTTATCCACCTGTTTGGCTTCGGTTGGCAGGGTGTGGGTGTCGAGTGTCAGACGTAAATAGCCGAGCGGACCATTCTTGCCCTGAATGGGTTCGACGATTTGTTGGTTGAAATAACCCCCGGCTTTTTTGCCATCCAGCGCCAGCCTGTCGCGCACGTCGACATGCTCACCCGCGCGGGCAATCAGGTCGCCCTGTTCATCGTACACGCCCGCATCCAGAATGCGGCTGTTTTCCGTAAGCTGGCGCAATACCTGGGCTATTCGCTTATCATCCGGCGTTTCGGTGCGCATAGACGGCGCAACGTTGAGCGTCACCTGGCGCGCCAGCGTCCGGGCCAGTTCCTCAAACTGCGGGTTACGCTGTCGTTGGTGATTCTGGCTAAACCAGGATGCCCCCTGCATCAGCGCCACTAATAGTGCGAGACAGATCAGGACAATCACGGCGCGATGAAGCCGGAATTTCAGTTTTGCGCGAGCCATATTCCACCTGCTTAAAATTTACGGCTTAATGTTGCCAGAAGTGATGGTTACAGGGTAGCCTCATGCGTTATTTTCCCTCTGGAACCTTCCGGCGCGAACGAAATTACAGGAGCTTCAATGCCGAACATTACCTGGTGCGACCTGCCAACGGATGTCTCTTTATGGCCAGGATTGCCGCTCTCTTTAAGTGGCGATGAGGTGATGCCTCTCGATTACCACGCTGGCCGTAGCGGCTGGCTGCTGTACGGACGCGGCCTGGATAAGCAACGCCTCACCCAGTATCAAACCAAACTGGGCGCAGCGATGGTCATCGTTGCGGCCTGGTGCGTGGAAGATTATCAGGTTATTCGCCTGGCGGGTTCCCTGACGCAGCGCGCCACGCGTCTGGCGCACGACGCCGGGCTGGACGTTGCCCCCCTGGGCAAAATTCCGCACCTGAAAACGCCCGGCCTGCTGGTAATGGACATGGACTCCACCGCCATTCAGATCGAATGTATTGACGAGATTGCTAAACTGGCGGGCAGCGGCGAGCTGGTGGCGGAAGTCACCGAGCGCGCGATGCGCGGCGAGCTGGATTTCACCGCCAGCCTGAGACAGCGCGTGGCGACCCTGAAGGGGGCCGATGCTAACATTTTGCGTCAGGTGCGCGATGAACTGCCCCTGATGCCTGGGCTGACGCAGCTGGTGCTCAAGCTGGAGACGCTCGGCTGGAAAGTGGCGATTGCCTCCGGCGGGTTCACCTTCTTTGCCGACTACCTGCGTGACAAGCTGCGTCTGACCACCGTGGTGGCAAACGAGCTGGAGATCATGGACGGCAAACTCACCGGACAGGTCATCGGCGACATCGTGGATGCGCAGTACAAAGCCAATACGCTGACGCGTCTGGCGGAGAAATATGCCATTCCGGTCGAGCAGACCGTCGCCATCGGCGATGGCGCGAACGATCTGCCGATGATCAAAGTTGCCGGGCTGGGTATTGCCTACCATGCCAAGCCGAAAGTGAATGAAAAGACGGAAGTCACTATCCGTCATGCTGATCTGATGGGGGTGTTCTGCATTCTCTCCGGCAGCATTAATCAAAAATAGCGGCCTGCTTTTGTAGGCCGGGTAAGCGTCAGCGCCACCCGGCGCGCAGACCGCACAGAAATAACGAGGTAAACCGTGGCGAAAGCTCCAAAACGCGCATTTGTCTGTAATGAATGTGGTGCGGATTATCCGCGCTGGCAGGGGCAATGCAGCGCCTGCCATGCCTGGAACACCATCACCGAAGTGCGTGGTGTGGCGGCTTCGCCGAGCGTGGCCCGCAATGAACGGCTGAGCGGCTATGCGGGCAATGCAGGCGTGTCGAAGGTACAAAAACTTTCGGATATCAGCCTGGAAGCGCTGCCGCGCTTTTCCACCGGATTCAAAGAATTTGACCGCGTGCTCGGCGGTGGCGTAGTGCCGGGCAGCGCCATTCTGATCGGCGGTAACCCGGGCGCGGGTAAATCGACCCTGCTGCTGCAAACGCTCTGCAAGCTCGCCGAACAGATGAAAACCCTGTACGTCACGGGGGAAGAATCACTTCAGCAGGTGGCGATGCGCGCGCACCGCCTCGGCCTGCCGACCGGCAATCTGAATATGCTTTCGGAAACCAGCATCGAGCAGATCTGCATGATCGCCGAAGAAGAGCAGCCGAAGCTGATGGTGATTGACTCCATTCAGGTGATGCATATGGCTGACATTCAGTCGTCACCGGGAAGCGTGGCGCAGGTGCGTGAAACCGCGGCCTACCTGACGCGCTTTGCCAAAACGCGCGGCGTGGCGATTGTGATGGTTGGTCATGTGACCAAAGACGGCTCGCTGGCGGGACCGAAAGTGCTTGAACACTGTATCGACTGCTCGGTGATGCTCGATGGCGATGCGGATTCCCGTTTTCGTACCCTGCGCAGCCATAAAAACCGCTTTGGCGCGGTGAATGAGCTGGGCGTGTTTGCCATGACCGAGCAGGGGCTTCGCGAAGTCAGCAACCCGTCGGCCATCTTCCTGAGCCGTGGCGACGAGATCACGTCCGGTAGTTCGGTGATGGTGCTGTGGGAGGGGACGCGTCCGCTGCTGGTTGAAATTCAGGCGCTGGTGGATCAATCGATGATGGGCAACCCGCGGCGCGTGGCGGTCGGTCTGGAACAGAACCGCCTGGCGATCCTGCTGGCGGTGCTGCACCGTCACGGCGGTCTGCAAATGGCGGATCAGGATGTGTTCGTCAACGTGGTTGGTGGGGTGAAGGTTACGGAAACCAGCGCGGACCTGGCGCTGCTGCTGGCGATGGTCTCCAGCCTGCGCGACAGGCCGTTGCCGCAGGATCTGGTGGTGTTTGGCGAGGTGGGGCTGGCCGGCGAGATCCGCCCGGTGCCGAGCGGTCAGGAGCGTATCTCCGAAGCGGCAAAACATGGCTTCCGCCGCGCGATTGTTCCGGCCGCCAACGTGCCGAAAAAAATCCCGGAAGGGATGCAGGTTTTTGGCGTTAAAAAACTCGCAGATGCGTTAAATGTCTTTGACGACTTATAATTACGTATTCGATTTTGCAGGAGGCACCGTAATTTATGTCATCATTTGACTACATCAAGACCGCTATCCGCCAGAAGGGCTGCACGTTGCAGCAGGTGGCGGACGCCAGCGGCATGACCAAGGGCTATCTGAGCCAACTGCTGAACGCCAAAATCAAAAGCCCCAGCGCGCAGAAGCTGGAAGCGCTGCACCGTTTTCTGGGGCTTGAATTTCCGCGGATGCAAAAGAACATTGGCGTGGTGTTCGGTAAGTTCTACCCGCTGCATACCGGGCATATCTATCTGATCCAGCGCGCCTGTAGCCAGGTCGACGAACTGCATATCATCATGGGTTATGATGAAACCCGCGATCGCCAGCTGTTTGAAGACAGCGCCATGTCGCAGCAGCCCACCGTGCCGGACCGCCTGCGCTGGCTGCTTCAGACCTTTAAGTACCAGAAAAATATACGCATTCATGCTTTTAACGAAGAGGGCATGGAACCGTACCCGCACGGCTGGGACGTGTGGAGCAACGGCATCAAAGCGTTTATGGAAGAGAAGGGCATTGCGCCTAACTGGATCTACACCTCTGAAGAGTCCGACGCGCCGCAGTTCCGTGAGCATCTGGGCATTGAGACGGTGCTGATCGATCCTAAACGCACCTTCATGAACATCAGCGGGGCGCAGATCCGCGAGAACCCGTTCCGTTACTGGGACTACATCCCGACCGAGGTGAAGCCGTTCTTCGTGCGTACGGTGGCGATCCTCGGCGGCGAGTCGAGCGGGAAATCGACGCTGGTAAATAAGCTGGCTAACATCTTCAATACCACCAGTGCGTGGGAGTATGGCCGCGATTACGTCTTCTCACACCTTGGCGGCGACGAGATGGCGTTGCAGTATTCCGACTACGATAAAATCGCGCTCGGTCATGCCCAGTACATTGATTTTGCGGTGAAATACGCCAATAAAGTCGCCTTTATTGATACCGATTTCGTCACCACGCAGGCGTTCTGCAAAAAGTACGAAGGGCGCGAGCACCCGTTTGTGCAGGCGCTGATTGACGAATACCGCTTTGATCTGGTGATCCTGCTGGAAAACAACACCCCATGGGTGGCCGACGGCATGCGCAGCCTGGGCAGCTCGGTGGACAGGCGGGAGTTCCAGACCATGCTGGTAGAGATGCTTAACGAGAACAACGTTGAGTTTGTGCATGTGGAAGAGTCGGACTACGATTCCCGCTTCCTGCGCTGCGTCGAGCTGGTGAATGAGATGATGGGGGAGCAGGGTTAATAACTTCCCCTCTCCCACCAGGAGAGGGGACTTTAATCTCCCTCTCCCAAAGGGAGAGGGCCGGGGTGAGGGAATCAGTCCACTCAATACTCAACCACCACCTTCCCACGCATATGCCCCTCCAGTACCCTGCGGTGCGCTTCGGTAATGCTTTCCACGCTTAGCCCGTGCAGCGTTTCGCTGAGCGAGCTTTCCACCACGCCGTTATCCACCAGCTTCGCCACCTCATCTAAAATCTCACCCTGACGCGCCATATCCGCAGTCTGGTACATGCTACGGGTGTACATAAACTCCCAGTGCAGGGCGGCAGATTTGGACTTCAGCTTGTCCTGGTTCAGCGGATGCGCGTTTTCAACGATGGAACAAATGTCTCCCTGAGGGGCAATCAGATCGCTGACCGCATCCCAGTGCCCGTCGGTATCGTTGAGGATAAAAATGTAATCCACAAAGGTGAGCCCCTGTTTCGCCAGTTCACCCTTCAGGTCGCGGTAATTTACAACAATGTCAGCCCCGCGATCGCGACACCACTGGGCGGAATCTTCTCGTGAAGCGGTTGCGACGATCTTCACCTTGCTGTTGTGCTTCGCAAACGGGATCGCCAGCGATCCGACTCCACCCGCGCCGCCAATTATCAGCAGCGTTTTATCTGCGTCGGCATCCTGAATCTTCAGCCGTTCAAACAGGCCTTCCCACGCGGTAAGCGCCGTCAGCGGCAGTGCTGCCGAGGCGGCCCAGTCAAGGCTTGCAGGCTTGTGCCCGACAATGCGCGCATCGATCAGCTGGTGCGTGGTATTACTGCCCGGACGGGTGATATCCCCCGCGTACCACACTTCGTCACCCGGTTTGAATCCGGTGACGCCAGCCCCAACGGCTTGTACGATACCGCTGGCATCCCACCCGAGAATGCGCGGCTCCTTCAGTCCGCTTTTGGCAATGCCTGCATGTACCTTGGTGTCCACCGGGTTTACGGAGACGGCTTTTACCTCCACCAGCAGATCGTGTTCACCGGGCTGCGGCATCGGCGGAGTGATTTCAACGAAGGTGGACGGATTTTCCGGGTTAACGGCAATGGCTTTCACTGACATGGTGTGCTCCTCAATGGCATGCGTTTTGTTGAGGCTAGTCTATTAAGTGGTCAGCTGCATGATAAGATGGACAATCCAGAACTCAGCGTTCGTACAGGGTGAACAATCATGTTTAAACAGCTTCAGGATATGGCGCTGTTTGCGCTGGTGGCTGAGATGGGCAGCTTTACCGCGGCGGCGCAGAAGGCGGAACTGCCGAAATCCAGCGTCAGCCAGCGGATTAGCCAGCTGGAGCAACAGGTGGGGATCCGTCTGTTGAATCGCACCACGCGCAGAATAAGCCTGACGTTTGCGGGCAAACACTATCTGGTGCACTGTCGTGAAATGCTGGCGGCCAGCGAGCGCGCGGAGTATGCCATTCAGCGGCTGCGCGAAAACCCCAGCGGGCGGCTGCGGATCACCTGTCCGGCGGGAATTGGCGCGACGCTGCTGGCGCATATGAATGCGGAGTTCCAGCTTCGCTATCCGGACGTGTCGCTGGATGTGTCGATCTCAGACGATGTGGTGGATCTGGTCGAGTCTGGCTTTGACGTGGCGCTGCGCACCGGCAAACCGCAGGATTCTTCCCTGATTGGCCGCATGATTGGGCACTGTCCGCGCTACATGCTGGCCTCGCCCCACTACCTGGCGCGTCGGGCGCCGTTAATCCATCCCCGACAGCTGGTGGATCACCGCTGCATTACGCACCGGGCATGGTCAGAGTGGCTTCTGCGAAGCGAGAATGAGGATTACCGCTACCTGCCGGATAACGCCCACATGACGGATAACCTGGTGTACGCCCGGGAATGCGCCATTGCCGGGGCGGGGATCACGCTGTTACCCGCATTCCTGCTGGAAGATAAGATCGAAAAGGGCGCGCTGGTGAAGGTGCTGTCGGCGTGGAGCGTTGAGGGAAACGATCTCTGGCTGGCCTACCCGAGCCGTAAGCTCAATTCGCCTGCGCTGATGAGCTATATCGACTTTGCGATGCAGTTTGATGAGGTGAAGCGGTATTACGTGGGCAAATAAAAAAGCCGGGTGCGGCTTCGCCTTACCCGGCCTACACACTGTGCGGCCTGATGCCCTCACCCTGGCCCTCTCCCACGGGGAGAGGGTACAAACATAAAAAACGGCAACCGAAGTTGCCGTTTTGCTTTTATTTCGCAATACGCTTGTACTTAATACGCTTCGGCTCCAGCGCGTCTGCGCCCAGCGTGCGTTTCTTGTACTCTTCGTATTCGGTGAAGTTACCTTCGAAGAACTCCACCTTACCTTCGTCCTGGTAGTCCAGGATGTGGGTTGCGATGCGGTCCAGGAACCAGCGGTCGTGCGAGATAACCATCGCGCAGCCCGGGAACTCCAGCAGGGCGTTTTCCAGCGCGCGCAGGGTTTCGATGTCCAGGTCGTTGGTAGGTTCATCAAGCAGCAGAACGTTGCCGCCAACCTGGAGCAGCTTCGCCAGGTGCAGACGACCGCGCTCACCGCCGGACAGCTCGCCCACGCGTTTGCCCTGGTCAGTGCCCTTAAAGTTAAAGCGGCCAACGTAAGCGCGGCTTGGCATCTCGGTGTTGCCGATACGCATGATATCCAGACCGCCGGAAACCTCTTCCCACACGGTTTTGCTGTTATCCATTGCGTCGCGGAACTGGTCCACGGAAGCCAGCTTCACGGTTTCACCCAGGGTGATAGAGCCGCTGTCAGGCTGTTCCTGACCGGACATCATGCGGAACAGGGTCGATTTACCTGCGCCGTTCGGACCGATGATGCCAACGATAGCACCTTTCGGCACGGAGAAGGTCAGGTCGTCGATCAGCAGACGGTCGCCGTAGGACTTACGCAGGTTGGTCACTTCAACCACTTTATCCCCCAGACGTGCGCCAGGTGGAATAAACAGTTCGTTGGTTTCGTTACGTTTCTGGTATTCAGTGTTGTTCAGCTCTTCGAAGCGTGCCAGACGGGCTTTGCCCTTAGACTGACGGCCTTTCGCGCCCTGACGCACCCACTCCAGCTCTTTCTCAATAGACTTACGACGAGCCGCTTCCTGAGAAGCTTCCTGCGCCAGACGCTGATCTTTCTGCTCCAGCCAGGAGGAGTAGTTGCCTTCCCAAGGAATACCTTCGCCGCGGTCCAGCTCCAGGATCCAGCCTGCGACGTTGTCGAGGAAGTAACGGTCGTGGGTAATCGCCACAACGGTGCCTTCGAAGTCGTGCAGGAAGCGCTCCAGCCACGCCACGGATTCCGCATCCAGGTGGTTAGTCGGTTCGTCGAGCAGCAGCATGTCTGGTTTTTCCAGCAGCAGGCGGCACAGCGCCACGCGGCGGCGTTCACCACCGGACAGGTTAGCGATTTTCGCATCCCAGTCCGGCAGACGCAGGGCATCGGCCGCGCGCTCCAGCTGCACGTTCAGGTTGTGACCGTCGTGCGCCTGGATAATCTCTTCATACTTGCCCTGTTGTGCAGCAAGTTTGTCGAAGTCCGCATCCGGTTCGGCGTATTTGGCATACACTTCATCCAGACCTTTCAGCGCGTTAACCACCTCGGATACCGCTTCTTCAACGGATTCACGCACGGTGTGTTCCGGGTTCAGCTGAGGTTCCTGCGGCAGGTAGCCGATCTTAATGCCAGGCTGCGGACGGGCTTCACCTTCGATGTCTGTATCGATGCCGGCCATGATGCGCAGCAGGGTGGACTTACCGGCACCGTTGAGACCCAGAACACCGATTTTTGCGCCCGGGAAGAAGCTCAGCGAGATATTTTTAAGAATATGACGTTTCGGCGGGACAACTTTGCCGACACGATGCATGGTATAAACGAATTGAGCCACGTTGGACTTCGCCTCTTTTATCGTGATGAGAATGAATTTCAGCCTCGAAGTGTAGCCTTTTTCACGCCCTAATCCCAGCCAGGAACGTCGGGAGTGTTAAAACGCGCAAGAAAGGTAAAAAAGTGTCCATGACGTGGCGCGTTGTGGGATGCCTGGTTAGCATAAGTTGATGTAACTTTGACGTGGCAAGACGCTGCAACTGACGAAAAACAATGAGGAAGAGCTTGTGGAAAAAGCCAAACGGGTGGTCTGGCGTCTGCTGGCTGCCAGCGTATGCGTAATGGCGGTAAGCCAGGCGGTGCATGCCGATTCACTGGATGAACAACGTAACCGCTATGCCCAGATTAAACAGGCATGGGACAACAAGCAGATGGATACCGTGCAGGCGCTGATGCCGACGCTGAAGGATTATCCGCTGTATCCGTATCTTGAGTATCGCCAGATCACGGACGATCTCATGAATCAACCGACCGTCACCGTGAATAACTTCATTCAGGCGAACCCGACCCTGCCGCCTGCGCGCACCCTGAAGTCCCGGTTTGTGAACGAGCTGGCCCGCCGCGAAGACTGGCGCGGCCTGCTGGCTTTCAGCCCGGATAAACCGGGCGCGACGGAAGCGCAGTGTAATTACTATTATGCGAAATGGGCGACCGGTCAGCAGGAGGAAGCCTGGACCGGCGCGAAAGAGCTGTGGTTGACGGGCAAAAGCCAGCCAAACGCCTGTGACCCGCTGTTCAGCGCCTGGCGCGCCTCGGGCAAGCAGGATCCGCTCTCTTACCTGGAACGTATTCGCCTGGCGATGAAGGCCGGAAACACCCGGCTGGTCACCGTGCTGGCGGGCCAGATGCCCGCAGATTATCAGACCATTGCGTCTGCCGTTATCGGTCTGGCAAACGATCCCAATACCGTGCTGACGTTTGCGCGTACCACCGGCGCGACCGATTTTACCCGCCAGATGGCGGCGGTGGCCTTTGCCAGCGTGGCGCGTGATGATGTGGAAAACGCCCGGCTGATGATCCCGCAGCTGGTGCAGGCCCAGCAGCTTAATGACGATCAAACTCAGGAGCTGCGCGATATCGTTGCATGGCGACTGATGGGGACAGATGTCACCGACGAACAGGCGCGCTGGCGTGACGATGCGGTGATGCGTTCGAACTCTGTCTCGCTGGTGGAGCGTCGCGTGCGCATGGCGCTGGGAACGGGCGATCGTCGTGGCCTCAATACCTGGCTGGCGCGTCTGCCGATGGATGCCAAAGAGAAAGATGAATGGCGTTACTGGCAGGCGGACATGCTGCTGGAACGTGGTCGTGAAGATGAAGCCAAAGAGATCCTCCACTCCCTGATGCAGCAGCGCGGATTCTACCCGATGGCGGCGGCGCAGCGTCTGGGCGAGGAGTACACCCTGAAGATCGACAAAGCGCCAGCCAACGCGAACCCGGCGCTGACGCAGGGGCCGGAAATGGCGCGCGTGCGCGAGCTGATGTACTGGAATCTGGATAATACCGCGCGCAGCGAATGGGCGAATCTGGTCACCAGCCGTACCACCGATGAGAAAGCGCAGCTTGCCCGCTATGCATTTGATAATCGCTGGTGGGATCTGAGCGTGCAAGCGACGATCGCCGGCAAACTGTGGGATCATCTCGAAGAGCGTTTCCCGCTGGCTTATAAGGATCTGTTCGATCGCTACACCAGCGGCAAAGATATTCCGCAAAGCTATGCGATGGCCATTGCCCGTCAGGAGAGCGCCTGGAACCCGAAAGTGCGTTCTCCGGTGGGTGCCAGCGGCCTGATGCAGATTATGCCGGGTACCGCGACGCACACGGTGAAGATGTTTAATATTCCAGGCTACAGCAGCCCGTCCCAGCTGCTGGATCCGGAGACTAACATCAACATCGGTACCAGCTACTTGCAGTACGTCTATCAGCAGTTCGGTAATAACCGTATTTTCGCGTCAGCGGCGTACAACGCCGGGCCTGGCCGCGTGCGGACATGGCTTGGCAACAGCGCAGGGCGCATCGACGCCGTGGCGTTTGTCGAGAGCATTCCGTTCTCGGAAACGCGCGGCTATGTGAAGAATGTGCTGGCTTATGACGCCTACTATCGCTACTTCATGGGGCAGAAAGATACCCTGATGAGCGATGCCGAGTGGCAGAGACGTTACTGATCGGCGCGGGTTGTGTTATGCTGTACTCGCTAATGAGTACAAGAGGCAGCATAACATGACCCAGCATTCCCCGTATTCCTCGGCCATGGCCGAACAGCGTCATCAGGAGTGGCTTCGTTTTGTGGAGTTGCTCCGCCAGTCTTACGACAAAGATCTGCATTTACCGTTGCTACAGCTGATGCTGACGCCCGATGAACGCGAAGCGCTGGGCACGCGGGTACGCATTATTGAGGAACTGCTGCGCGGCGAAATGAGCCAGCGCGAGCTGAAAAACGAGCTGGGCGCGGGCATCGCGACCATCACCCGTGGTTCAAACAGCCTGAAGTCGGCGCCGGTTGAACTGCGTCAGTGGCTGGAAGCGGTATTGCTGAAAAACGCCGGATGACGGCTTCGCCTTATCCGGCCTGCAAACTTAACGATAAATCGCGTTATGGAACGGACTTAATGCCAGAATAACGGCCTGGTGGTAAACGCCTGAACGCGTAAGCTTGCCACCCGTAAAGACGCCAATCGCCCCCTCTTTACGACCAATTTCATCAATGCCGGTGTAGTGCGACATTACCGGCCCCAGCGCCTCACCCGCGCGGACTTTCTCCAGTATGACTTCCGGCAGCGGCAGCGTGGCAGAACGCGCTTCGCCGCGCTGCTCACGGCTTTCGATGACAACCCAGCTGAAGGTCGCCCCTTCGTCGATGCCTGCTTCAATCGCGACCCAAAAGTCAGCGTCTGGCGCGGCGGCTTTTGCATTCGCCACGCGATTTCGTGCGCCAGCGCGTGTTTCCTCGCTGCCAAACGGCTGTTCCGGCACACCGCTCTCGACGCCGACGGCGTCAATATGGCAGGATCCTTCGCCGAAGATCTCTTCAAATGCCCTTAGAATTGCCTGAATTTTGGCAGGATTGGTGGTAGCAGAGACAACATGGTGCATAATTAAGCTCGATTTAAAAAATTCATCGCAGTATAACGGAAAAAAAGCATGTTACAGGTATACCTTGTTCGCCACGGTGAAACGCAGTGGAACGCCGAGCGACGTATTCAAGGCCAGTCAGACAGTCCTCTCACCGACAAAGGTGTGCAGCAAGCGTGGCAGGTGGCGGAGCGCGCCAGAACGCTGGGTATCACTCACGTCATCTCCAGTGATTTAGGCCGCACGCAGCAGACGGCACGCATCATCGCCGATGCCTGTGGCTGCGACGTGACACTCGAACCGCGTCTGCGCGAGCTGGATATGGGCGTGCTGGAAAAACGTCCTATCGATACGCTGACGGAAACCGAAGAAGGCTGGCGCCGCACGCTGGTGAACGGCACTGAAGATGGTCGCATCCCTGAAGGGGAATCCATGCAGGAGCTGAGCGTGCGCATGCATGCCGCGCTGGCCGAGTGCCTGAAACTCCCGGCAGGTAGCCGACCGCTGCTGGTAAGCCACGGTATCGCGCTGGGTTGCCTGGTGAGCACCATTCTGGGACTGCCGGCTTACGCCGAACGCCGTTTGCGTCTGCGCAACTGTTCCATTTCCCGTATCGACTATCAGGAAAGTGCCTGGCTGGCATCGGGGTGGGTAGTTGAGATGGCAGGGGACATTTCGCATCTTGATGCCCCTGCACTGGATGAGTTGCAGCGTTAACGACGTACCGGAATCAGGAATTCCATACGCAGATTGATAGGGCCTTCTTCCGGTTTAGCATCTTGCGCCGGATAGTAGCGCTCAATGTCCTGACCTTTACGGCGATTCAGATTCAGCATCGGCATGCAGGTCCCGTAAACGGTCAGGATGAACTCCTGAACGCCCGTTCCTAAACCTTCGTATGAGAACATCACATACTCGCCGCCTTCCAGCACGACAGGCTTCGAGCCATGAATGTAACCGTTCGCCATGTCAGGCGTCAGCGCCGTGGTATAGAACACCTCCTGCTCGTCGTCTTTTTCCTGGCTGGGATGCGTTTCGTTCAGGCCATACAGAATCGGCGGGATCGCCGGAGCATGGCTTAAAAATTCGCGCCAGAACTGAACGCGCATCTGATGGCGGAACTCGGAGATCTGCTCCAGGGAACAGGAGTAGCTCTGCGTGGTGCCGACCAGGTGCGTTTCCGGCAGGGTGATGATTTCATATTTTGGCATCGCAAACTCGCCCAGACGCAGCGGCGGACGCATACCAAAGGAGCTCCAGTCCGGCGAGCGGCGATAAAGCGCTGGCGTTAACGAGAACTGTTTTTTAAAGGCGCGGGTGAAGGTTTGCTGTGAATCGAAGCGATATTGCAGGGCAATATCCAGGATTGGTCGCGCGGTCAGGCGCAACGCGACAGCAGACTTTGATAAACGACGTGCGCGAATATAGGCACCGATAGCATGACCGGTGACATCCTTGAACATCCTTTGCAGATGCCACTTGGAATAGCCTGCTTTTGCCGCCACATTATCCAGTGACAAAGGCTGGTCGAGATGACCTTCCAGCCAGGTGAGCAGGTCGCGAATAATTCCAGCCTGATCCATATACTATCCTCATCCTTAAAACTGCCGCAGGTGCCTGTTTACAGGTTAGCGGATAATAGCATTTTTTGACGTTTTAGCATTCAGTGTTTTTTTTGCGCATAAATGCTTTTTGTAGTGATTTATGTGCGGATATATTCTAATCCTGTGATCTTGCTACATTTTTATCTAACCTGTTGAATAATCGCTCAGCGTAATTTTTATGAATGGTAACAATATGAAATACAAGGTTTTAGTCTTTACAGCACTGGCGCTGATGGCAGGGCGCGTGGCACAGGCGGAGCAAATTGGCTCCGTGGATACTGTGTTTAAAATGTTTGGGCCGGACCACAAAATTGTGGTGGAAGCCTTTGACGATCCGGACGTTAAAAACGTCACCTGCTATGTCAGCCGGGCAAAGACCGGCGGGATTAAAGGCGGCCTGGGGCTGGCTGAAGACACGTCTGACGCGGCCATCTCCTGCCAGCAGGTTGGCCCGGTGGAATTGAGTGATAAAATCAAAAACGGCAAAGCGCAGGGCGACGTCGTATTCCAGAAACGGACCTCGCTGGTGTTCAAAAAGCTACAGGTAGTCCGTTTTTATGACGCGAAGCGTAACACTCTGGCTTATCTGGCTTATTCCGACAAAGTCGTGGACGGCTCACCGAAAAACGCAATAAGCGCGGTACCGATTATGCCGTGGCATTGATAAAAAAAACGGCGCAAATGCGCCGTTTTTTACTGCGTGACGGGAGAATTACTCCTGGAGGTCACCGCAGAAACGATAGCCTTCACCATGGATCGTGGCGATGATTTCCGGCGTATCCGGCGTAGATTCGAAGTGCTTACGAATACGGCGGATGGTTACGTCAACGGTACGATCGTGTGGCTTCAACTCACGACCTGTCATTTTCTTCAGCAGTTCTGCACGGGACTGAATCTTGCCCGGGTTCTCGCAGAAGTGCAGCATCGCGCGGAATTCACTGCGCGGCAGTTTGTACTGCTCACCGTTCGGGCTAATCAGCGAACGGCTATTGATATCAAGTTCCCAGCCGTTGAATTTGTAGCTGTCGACGCTACGACGCTCTTCACTTACCGTACCCAGATTCATGGTGCGGGACAGCAGGTTGCGTGCACGAATGGTTAACTCGCGAGGGTTGAACGGCTTGGTGATGTAGTCATCCGCGCCGATTTCCAGACCAAGAATTTTATCAACCTCGTTGTCACGGCCCGTCAGGAACATCAACGCGACGTTCGCCTGTTCACGCAGTTCGCGCGCCAGAAGAAGCCCGTTTTTGCCCGGCAGGTTGATATCCATAATCACCAGGTTGATATCATTTTCAGAAAGGATCTGATGCATCTCTGCGCCATCGGTCGCTTCAAAGACATCGTAGCCTTCTGCTTCGAAAATGCTCTTTAACGTGTTGCGTGTTACCAACTCGTCTTCAACGATAAGAATGTGCGGGGTCTGCATGTTTGCTACCTAAATTGCCAACTAAATCGAAACAGGAAGTACAAAAGTCCCTGACCTGCCTGATGCATGTCGCAAATTAACATGATCGGCTTAACGTGACTAAAGTACGTAATTGCGTTCTTGATGCACTTTCCATCAACGTCAACAACATCATTAGCTTGGTCGTGGGTACTTTCCCTTTGGACCCGACAGTGTCAAAAACGGCTGTCATCCTAACCATTTTAACAGCAACATAACAGGCTAAGTGACACCGGACACCCAATAAAACTACGCTTCGTTGACATATATCAAGTTCAATTGTAGCACGTTAACAGTTTGATGAAATCATCGTAGCTGAATGCTAGCCTTTGTCACAATTTTTCAATAAACCAACTAGTTGCGGACATTGATTGATAAACGGTACGAATCCAATCAGAAAAGAGTATTCATATGGTCATTATCATTACAAAACATAAGGATAATGGACTTCTGTTAACATTCTAACTGATTGTTCAGCCACAAAATAGTTTAGCTTTTTTTAATTGTTATGAAACGCTATTTCGGTGATTTGTGTTGCAAAATTGTAAATTCGCGCTGCGTAATATGTTGAACTGAATCACATTTTTACCTGCTAACTGATTAAAAAGAGAGCGTAAATGCATCTGTCGATTGTGCTGGTGGCACCAGCAAGAGCTGAAAATATTGGCGCTGCGGCGCGTGCCATGAAGACTATGGGGTTTACCGATTTGCGTATTGTGGACAGCACGGCGCATCTGGAGCCTGCTGCGCGCTGGGTGGCGCACGGTTCGGGTGATATTCTCGATAATATAACCACTTACGCTACGCTCGCCGACGCACTCCACGATATTTCGTTTACCGTCGCGACGACCGCGCGCAGCCGGGCGAAGTTTCACTATTACGCCACGCCTGCTGAACTGGTGCCGATGCTGGAAGAGAAAAGCCAGTGGCTGGAGAAAGCCGCGCTGGTGTTTGGGCGAGAAGATTCCGGGCTGACTAACGAAGAGCTGGAGCTGGCTGACGTGCTGACGGGCGCGCCGATGGTGGCGGATTATCCGTCACTCAATCTGGGGCAGGCGGTGATGGTCTATTGCTATCAATTAGCATCCTTAATACAAATTTCTCAGCCACCGGTGACAGTTTCGGATGAAAACCAGCTGGCGGCACTGCGTGTTCGTGCAAATAACCTTCTTGAGCAGTTGGGCGTCGCTGACGATCAAAAAATGGTGGACTGGTTACAGCAGCGCCTGGGGCGTCTTGAGCAGCGCGACACGGCAATGCTGCACCGATTGCTTCATGATATTGAAAAAAAAATTAGCCGAGTAAAATAGTGTCATAGGTTTTTATTATGGCCGATCCTGCTGATGTCTGGGGTTGCATCTGGGGTATTCCGATGAAAATAAATCTGCCCGCAGCGGGACGTGAGAATATCTCGAATTGTGATCGAATTAAAAATTCATTGACTTAAGGGGCTCGATCCTTTAACCCTAAAAGAATAGAGCACAGACAGATAATAATGACAGAGTACACAACATCCATGAAACGCATCAGCATCACCACCATTACTACAACCATCATCATTACCACAGGTAACGATGCGGGCTGACGCGTACAGGAAAAACAGAAAAAAGCCCGCACCTGAACAGTGCGGGCTTTTTTTTCGGCTAAAGGAAATGAGGTAGAACCATGCGAGTGTTGAAGTTCGGCGGTACGTCAGTGGCAAATGCAGAACGTTTTCTGCGTGTTGCCGATATCCTGGAAAGCAACGCCAGGCAGGGGCAGGTTGCCACCGTGCTCTCTGCCCCGGCCAAAATCACGAACCACCTGGTGGCGATGATTGAAAAAACCATCGGTGGTCAGGATGCACTACCGAACATCAGCGACGCCGAGCGTATCTTTGCCGATCTGCTTCAGGGGCTGGCCGACGCCCAGCCTGGTTTCCCGCTGGCGCAGCTGAAAAGCACCGTTGAACTTGAATTTGCCCAGATTAAACACGTTCTTCACGGTATCAGCCTGCTTGGTCAGTGCCCGGACAGCATCAACGCGGCGCTGATTTGCCGGGGTGAAAAACTCTCTATCGCCATCATGGCTGGCGTGATGGAAGCGCGCGGTCACCACGTGACGGTCATCGATCCGGTTGAAAAACTGCTGGCTGTGGGCCACTACCTTGAATCCACCGTCGACATTGCCGAGTCGACACGCCGTATTGCGGCGAGCAAAATCCCGTCTGACCATATGATCCTGATGGCAGGCTTTACCGCCGGTAACGAGAAGGGCGAACTGGTGGTGCTGGGGCGTAACGGCTCTGACTACTCCGCTGCCGTGCTGGCGGCCTGTTTACGCGCAGACTGTTGTGAGATCTGGACTGACGTCGACGGCGTTTATACCTGCGATCCGCGCCAGGTGCCGGACGCCAGGCTGCTGAAGTCGATGTCGTACCAGGAAGCGATGGAGCTTTCCTACTTCGGCGCTAAAGTTCTTCACCCGCGTACCATCTCCCCGATTGCCCAGTTCCAAATCCCTTGCCTGATTAAGAATACCGGTAACCCTCAGGCGCCGGGCACGCTGATTGGCGCCAGCGCGGATGAAGATGACCTGCCGGTGAAAGGCATTTCTAACCTCAATAACATGGCGATGTTCAGCGTCTCCGGCCCGGGGATGAAGGGCATGGTCGGCATGGCGGCACGCGTCTTTGCCGCTATGTCCCGCAACGGGATCTCTGTGGTGCTGATCACGCAGTCTTCTTCCGAATACAGCATCAGCTTCTGCGTTCCGCAGGGTGATTGCCTGCGTGCCCGCCGCGCGCTGGAAGAAGAGTTCTATCTGGAGCTGAAAGAAGAGCTGCTGGAGCCGCTCTCGATTCAGGAACGTCTGGCGATTATCTCTGTGGTCGGCGACGGCATGCGCACCCTGCGCGGTATCTCCGCCAAATTCTTTGCCGCGCTGGCGCGGGCCAATATCAATATCGTGGCGATTGCCCAGGGCTCATCAGAGCGTTCCATTTCCGTTGTCGTGGATAACGATGACGCCACTACCGGCGTGCGCGTGGTGCATCAGATGCTGTTCAACACCGACCAGGTGATTGAGCTGTTCCTGGTGGGCGTCGGTGGTGTCGGTGGCGCGCTGCTGGAGCAGGTGAAGCGCCAGCAGGAGTGGCTTAAGAAGAAACATATCGATTTGCGCGTTTGCGGCATTGCGAACTCGAAAGCGTTGCTGACTAACGTCCACGGTCTGAATCTGGAAAACTGGCAGGCGGAGCTGGAAGAGGCGAAAGAGCCATTTAACCTGGGCCGCCTGATCCGCCTGGTGAAAGAATATCACCTGCTTAACCCGGTGATTGTTGACTGTACCTCCAGCCAGGCGGTGGCCGATCAGTACGCCGACTTCCTGCGCGAAGGTTTCCACGTGGTGACGCCAAACAAAAAGGCCAACACCTCGTCGATGGATTACTATCACCAGCTGCGGCTGGCGGCGAGTAAGTCGCGCCGTAAGTTTCTGTATGACACCAACGTGGGCGCGGGCCTGCCGGTCATCGAGAACCTGCAAAACCTGCTCAACGCGGGCGACGAACTACAGCGTTTCTCCGGCATCCTCTCCGGCTCCCTGTCGTTTATCTTCGGCAAGCTGGACGAAGGGATGAGCTTGTCGGAAGCCACCCGCGCCGCGCGCGAGCTGGGCTACACCGAGCCGGATCCGCGCGACGACCTCTCCGGCATGGACGTGGCGCGTAAGCTGCTGATCCTGGCGCGCGAAACTGGCCGCGAGCTGGAGCTTTCGGATATCGTGATTGAGCCGGTGCTGCCAGCAGAATTTGATGACAGCGGTGACGTCAGCGCCTTTATGGCCAGGTTGCCGCAGCTTGACGACGCCTTTGCCGCACGCGTTGCGAAAGCCCGTGATGAAGGTAAGGTATTGCGCTATGTTGGCAACATTGAAGAAGACGGCGTCTGCCGGGTGAAGATTGCCGAAGTGGATGGCAACGATCCGCTGTACAAGGTGAAAAACGGCGAGAACGCCCTGGCGTTCTACAGCCATTATTATCAGCCACTGCCGCTGGTGCTTCGCGGCTATGGCGCAGGGAATGATGTGACGGCGGCGGGCGTGTTTGCCGATCTGCTGCGTACCCTGTCATGGAAGTTAGGAGTTTAAGATGGTTAAAGTATATGCCCCGGCTTCCAGCGCCAATATGAGCGTCGGATTTGACGTGCTGGGCGCGGCGGTCACGCCGGTGGACGGTTCGCTGCTGGGCGATACGGTTACGGTTGAGGCGGCAGAGCGCTTCAGCCTGAATAACATCGGCCGCTTCGCCAGTAAGCTGCCGTCTGAACCGCGCGAGAATATCGTTTATCAGTGCTGGGAACGCTTCTGTCAGGAGATCGGCAAAAACGTGCCGGTCGCCATGACGCTGGAAAAGAGCATGCCGATTGGTTCGGGGCTGGGCTCGAGCGCCTGCTCGGTGGTCGCCGCGCTGGTGGCGATGAATGAGCATTGCGGCAAGCCGCTGAACAACAGCCGTCTGCTGGCGCTGATGGGCGAGCTGGAAGGGCGCATCTCCGGCAGCATTCATTATGATAACGTGGCGCCGTGCTTCCTTGGCGGCATGCAGCTGATGATTGAAGAAAATGGCATCATCAGCCAGCAGGTGCCAGGGTTTGATGAGTGGCTGTGGGTGCTGGCCTATCCGGGCATTAAAGTGTCTACCGCCGAAGCGCGTGCGATCCTGCCGGCGCAGTATCGTCGTCAGGACTGTATCGCCCACGGGCGTCATCTGGCGGGCTTTATTCACGCCTGCTACACCCGTCAGCCGCAGCTGGCGGCGAAACTGATGAAAGACGTCATTGCCGAGCCGTATCGCACGAAGCTGCTGCCGGGCTTTAACGAAGCGCGACAGGCATCCATGGATATCGGCGCACAGGCGTGCGGCATCTCCGGCTCCGGCCCGACGCTGTTCGCCTTATGCGACAAGCCAGACACCGCGCAGCGCGTGGCGGACTGGCTCTCTAAACACTACCTGCAAAATCAGGAAGGCTTTGTTCATATTTGCCGTCTGGACACGGCTGGCGCACGAGTACTGGGATAACGAATGAAACTCTACAACCTTAAAGATCATAACGAGCAGGTCAGCTTCGCGCAGGCGGTAACGCAGGGGCTTGGCAAAAATCAGGGGCTGTTCTTCCCCCACGACCTGCCGGAATTTCAGCTGACCGAAATCGATGAGCTGCTGAAGCAGGACTTTGTCACCCGCAGCACCAAAATTCTGTCTGCCTTTATCGGCGACGAAATCCCGCAGGAGCTGCTCGAAGAGCGCGTGCGTGCGGCGTTTGCTTTCCCGGCGCCGGTGAAGCAGGTGGAGCCTGACGTTGGTTGTCTGGAGCTGTTCCACGGCCCGACGCTGGCGTTCAAAGATTTCGGCGGTCGCTTTATGGCGCAGATGCTGACCCACATTAGCGGCGACAAACCGGTGACCATTCTTACCGCGACTTCAGGCGATACCGGAGCGGCGGTGGCCCATGCGTTCTACGGCCTGAAAAACGTCCGCGTGGTGATCCTCTATCCGAAAGGCAAAATCAGCCCGCTTCAGGAAAAACTGTTCTGCACCCTTGGGGGCAACATTGAAACCGTGGCGATCGACGGCGATTTCGATGCCTGTCAGGCGCTAGTGAAGCAGGCCTTCGATGACGAAGAGCTGAAGGCGGCGCTGGGGCTGAACTCTGCCAACTCCATCAACATCAGCCGTCTGCTGGCGCAGATCTGCTACTACTTCGAAGCGGTGGCGCAGCTGCCGCAGGACGCGCGCAATCAGCTGGTGGTTTCCGTGCCAAGTGGGAACTTCGGCGACCTGACGGCAGGCCTGCTGGCGAAATCACTCGGCCTGCCGGTGAAGCGCTTTATCGCCGCCACCAACGCCAACGACACCGTGCCGCGTTTCCTGAAGGACGGAAAATGGGCGCCGAACGCGACTCAGGCCACGCTCTCCAATGCGATGGATGTGTCACAGCCTAACAACTGGCCGCGTGTGGAAGAGCTGTTCCGCCGTAAGGTCTGGCGTCTGGGCGATCTGGGTTACGCAGCGGTGACGGACGAAACCACTAAAGCCACCATGCGCGAGCTGAAAGCGGTGGGCTATACCTCTGAGCCGCACGCGGCGATTGCCTATCGTGCCCTGCGCGATCAGCTTCAACCGGGTGAGTATGGCCTGTTCCTCGGCACCGCCCATCCGGCCAAGTTCAAAGAGAGCGTGGAAGCGATCCTGGGGGAAACGCTGCCGCTGCCAAAAGAGCTGGCCGATCGCGCCGACCTGCCGCTGCTGTCTCATGAGCTGCCCGCAGACTTTGCCGCGCTGCGTAAGCTGATGATGACCCGAGCGTGATTGTGCTGCCCGGTGGCGGCTTCGCCTTACCGGGCCTACAACGGCGAACTCATCGTAGGCCGGGTAAGCGCAGCGCCACCCGGCTTTTTTGTGAAGAAATTAAGGAGAAAAACAGCAGGAAAAAAGCAGAAATTCCCAATAAATGCGGTCACTTAGCGTTTAGGATTGCAGAGAATAACATCCCCCGTCCCCATCACGTACTCTCCTTACATCGGCCCACGTTGGGCAAGAAGAATAAGGAGTCACCTATGTCTACACTGAAACCTGCACTTATCGCGCTTTCACTGATGCTGGTCGCTCCCATGGCGGTGCAGGCAGCTGAGATCACCCTCGTGCCAGCGGTAAAACTGCAAATTGGCGATCGGGATAATAACGGGCACTACTGGGATGGCGGCCGCTGGCGCGACCATGACTGGTGGAAAGCTCACTATGACTGGCGCGATAACCACTGGCGTCCGCACGATGAACATCGCGATCGTGACGATCACCACCGTCATGACGATCGTCGCCCGGGCCCGGACCGGAAGCACCATTAACACAAACCCCGCCAGCTGGCGGGGTTGTCTTTTTATTGCTCGTGACGCTTAAACACCAGCTCGTTTTTTCCTGACGATGCCTCGTCGAAAAAATACCCTTCACTGTTAAAGCCAGTGAGCTGCTCTGGCTTCGTCAGACGGTTTTGAATGATGAAGCGGCTCATCAGACCGCGCGCTTTTTTGGCGTAGAAGCTGATCACTTTAAATTTGCCGTTTTTCTCGTCGAGGAATACCGGCTTGATAATGTCCGCATCCAGCTTCTTCGGCTTCACCGATTTGAAGTACTCATCGGAGGCCAGGTTGATCACCACGTTGTCCCCCTGGGCTTGCAGCGCCGCGTTAAGCTTGTCGGTAATGACATCGCCCCAGAACTGGTACAGATCTTTACCTTTAGCGTTTTCCAGGCGGATACCCATCTCCAGACGATACGGCTGCATCAGATCCAGCGGTCGCAGCACCCCGTACAGGCCGGATAACATGCGCAGATGCAGCTGGGCAAAATCGAAATCGGCTTCGCTAAACGTTTCTGCTTGCAGGCCAGTGTAGACGTCACCTTTGAAGGCCAACAGCGCCTGGCGGGCGTTGGCGGGCGTGAAGTCAGGCTGCCACTCATGAAAACGGGTGGCATTCAGGTCGGCGAGTTTATCGCTGATGCTCATCAGCGAAGCGATTTGCGGAGCCGAAAGCTTACGCGCCTCGTGGATCAGCTGTTGCGAGTAGTCCAGCAATTCCGGCTGGGTATAACGCTCAGTGGCGAGCGGGCTCTGGTAGTCGAGCGTTTTGGCAGGTGAAATCAGAATCAGCATATCCAGTCCTTGCAGGAAATTTAGAGCGACTTTAACAAAAAATCGCCCTGAATTGATCGATAGCTGTTATTGCCGCGGCAAATCATCCCAGGTGCCAGGGGCAATTTGTGACTCGATTTCGGGATAGCGTGAGGCGTCAAAGACGGGCTGTACGCCGAGCTTGCGCTGACGCAGATAATCGCGCGCGATCAGCGCCACAACCGGTGAAAGCAGCAAAATGGCCGTCAGGTTCGTGATGGCCATCAGCGCCATAATGACGTCCGCTATTTGCCAGATCATCGGCATGCTGAGCAGGCAACCTACAAACACCATCGCCAGCACGCCCGCGCGAAGGATGTTGCGGGCCAGACGCGAGTCAACTTTCAGGAAGATAAGGTTGTTTTCGGCATAGATATAGTTCACCGCAATGGAACTAAAGGCAAAAAGTCCCACGACAAGTGCGACAAGGCCCGCGCCCCAGCCGCCGACGAGGGAGACCAGCGCCTGTTGTACCCAATGAATGCCTGCCGTACTACCGGACGGTTGTTCAGCGGCACCGGCCAGTAGCATTATCATCGCGCTGGCGGAGCAGATAACAATGGTGTCTGTGAAGACGCCAATCATCTGTACAATGCCCTGCGCGGCGGGATGCGGAGGCCAGGATGCGGCCGCTGCGGCGGCATTCGGCGTGGAGCCCATTCCCGCTTCGTTGGAGAACATACCCCGCTGAAAACCCGCCGTGAGTGCCTGGCTAAGGGTGTAACCCAGCGCGCCGGAAGCCGCTTCGCGCCAGCCGAACGCGCTTTGGAAAATGGTGACGATGACGTTCGGCACCTCGTCGATATGTATCGCGCATACCATCAGGCTGGTGGACACCCACAGCAGCGCCATCAGCGGAACCAGCCACTGCATCAGGCGGGCAACCCCTTTGAGCCCGGTCACAATGGTCAGCAGGGTGAGAAGGGCAAGCGCGCCGCCCGTCAGCCACTCCGGACAATTGAAGGCAAAGCGCAGCGCGTGGGCGACGGAATTTGCCTGAACGGTATTGAAAATAAGGCCATAGGCAATCAGCAAAAAGATCGAGAACAGAACGCCCATCCAGCGCATTCCCAGCCCGCGAGCCATATACCAGGCGGGACCGCCGCGAAACTGACCTTTGCCGTCTTTTTCTTTGTAGAGTTGCGCAAGCGAGCATTCAGCAAAGGAGGTGGCCATACCGATAATCGCCGTCACCCACATCCAGAATACCGCGCCCGGACCACCCGCGCCGATCGCCAGCGCGACACCGGCCAGGTTACCGCTGCCGACGCGCGCGGCCAGGCTGGTACAGAGCGCCTGAAACGAGGTCAGGCCGCCCGGCTGTGGGGTGACGCTGTTTTTCAGACTTCTGCCAAATTTGCGGATATAGCGAAACTGAATCAGACCGCTGCGCCACGTAAACCAGATACCTGCTCCTGAAAGCAGGTATATCATGATCGAACCCCAGAGGACTTCGTTGATAAAGAAAAAGAAATCAGGCACTAACGTCCCTCTTGTTGATGCCAAAGTGAATATGTAAGCGCTACCACTGATTGTGCATGCTGTTACTTAGCAGCCTGTTAATATTCTGAGTTTATCATACTCTGCCTAAGCGCACTGTCTGCGGTTGCGCTGCCTCTCACTCGTGTTATCATCAGGGCAGACCGGTTACATCCCCCTAACAAGTAAACCTGTCATTTTTCCGCTGCTGGCAAGCTGTCGGTAGTGTGAATTATCCAGGGCACGTTAAAAGAGAAACACTATCATGACGGATAAATTGACCTCCCTTCGTCAGTTCACCACTGTCGTCGCTGACACCGGAGATATCGCGGCAATGAAGCTGTACCAGCCGCAGGATGCCACAACCAACCCTTCTCTGATCCTTAACGCCGCGCAGATCCCTGAGTATCGCAAACTGATCGACGAGGCGGTGACCTGGGCAAAAGCACAGAGCAATGACCGCGCGCAGCAGGTTGTGGATGCTACTGACAAACTGGCAGTGAACATCGGTCTGGAAATCCTGAAGCTCGTTCCTGGCCGTATCTCTACCGAAGTTGATGCTCGCCTGTCCTACGACACCGAAGCGTCTATCGCAAAAGCAAAACGCCTGATCAAACTGTACAACGATGCGGGCATCAGCAATGACCGTATCCTGATCAAACTGGCGTCTACCTGGCAGGGCATCCGCGCTGCTGAGCAGCTGGAAAAAGAAGGCATCAACTGTAACCTGACTCTGCTGTTCTCCTTCGCGCAGGCGCGTGCATGTGCCGAAGCTGGCGTATACCTGATTTCTCCGTTCGTGGGCCGTATTCTGGACTGGTACAAAGCCAACACCGACAAGAAAGAGTACGCGGCGTCTGAAGACCCAGGCGTGATTTCAGTGACTGAAATCTACGAATACTACAAACAGCACGGCTATGAGACCGTTGTTATGGGCGCAAGCTTCCGTAACGTCGGCGAAATCATCGAGCTGGCTGGCTGTGACCGCCTGACCATCGCTCCTGCGCTGCTGAAAGAGCTGGCAGAAAGCGAAGGTGCTATCGAGCGTAAACTGTCTTACACCGGCGAAGTGAAAGCACGCCCTGAGCGCATCACCGAGTCCGAGTTCCTGTGGCAGCACAACCAGGATCCAATGGCGGTAGACAAGCTGGCGGACGGTATCCGTAAGTTTGCTATCGACCAGGAAAAACTGGAAAAAATGATCGGCGACCTGCTGTAATCATTCTGCGTGACCGGGTTCCCGGTCACGCCTCTTTCCCCCGCCTCTGTCTGAATTTTCTCTCTGCGTGTATCATTCCCTTTAACCAGTACTTTTTGAATGGAATGGATATGAATACCTTACGCATCGGCTTAGTGTCGATTTCTGACCGCGCCTCCAGCGGTGTTTATCAGGATAAAGGCATCCCTGCTCTGGAAGCGTGGCTGGGCAGCGCGCTCACTACCCCGTTTGAGATCCAGACTCGCCTGATCCCGGACGAGCAGCCGATCATCGAGCAAACCCTGTGTGAACTGGTGGATGAGATGAGCTGCCACCTGGTGCTGACGACGGGCGGAACCGGCCCCGCGCGCCGCGATGTAACGCCGGACGCGACGCTGGCTATCGCCGATCGTGAAATGCCGGGCTTCGGTGAGCAGATGCGCCAGATCAGTCTACACTTTGTCCCGACGGCCATTCTTTCCCGTCAGGTCGGGGTGATCCGCAAACAGGCGCTGATCCTGAACCTGCCGGGGCAGCCGAAGTCGATAAAAGAGACGTTGGAAGGGGTAAAAGCCGAGGACGGCAGCGTTATCGTCCACGGTATCTTTGCAAGTGTACCGTATTGTATACAACTGCTTGACGGTCCGTATGTGGAAACTGACGGCAACGTGGTAGCAGCATTTCGCCCTAAAAGCGCTCGCCGCGAAACAATCTCCTGAAATTCTTTAAAATGTGACATTAGCGCCAGCCGCGGTAGCGTGTAAATGGATTTACGATATAGTAATTTTTTCTTTACGATTGCTGTAAAAAATAATCCACAACACATGCACAATGGTTCGCTATGTCACATAACACCCGACCTCTGAATCGACAGGACTACAAAACCCTCACGCTCGCTGCCCTGGGCGGCGCGCTGGAGTTTTACGACTTCATCATCTTTGTCTTCTTCGCCGCCGTTGTGGGGGCGCTGTTTTTCCCGGCGGATATTCCGGAATGGCTGCGTCAGGTACAAACCTTCGGCATTTTCGCTGCCGGCTATCTGGCGCGTCCGCTGGGCGGCATTGTCATGGCGCACTTTGGCGATCTGGTCGGGCGCAAGAAGATGTTTACCCTCAGCATCCTGCTTATGGCCGTGCCGACGCTGGCGATTGGGCTTTTGCCTACCTATGAGTCGATGGGCATTATCGCCCCGTTATTGCTGCTGCTGATGCGTATTCTCCAGGGCGCGGCCATCGGCGGGGAAGTGCCTGGCGCCTGGGTGTTTGTCGCTGAGCACGTCCCGGTGCGCCGCATCGGCATTGCGTGCGGAACGCTGACCGCAGGGCTGACGATCGGGATCCTGCTTGGCTCCGTGGTTGCAACCATCATCAATACCAGCATGACGCAACAGGCCGTTCACGACTGGGGCTGGCGTATACCGTTCCTGCTGGGCGGGGCGTTTGGGCTGGTGGCAATGTACCTGCGACGCTGGTTGCAGGAGACGCCAATATTTCTGGAAATGCAGCAGCGGAAGGCGCTGGCGCAAGAACTGCCGGTGAAAACCGTAGTAGTGCGGCATAAAAAAGCGGTAGTGGTGTCGATGCTTCTGACCTGGCTGCTGTCTGCGGGGATCGTGGTGGTCATTTTGATGTCGCCGGTCTGGCTGCAAAAACAGTACGGTTTTGCGCCTGCCGTGACGTTACAGGCGAACAGTATCGCGACAATTATGCTCTGCTTTGGTTGTCTGGCCGCCGGGCTGGCGGCGGATCGTTTCGGCGCAAGCGCGACCTTTATTGTCGGCAGTTTGCTTCTGGCCGCGTCGAGCTGGGCATTTTATCATCTTGCGGGCACCCATCCTGAACAGCTGTTCCTGCTGTACGGTGTCGTCGGGCTGTGCGTGGGCGTCGTTGGCGCCGTACCGTACGTAATGGTCCGCGCCTTCCCGCCGGAGGTACGCTTCACTGGGATCTCTTTCTCTTATAATGTCTCGTATGCCATTTTCGGTGGGCTGACCCCGATTGTGGTGACGGTGTTGATGGGGGTGTCACCCCTTGCACCTGCGTGGTACGTGCTGGCGTTATCGCTGATGGGACTGGTTTTGGGGGTGTGGCTTCGCCAGTCAGAGGGACGTCGTGCCCGCGACGCG
>NZ_JBJJTG010000004.1:285402-500402 GCF_046054285.1 Enterobacter sp. DN
CGACAGAGGGATCAGTGTTTTTCACCAATCGGTAGAATGGTGCGGTCGAACTGCTCATTCAGCACTTCACCCATGGCCAGGTAGATTGCGCTTGCGCCGCAAACCAGACCTACCCAGCCGGCAACGTGAACGATGCCTTCGTTATCCGCCAGGTGACCGATGGCCAGCAGAGCGAACAGTACGGTCAGGCTCAGGAAGACGAATTGCAGTGCGCGGTTCGCCTTAAGGGTACCGAAGAACATGAACAGGGTGAACACGCCCCACAGTCCCAGGTACACGCCCAGGAAATGGGCGTTTGCCGCCTCTGCCAGGCCCATTTTAGGCATCAGCAGAATTGCGACCAGAGTCAGCCAGAAGGAACCGTAAGAGGTAAATGCGGTTAAGCCGAAGGTGTTGCCTTTCTTATATTCCAGCAGGCCCGCAAAGATCTGTGCGATACCGCCGTAAAAAATGCCCATCGCCAGGATAATGCCGTCCATCGGGAACATCCCGATATTGTGCAGGTTCAGCAGAATGGTGGTCATGCCAAAACCCATCAGGCCCAGCGGAGCCGGATTAGCCAACTTAGTGTTGCCCATAAGTCCTCAAAAAAATCATCATTAATATGGTGAAATGGTTAAACCCGCGCCAGTTCTACCTGACGGGGCGCGGCATCATAATGGGCGGCATCGACGCCGTCTATGATCTCACCGGGGTGAAATTAAAAAATTTTTTATCCTTCCCCCTTGATGGATGCTGTTGTGACCCCATCTTGTAAGCAACCGCAGTGTGTGGACCTGAAAAAAATCAAATCTGGGCAGTTGAAAAAGCACGTTCTGCCCTTATTACAGGTACACAACCACATGTTGACTGAATTTTTAGTGGAGACGTTTAGATGGGTAAAATTATTGGTATCGACCTGGGTACTACCAACTCTTGTGTAGCGATTATGGATGGCACTACTGCACGTGTGCTGGAGAACGCCGAGGGCGATCGCACCACGCCTTCTATCATTGCTTATACCCAGGATGGTGAAACTCTGGTTGGTCAGCCGGCTAAACGTCAGGCCGTGACAAACCCGCAAAACACCCTGTTTGCGATCAAACGCCTGATTGGCCGCCGCTTCCAGGACGAAGAAGTTCAGCGTGACGTTTCCATCATGCCTTACAAAATCATCGCAGCCGATAACGGCGATGCATGGCTTGATGTGAAAGGCACCAAAACGGCACCTCCGCAGATCTCTGCTGAAGTGCTGAAGAAAATGAAGAAAACCGCGGAAGATTACCTGGGTGAGCCGGTAACTGAAGCTGTTATCACCGTACCTGCTTACTTCAACGATGCTCAGCGTCAGGCAACCAAAGATGCTGGCCGTATCGCAGGTCTGGAAGTAAAACGTATCATCAACGAACCAACCGCAGCAGCACTGGCTTACGGTCTGGATAAAGAAGTTGGCAACCGTACTATCGCGGTTTACGACCTGGGTGGTGGTACCTTCGATATCTCTATTATCGAAATCGACGACGTTGACGGCGAAAAAACCTTCGAAGTTCTGGCAACCAATGGTGATACCCACCTGGGTGGTGAAGACTTCGATACCCGTCTGATCAACTACCTCGTTGACGAGTTCAAGAAAGATCAGGGCATTGACCTGCGTAACGACCCGCTGGCCATGCAGCGACTGAAAGAAGCCGCTGAGAAAGCGAAGATCGAGCTGTCTTCCGCTCAGCAGACCGACGTGAACCTGCCGTACATCACCGCAGACGCGACCGGTCCAAAACACATGAACATCAAAGTGACCCGTGCGAAACTGGAAAGCCTGGTAGAAGACCTGGTGAACCGTTCTATCGAGCCACTGAAAGTTGCATTGCAGGACGCTGGCCTGTCCGTGTCTGACATTCAGGACGTTATCCTGGTAGGTGGTCAGACTCGTATGCCAATGGTTCAGAAGAAAGTGGCTGAGTTCTTTGGTAAAGAGCCACGTAAAGACGTGAACCCGGACGAAGCGGTTGCTATCGGTGCTGCGGTTCAGGGTGGTGTTCTGACGGGTGAAGTAAAAGACGTACTGCTGCTGGACGTTACCCCGCTGTCTCTGGGTATCGAAACCATGGGTGGCGTGATGACTCCGCTCATCAACAAAAACACCACTATCCCGACGAAACACAGCCAGGTGTTCTCTACCGCTGAAGACAACCAGTCTGCGGTAACCATCCATGTGATTCAGGGTGAGCGTAAGCGCGCGGCGGATAACAAATCTCTGGGTCAGTTCAACCTGGACGGTATTAACCCGGCACCACGCGGCATGCCACAGATCGAAGTCACCTTCGACATCGATGCTGACGGTATCCTGCATGTGTCTGCGAAAGACAAAAATAGCGGTAAAGAGCAGAAGATTACCATCAAGGCATCTTCTGGCCTGAACGAAGCGGAAATCGAAAAAATGGTTCGTGATGCCGAAGCTAACGCGGAATCCGACCGTAAGTTCGAAGAGCTGGTTCAGACCCGTAACCAGGGTGACCATCTGCTGCACAGCACCCGTAAGCAGGTTGAAGAAGCGGGCGATAAACTGCCAGCGGAAGACAAAACTGCGATCGAAACTGCACTGAGCGCGCTGGAAACGTCTCTGAAAGGCGAAGACAAAGCGGACATCGAAGCGAAGATGCAGGAGCTGGCACAGGTTTCTCAGAAGCTGATGGAAATCGCTCAGCAGCAGCACGCACAGCAGCAGGCGGGCGCTGATGCTTCCCAGAACAACGCGAAAGACGACGATGTTGTCGACGCTGAGTTCGAAGAAGTGAAAGACAAAAAATAATCGCCCTGATGCAGGGTAAGTAATCGGCACGGGCGTAGGAGAATTCTCCACGCCCGTGCTCGCATGTTAAGGGGCTTAAAAAAACCAATGGCAAAGCAAGACTATTACGAGATTTTAGGCGTTCCGAAAACTGCGGAAGAGCGTGAAATCAAAAAGGCGTATAAGCGCCTGGCCATGAAATTCCACCCTGACCGTAATCAGGGTGACAAAGAGGCTGAAGCCAAATTTAAAGAGATTAAAGAAGCCTACGAAGTCCTGACCGATGCACAAAAACGTGCGGCCTATGATCAGTACGGTCACGCGGCCTTTGAACAGGGCGGCATGGGCGGCGGTGGATTTGGTGGCGGCGGCTTCGGCGGCGGCGCTGATTTCAGCGATATCTTTGGTGATGTATTTGGCGATATCTTCGGCGGCGGACGTGGTCGTCAGCGCGCGGCGCGCGGCGCAGACCTGCGCTACAACATGGAGCTGACGCTTGAAGAAGCGGTTCGCGGCGTCACCAAAGAGATCCGTATTCCGACGCTGGAAGAGTGTGACGTTTGCCACGGCAGCGGCGCGAAAGCGGGGACTCAGCCACAGACCTGCCCAACCTGTCACGGTTCCGGTCAGGTGCAGATGCGCCAGGGCTTCTTCGCGGTGCAGCAGGCCTGTCCGCACTGTCATGGTCGCGGTACGCTGATTAAAGATCCGTGCACCAAATGCCACGGTCACGGTCGCGTGGAGAAAACCAAAACGCTGTCCGTTAAGATCCCGGCAGGCGTGGATACGGGCGACCGCATCCGTCTGGCAGGTGAGGGTGAAGCCGGCGAGCACGGCGCACCGGCAGGCGATCTGTACGTTCAGGTTCAGGTGAAGCAGCACGCCATCTTCGAGCGTGAAGGTAACAACCTGTACTGTGAAGTGCCGATCAACTTTGCGATGGCGGCGCTGGGTGGCGAAATCGAAGTGCCGACGCTGGACGGTCGCGTTAACCTGAAAATCCCCGGCGAAACCCAGACCGGGAAGCTGTTCCGCATGCGCGGCAAAGGCGTTAAATCCGTTCGCGGTGGCGCGCAGGGTGACCTGTTATGCCGCGTGGTCGTGGAAACGCCGGTCGGCCTGAACGATAAGCAGAAACAGCTGCTGAAAGAGCTTCAGGAGAGTTTTGGCGGCCCGACGGGTGAGAAAAACAGCCCGCGCTCCAAAAGCTTCTTCGATGGCGTCAAAAAATTCTTCGACGATTTAACCCGCTAACCCGCCAGCTGGTTACTATCCTTTAAAGCCCGGAAGCAATTCCGGGCTTTTTGTTTATAGCGTTATTCCTCGGTTAAACTGAATATATACCCAATATTAATCTGTTTTTACCGATCTGTTTGCGCTGATATTATGGTTTTACCGAGGTATTGTTGTAAAAGAGAGTTTAAACGTGAAATTACTACACCGTTTCTTTAGCAGTGAGGCATCCGGCGGCGTCATCCTGATTATTGCTGCTGCGGCCGCTATGCTGCTCGCCAATATGGGCATGACGCGCGATCTCTATCACGCATTTCTGGAAACGCCCGTCGAGCTGAAAGTCGGGGCGCTGGAAATTAACAAGAACATGCTGCTGTGGATCAACGATGCGCTGATGGCGGTGTTCTTCCTGCTGGTGGGTCTGGAGGTTAAACGTGAGCTGGTGATCGGTTCGCTTGCCAGCCGTCAGCGCGCGGCGTTTCCGGTGATCGCGGCGATTGGCGGGATGATCGTTCCGGCGTTGCTCTTTCTCGCGTTTGCGTGGCAGGATCCGGTTGCGCGTGACGGCTGGGCGATCCCGGCCGCAACGGATATCGCGTTTGCGCTCGGGGTCTTAGCCTTGCTCGGTAGCCGCGTCCCGGTAGCACTGAAAATTTTCCTGATGGCGCTGGCGATTATCGATGATCTGGGCGCTATCGTGATTATCGCGCTGTTCTACACCAGCGATCTGTCGGTTCTGTCGCTGAGCGTGGCGGCCGTGGCTATTGTGGTGCTGGCCTTGCTGAACGTCTTCAACGTCCGACGTACGGGTATTTATATTCTGGTGGGCATGGTGCTGTGGACGGCGGTGCTGAAGTCTGGCGTGCATGCCACGCTGGCGGGCGTCATCGTTGGCTTCTTTATTCCGCTGAAGGAGCAGGACGGCAAATCGCCAGCCAGACAGCTGGAGCATGTGCTTCATCCGTGGGTGGGCTTTATGATCCTGCCGCTGTTTGCGTTTGCCAACGCGGGAGTTTCCCTGGCCGGGGTTACTCTGGACGGACTCACCTCCGTGCTGCCGCTGGGTATCATCGCCGGTCTGTTTATCGGTAAGCCGCTGGGTATCAGCCTGTTCTGCTGGCTGGCGCTGAAGCTGAAGCTGGCGTCATTGCCAAACGGGACCACCTTTAGCCAGATTATGGCCGTCGGCGTGCTGTGCGGTATTGGATTCACCATGTCGATCTTTATCTCGACGCTGGCGTTTGGCGCAAACGCGCCTGAGCTTATCGTCTGGGCAAAACTCGGCATTCTCATCGGGTCATTACTGGCCGCAGTCATTGGTTATACCTTGTTGAAGGTGAAATTGTCCGGACAGGCTGTCCAGGCATAACGGAAAACCGGGAGGAGGGGGCTCCTTCTCCCGATACACACTCAGGGAGAGAACACGCGATGTCTCATTTGAATTACAACCATCTTTATTACTTCTGGCACGTTTATAAACAGGGCTCGGTCGTGGGGGCGGCAGAAGCGCTTTACCTGACGCCACAAACCATTACCGGGCAAATCAAAGCCCTGGAAGAGCGGTTACAGGGCAAGTTGTTCAAGCGCAAGGGCCGTGGGATTGAGCCCAGTGAGTTGGGCGAGCTGGTGTTCCGCTATGCGGATAAAATGTTCACCCTGAGTCAGGAGATGCTGGACATCGTCAACTACCGCAAAGAGTCGAACCTGCTTTTTGACGTGGGGGTGGCGGATGCGCTGTCCAAACGGCTGGTGAGTGGCGTGCTGGATGCGGCGGTGGTGGAAGATGAACAGATCCATTTACGCTGCTTTGAGTCCACTCACGAGATGCTGCTGGAACAGCTGAGCCAGCATAAGCTGGATATGATTATTTCGGATTGCCCTATCGATTCCACGCAGCAGGAAGGCTTGTTCTCGGTGAAAATTGGCGAATGCGGCGTCAGTTTCTGGTGCATCAATCCGCCACCGGAAAAACCGTTTCCTGCCTGCCTGGAAGAGCGCCGCTTGCTGGTGCCGGGTCGGAGGTCCATGCTCGGACGGAAGCTGCTGAACTGGTTTAACTCGCAGGGGCTGAACGTAGAAATTCTCGGTGAGTTCGACGATGCGGCGCTGATGAAAGCCTTTGGCGAAGCGCATAACGCTATCTTCGTTGCTCCAACGCTGTACGCGCACGATCTCTATTCAGACGACAAAATAACCGAGATCGGCAGGGTGGATAACGTGATGGAAGAGTATCACGCCATATTCGCCGAAAGGATGATTCAGCATCCGGCTGTGCAGCGAATCTGCAATCGCGACTATTCGGCGCTTTTTACGCCGCCGGCAATCTGAAGACATAAAAAAACCCGCGTTAAGCGGGTTCTTTCAAACAAGCAACAACAAGTGGCGATTAAGCCAGTTTGTTGATCTGCGCGGTCAGGTTTGCTTTATGACGCGCTGCTTTGTTTTTGTGGATCAGACCTTTAGCAGCCTGACGATCCACGATTGGTTGCATTTCGTTAAATGCGTTCTGCGCTGCAGCTTTGTCGCCAGCTTCGATAGCTGCGTATACTTTCTTGATGAAAGTACGCATCATAGAGCGACGGCTTGCATTGTGCTTACGAGCCTTTTCAGACTGAACGGCACGTTTCTTAGCTGATTTGATATTAGCCAAGGTCCAACTCCCAAATATGATCTATGTGGACAATTCAAAGGCCGAGGAATATGCCCTCTATACCTTCTTTTGTCAATGGATTTGTGCAAATAAGCGCCGTTAATGTGGCGACGCTACGTTACGTAGTGATGGCGCAGGATTCTACCAGCTTGTCGTTCGTGAATACAGCTTTTCGGCGTAAAAATCGCAGTTCGCGGACAGATTTTTTTGCTGTGAAAGGTCAGCGTGATGAAATCATACGGCTTTCTGTTTAGCGTGAACAATCGCCGGTTAACCTTAACCGCTGTACAAGGTATACTTTGGCGATTTTCACTGTTTTGAGCCAGTCATGAAGCTGATACGCGGCATACATAATCTCAGTCAAGCCCCGCACGGGTGCGTGCTGACCATTGGTAATTTTGACGGCGTGCATCGTGGGCATCAGGCGCTGTTGCAGGGATTGCGTAAAGAAGGCGAGGCGCGAGGCTTGCCCGTCGTGGTGATGATTTTCGAGCCTCAGCCGCTGGAGCTGTTTGCAGGCGAGAAATCCCCCGCGCGGCTGACGCGTCTGCGTGAGAAGTTACGCTACCTGGCGGAGTCAGGGGTGGACTACGTCCTGTGCGTAAGGTTCGACCGTCGTTTTGCCGCGCTGACCGCACAAAATTTTGTCAGCGACCTGTTGGTCAGGCAGCTTGGCGTGCAGTTTCTCGCCGTGGGCGATGATTTCCGCTTTGGCGCTGGTCGTCAGGGCGATTTCTTGTTATTACAGAAGGCTGGCCTGGAGTACGGGTTTGACGTCACCAGCACGATGACCTTCTGTGAGGGCGGCGTGCGCGTAAGCAGCACGGCGGTACGTCAGGCGCTGGCGAATGATGAACTGGACACGGCAGAAACGCTGCTGGGTCACCCGTTCACAATTTCAGGTCGCGTGGTCCATGGCGATGCGCTGGGCCGCACGATAGGTTTCCCGACGGCGAATATACCGCTGCGTCGTCAGGTCTCCCCGGTTAAAGGGGTCTATGCGGTGGAAGTGGCAGGACTGGGCGAGAAGCCTTTCTACGGCGTCGCCAACATTGGCACACGTCCAACGGTTGCCGGTGTGCGTCAACAGTTAGAAGTACACCTGCTGGACGTTGTAATGGACCTCTACGGTCGCCATATAGATGTGATACTGCGTAAAAAAATACGCAATGAACAGCGATTCGCTTCGCTGGATGAACTTAAGGCGCAAATCGCGCGAGATGAATTAACGGCCCGCGAGTTTTTTGGGCTTTAGAACCGGCTTAACTGCCTACGTGATAAATACGGAACCGAGAATCTGATGAGTGACTATAAATCAACCCTGAATTTGCCGGAAACAGGGTTCCCGATGCGCGGCGATCTCGCCAAGCGTGAACCGGGAATGCTGGCGCGTTGGACCGATGATGACCTGTACGGCATCATTCGTGCAGCCAAAAAAGGCAAAAAAACCTTCATTCTGCATGATGGCCCTCCATATGCGAATGGCAGCATTCATATTGGTCACTCTGTAAACAAGATTCTGAAAGACATTATCGTGAAGTCCAAAGGACTCGCGGGATATGACTCGCCTTACGTTCCGGGCTGGGACTGCCATGGTCTGCCAATCGAGCTGAAAGTTGAGCAAGAGTACGGTAAGCCGGGTGAGAAGTTCACCGCCGCAGAATTCCGCGCGAAATGCCGCGAATACGCTGCCACCCAGGTTGACGGTCAGCGCGCTGACTTCATCCGTCTGGGCGTATTGGGCGACTGGTCGCACCCGTACCTGACCATGGACTTCAAAACCGAAGCCAACATCATCCGTGCGCTGGGTAAAATCATCGGCAACGGTCACCTGCACAAAGGCGCGAAGCCGGTGCACTGGTGCGTCGACTGCCGCTCTGCGCTGGCAGAAGCGGAAGTGGAGTATTACGACAAAACTTCGCCTTCTATCGACGTGGCCTTCGAAGCGGTCGATCAAGATGCGATCAAAGCTAAATTTGGTCTGCCTGGCGTAAGCGGCCCGATCTCTCTGGTGATCTGGACCACCACCCCGTGGACGCTGCCTGCTAACCGCGCGATCTCCCTCTCTGGCGAGTTTGAGTATGCGCTGGTGCAGATTGATGGCCGTGCGGTTATCCTGGCGAAAGACCTGGTCGAAAGCGTGCTGAAACGCGCGAACATCACCGATTACACCGTGCTGGGCACCGTAAAAGGCGACGCGCTGGAACTGATGCGCTTCAAACACCCGTTCCTGGACTTCGACGTTCCGGCGATTCTGGGCGACCACGTCACGCTGGACGCGGGTACCGGTGCGGTACATACCGCCGGTGGCCACGGTCCTGACGACTACAACATCAGCCTGAAGTACGGCCTGGAAATCGCTAATCCGGTTGGCCCGGACGGCTCTTACCTGCCTGGCACCTACCCGGCGCTGGACGGTATCAACGTCTTTAAAGCTAACGACATCATCGTTGATATGCTGCGCACCAGCGGCGCGCTGCTGCACGTTGAGAAAATGCAGCACAGCTATCCGTGCTGCTGGCGTCACAAGACCCCGATCATCTTCCGTGCAACCCCGCAGTGGTTTATCAGCATGGACCAGAAAGGCCTGCGCGCGCAGTCTCTGAAAGAGATCAAAGGCGTGCAGTGGATCCCTGACTGGGGCCAGGCGCGAATCGAATCCATGGTGGCTAACCGTCCTGACTGGTGTATCTCCCGTCAGCGCACCTGGGGCGTGCCGATGTCTCTGTTCGTACATAAAGAGACGCAGGAGCTGCACCCGAACACTCTGGAACTGATGGAAGAAGTGGCGAAGCGCGTCGAAGTTGACGGCATTCAGGCGTGGTGGGATCTCGACGCCCGCGACATCCTGGGCGCTGACGCAGACAGCTACGAGAAAGTGCCGGATACCCTGGACGTGTGGTTCGATTCCGGGTCTACCCACTCCTCCGTGGTTGATGTGCGTCCGGAGTTTGCTGGTCACGCTGCCGATATGTATCTGGAAGGGTCTGACCAACACCGCGGCTGGTTCATGTCATCGCTGATGATCTCCACCGCCATGAAGGGTAAAGCACCTTACCGCCAGGTATTGACCCACGGCTTCACCGTGGATGGTCAGGGCCGTAAGATGTCCAAATCTATCGGTAACACCGTTTCTCCGCAGGACGTGATGAACAAACTGGGCGCGGACATTCTGCGTCTGTGGGTGGCCTCTACCGACTACACCGGCGAAATGGCGGTCTCTGATGAGATCCTGAAACGTGCTGCTGACAGCTATCGTCGTATTCGTAACACCGCGCGCTTCCTGCTGGCGAACCTGAACGGGTTCGATCCGGTAAAAGACATGGTGAAGCCGGAAGAGATGGTTGTGCTCGATCGCTGGGCGGTAGGCTGCGCGAAAGCGGCGCAGGAAGATATTCTTAAAGCCTATGAGTCTTACGACTTCCACGAAGTGGTGCAGCGCCTGATGCGCTTCTGCTCCATCGAGATGGGCTCGTTCTACCTCGACATCATCAAAGACCGCCAGTACACCGCGAAAGCGGACAGCGTGGCGCGTCGTAGCTGCCAGACCGCGCTGTTCCACATCGCAGAAGCGCTGGTGCGCTGGATGGCACCGATCATGTCCTTCACCGCGGATGAAATCTGGGGCTACCTGCCGGGCGACCGTGAGAAGTATGTCTTCACCGGCGAGTGGTACGAAGGTCTGTTCGACCTCTCCAGCACTGAAGCAATGAACGATGCCTTCTGGGACGAGCTGCTGAAAGTGCGCGGCGAAGTGAACAAGGTTATCGAGCAGGCGCGTGCGGACAAGAAAGTCGGTGGCTCTCTGGAAGCGACGGTGACCCTGTACGCCGAACCGGAGCTGGCGGCCAAACTGACCGCGCTGGGCGATGAATTACGATTTGTCCTGTTGACCTCCGGTGCGAAAGTTGCGGATTATGCCGAAGCTACTGCTGATGCTCAGCAGAGCGAGCTGCTCAAAGGCCTGAAGGTCGCACTGAGCAAAGCCGACGGTGAGAAATGCCCGCGTTGCTGGCATTACACCACCGATGTTGGCCAGGTGGCGGAACACGCAGACATCTGCGGACGCTGTGTAAGCAACGTCGCCGGTGACGGCGAAAAACGTAAGTTTGCCTGATGAGTAAAACTCTCTGTTCAACAGGACTGCGCTGGCTGTGGCTGGTGGTGGTGGTGCTGATTATTGATTTGGGCAGCAAGTTCCTGATCCTCCAGAATTTCGCTCTGGGGGATACGGTCCCGCTGTTTCCGTCGCTTAACCTGCACTATGCCCGCAACTATGGTGCGGCGTTTAGTTTCCTTGCCGACAGCGGTGGCTGGCAGCGCTGGTTCTTCGCGGGTATCGCTATCGGTATCTGCGTCGTGCTGGCGGTGCTGATGTACCGCTCAAAGGCCACGCAAAAGCTGAATAACATCGCCTACGCGCTGATCATTGGCGGCGCGCTGGGTAACCTGTTTGACCGCCTGTGGCACGGCTTTGTGGTCGATATGATCGATTTCTACGTCGGCGACTGGCACTTCGCGACCTTTAACCTCGCCGATAGCGCAATATGCGTTGGTGCGGCGTTAATCGTGCTGGAAGGCTTCTTGCCTAAACCGGCCGCGAAAGAGCAGGCGTAACAAAACCAGCCGGGTGACGCGTAGCGATCCCGGCCTACAGAATTTGTGGCCCCCGTAGGCCCGGTAAGCGTAGCGCCACCGGGCAACAGGTGACCCAAAACAAGCGAGCAATTTGCATGTCTAAATCCGTACAGAGCAACAGCGCGGTTCTCGTTCATTTCACGCTGAAGCTGGATGACGGCTCCACGGCCGAATCCACCCGCAACAATGGCAAACCGGCGCTGTTTCGTCTGGGTGACACCTCCCTGTCTGAAGGCCTTGAGCAGCAGCTTCTGGGTCTGAAAGAGGGCGAGAAAAAAGCGTTTTCGCTGGAGCCGGATGCGGCATTTGGCGTGCCAAGCCCGGACCTGATCCAGTATTTCTCGCGTCGTGAGTTTATGGATGCGGGTGAACCAGAAATCGGGGCGATTATGCTCTTTACCGCTATGGACGGCAGCGAAATGCCTGGCGTGATCCGAGAAATCAACGGCGATTCTATCACCGTCGATTTCAACCATCCGCTTGCCGGGCGTACCGTTCATTTTGATGTCGAAGTGCTGGAGATCGATCCGGCACTGGAGGAGTAAAATGCAGATCCTGTTGGCTAACCCGCGCGGCTTTTGCGCCGGTGTAGACCGCGCTATCAGCATTGTTGAAAACGCGCTGGAGATTTACGGCGCGCCGATTTACGTGCGTCACGAAGTGGTGCACAACCGTTACGTGGTCGACAGCCTGCGCGAGCGCGGTGCGATTTTTATCGAGCAGATCAGCGAAGTGCCGGACGGCGCAATCCTCATCTTCTCCGCGCACGGCGTCTCTCAGGCGGTACGCAACGAGGCGAAAAGCCGCGATCTGACCGTATTCGATGCCACCTGTCCGTTAGTGACAAAAGTGCATATGGAAGTGGCGCGCGCCAGCCGTCGTGGTGAAGAGTCAATTCTGATTGGTCACGCTGGTCACCCGGAAGTTGAAGGCACCATGGGCCAGTACAGCAACCCGGAAGGGGGCATGTATCTGGTTGAGTCACCGGAAGATGTCTTTACGCTGGACGTGAAAAACGAAGCCCGTCTGTCATTTATGACCCAGACGACGCTTTCCGTAGACGACACCTCAGACGTGATTGACGCCCTGCGCCAGCGCTTCCCGAAAATCGTCGGGCCGCGCAAAGATGATATCTGCTATGCAACCACCAACCGTCAGGAAGCCGTACGCGCCCTGGCTGAACAGGCGGATGTGGTGCTGGTGGTCGGCTCGAAAAACTCCTCTAACTCCAACCGACTGGCCGAACTGGCGCAGCGTATGGGGAAAGCAGCTTTTCTGATCGACGACGCAACGGACATTCAGGAAGCGTGGGTGAAAAACGCGGCCTGCGTCGGTGTTACCGCAGGCGCTTCAGCGCCGGATATCCTGGTGCAAAACGTCATTGCCCGCCTGCAAGAGCTGGGCGGTGGCGAAGCGGTGCCGCTGGAAGGCCGTGAAGAGAACATTGTCTTCGAAGTGCCGAAAGAGCTGCGAATCGACGCCCGCGAAGTGGAATAATGTCCTCTCAATCTTCAAAATGCCGGTGGCGAAAGCCTCCGGCATTTTTGTTTCTGGTTAACTGTGATTCACCATCAATATTGACGCTTTTATCACTAGGTTAATCGTTTAATCTGCCATCATGATATTGCTGTTCTCCTCGGGCCGGAGAGCGATATGAATTCAGACATCTTTATGCCATCTCAGTTGACGTGGGCTACCGGCGCGCTAGCCGGCGGGCCGCTTATCCGCAAAACGACTCGTCTTGCGGATCTTCCTGGGATCTTCGCAGACGGCGAGGCGTGGAAGTGCGGCAATCCTCAAAAAAGTGTGTATGACGTAGACGTACTGGGCTCGCCCGTAGGGGAAGGGGCACTCTTCGTTGGGGTAACTCACCTGCGTGCGGGTAACGTGGGCGATGAGTTCTTTATGACTCGCGGTCATTTTCATCAGCGCCGCGAACAGGGGGAGGTCTATTTTGGCCTGCGCGGATGTGGCTTGTTGCTGCTGCAAACGGAGGCGGGCGACGCGCGGCTTGAGCAGGTGACGGCTGGCTCCGTGCATATTATTCCTCCTTTTACAGCGCATCGTTTGATTAACACTGGCAACGAGACGCTATCCTCCCTTGCCGTCTGGCCGAGCATTGCGGGACACGACTATGCGGCGCTGGCAGAGGGCTTCACCCTGCGGATCTTTGCCTCCGGGGAAGGTTACGAGGTGCGCCATGGCTAACTATGGCCTTGATATGACCATCACCCGTCAGCCGCTCGGTTTTTGCTACGGAGAGGATGTTACCGGGCCGATGCCGGAGATCAGAACGCTGGATCAGATCCGCCCGTCGCTGCGCAATCCGGACTGCGAAGGGCCTGAACAGGTATATGCCATCGCGATGGACGTGGCGCGTCTGGCGGACAGGCCGGAGCTCGAAAAACGCATGCTGCTTTTTGGTGTGGTCACCTACGCGGCAGGCACGCTTGGCGATGAGCCGGTCCGCAGCCAGGGACATGTTCACCGTATTAGCCAGCACAGCGGATGGTCGCCCCCTGAGCTGTACGAAATCTGGCAGGGTAAAGCGATTATCTACATGCAGGAGTATGTGGACGACGATCCGGGACGTTGTTTTGCGGTACTCGCGGGGCCGGGTGAAAAGGTACTGGTCCCTCCCGGATGGGGCCATGCGACGATTTCGGCCTCGCCCAATGAGCCGCTGACGTTTGGTGCGTGGTGCGATCGGGAATATGGCTTTGAGTATGAGGCCGTTCGTGCGCGAAAAGGTCTGGCCTGGTATCCCTTAGTTCAGGGTAATCATATTGTCTGGCAGCATAACAGTCACTACAGACCAGGGCGCTTGCAGATGATTACGCCGAGAAGTTATCCGGAATTTGGCATTACTGATGCGCCTGTTTATCAGCAGTTTATTGATGACCCCGCACGGTTCCAGTTTATTTCGCGTCCGGATAAAGTCGCAGAACTGTGGAATAACTTCCATCCATAAAGAAGCCGGGGCATTGCCCCGGTTTTCTTATCCTGCAAACAAACCGGACGCCACGCCAAGCGCTGCCAGTATAAGCAGCAATATCATGGCTTTTACCGGCGACACGCCGCGTTTTGCCATCAGATACCAGGTCCCCAGCACCACCGCCAGCGGAAGCAGCTGCGGGAAAATACCGTCCAGCATCTGCTGAACGTGAATGTTAACCCCGTCCCGGGTGATGAACTCCAGCCCGGTGCCGAGCTTCACGTAGCTGGCCGCCACGCCGCCCATGACAAATACGCCCAGTAGCGAGAGCGCTTCCCGTAGCCGGGTAGATTTGCTGCTGACCAGCATCTCCACGGAGCCTGATCCCATCTGGTAGCCTTTGAGAAACAGGAACCAGGAGCCAGGGATAATGATGGCCAGCCAGGCAACGGTATAAAACAGTGGACCGAGGATATTTCCGCCTGCCGCCAGCGCCATCCCAATGCTAAGCAGGATCGGGATCAGCATGCCGGGGATCATCGAATCGCCGATCCCGGCAATTGGCCCCATCAGGCCTACCTTCAGGGTATTTATGGTTTCACCGTCAATCGGCTCGCCGTTGGCTTTTTTCTCCTCCAGCCCCAGCGCCATACCGTTAACGATCGCGCCAATCTGTGGCTCCGTGTTGTAGAACGACGCGTGACGGCGCAGCATCTCGGTACGTTGTACCGGGTCGGGATAGAGCTTTTTTGCGACCGGCAGCATGCTCAGGCAAAAGCCGAAGGATTCAAGGCGTTCAAAGCTCATTGAGGAGAGGTTGTGCATCATCCACGCTCGCCAGCAGCGGCGCAGATCCTTGCGGGTGAGTTTACGTTCTTCCATCAGAATTCATCCTCGTCGTCAGGGACAGGTGCTGAAGCCACGGCCTGCGGTGCCTCGGGTTTATAGTTGTAATGAATCAGTGCCAGCAGGGCGCCCACGATCACCAGCGCGACCATATTGAGTTTCAGGAAAACGATGCAAACGAAGCCCACCAGAAAGTAGATGAGCATGGTATAGCTTTTGATGATCTGCTTAAGCAGGATGGCAATACCGACGGCGGGCAAGATGCCGCCCAGCACATTCATGGTGGAGAGGACGATGTGCGGCAGGCTGTCCATAAACCCGCTAATGTACTGTGCGCCAAAAAAGACGGCGATAAAGGTAGGCACAAAGCGCAGCACAAAATTCATCGCCTGCGGCCAGATGGCGCTGTTAAGGTAGATCCCGCGCTCGTCGCCGTTCTCCAGCGCCACATCCGCACGATGGTTCCAGAAGGAGTTCAGCACCATCATCGCATTGAAGAGAATGGTTCCGGCGATCCCAATAGTCGCCGCCAGCGCGACGGCAACCTCAGGTCCTTTGCCGGAAAGTATTCCCAGCGCAATGGCCGGATAAGCCACAAAGTTTAAATCTGCTGGCATCGAGCCGCCGGGTGTCACCATTGCGATATACACCGCCTGCACCGCTACGCCAATCATAATCCCGGTTTTGATATCGCCCAGGATCAGGCCAACCAGCATCCCGGAAATGAGCGGTCGGGAGATGAGATACCAGCCGCCCGTCAGCCCTAAAAGCCACGGACTACTGAGTGCGCCCAGATAACACAGCAGGCCAATTAAAGCCGCTTCGATAATCATGATCTGCTCCTTATTTCAGCTTTTGTCTGGCATCCTGCCAGGTATAAAAACTGGCATCGGGAACCAGGCGGAATTCAATCGCGTGTCCCTGCCCGGTCAGCCACTCGAACGCTGCCGCTTCATCCTGGGTTACCGATTGATTCGGGCCGATGGTGATCGTGTTAGCCCGGGCGCTCATCGGGCCCACGTTAATTTTTCCGTTGCTGTTTTTCAGGCTAATGCCCGCCTGCTCAATGCGCTGTAGCGTGAGTGGAGATTTGCCAATCACGAAATAGCGCTTTTCGCTGGCAATCACTTTTGGCAGTTTTTCGATCGCGGTTGCCGTATCGAACAGCCACACTTTAGTGTCTGATACGGCTCCTTTCATGACCGACGATAACAGCGGATCGGCCGCAACGGCATCGTCAATGGCAACGATGCCGTCGCAGGGCAGCTCCCTGGCCCAGCGTGTAATGAGCTGCCCGTGGATCACGCGATCGTCAATGCGTACAAAAGAAATACTCATATGCGGCTCCTTAAAAATCGTCTGTCTGTGCAGTATCTGCCGGTTTCGCCTGTACCAGCGTCGGCAGAGTAAGTTCGATAAGCTGCCCGGCAGCCTGATGAACATCGCGAGCCATCATCACCTCATCGGTTTGCAGCAGCATCGGGAAGTTGACTCCAGCCACCACGGCGACCGGCGGCTGCGTATGTGGGTTAAACGCGGCCTCACAGGCCACGTTCCACGGCGTGCCGCTTTGCATGTCGCACAGCACCAGCACGCCGTCAGCGTTGACGCTTGCCGCTTCCAGTGTGGAGATGAAATCCTGCCGGAAGCCCTCTATTCCCGCCTGTTCGGTCAGACAAACGGTGTGTACGCCGGGGAGCTCGCCGTATACCATCCGGCCGCTCTCCAGCAGCGCGGCGGCTAACGGCCCATGAGTGGCGACAATAAAATGAATCATCGTTAGCTCCTTACCCAGGCTTTGATAGTCGCGAGGGGGTGTCCGGAAGCACGGGCTGAAGGTGAAATGCGATAGTCACCTACGCTTGCCGGAATGATGAAGGTTTCGGCGTAATGGACGGTAAACGGCTCAAATGCACCGGTTGGGCTGTCGACAATTGCTTCGTCGCCCTCTACCAGATTCAGCACGTTCACGCCGCCGCCGGTGTGGTGCAAAACGGGTTCGCTAAACCAGTGGCGGCGGGTTTCGATAAATTCACGCTCGTGCAGGCCAGTACGCTCTTCACGCCAGCCGTTTCCTTCCGCGACAGGTTCGAACTGATTCACCAGATGCTGATGTACCCACCGCGTGTCGCGCTGCCAGTCGATCACCTTTTCACCGTGCTCCAGGTGTACCGGGCGCGGCAGCCCGTCCAGGCCCAGGCGGCCCCAGTCCCACAGTTTGAAGGTGAAAATATACGGCGTAGCGCTGATCTCCAGCACCATGGTTCCCGCGCCGGAGCAGTGCACCGTCCCAGCCGGGATCAGGAAATGGTCGTGCTTTTTTGCCGGGATCTGATTAACGAAGCGGTCGTCATCAAACGGTTTTTCACCGCGACCCGCGCGCCTGAGATCGTCCATCATGGCCTCAGGGTCTGTGCCGGTTTTGGTCCCCAGATAGACGACGGCACCCGGCTCCGCTTCCAGAATGTAATAACTCTCATCCTGGGTATAGTGCATCCCAAACTGCTGCTGGATGTACTCGGTAATGGGGTGGACCTGGAAGCTCAGATTCTGGCCACCCATGGTGTCGAGGAAGTCAAAACGGATCGGGAATTCCGCGCCGAAACGTGCGTGAACTTTCTCGCCCAGCAGAGCACGGGGCTCAAGCAAAACCAGATCCTGAGAGGGGATCTCGATCCGCACTGCGCCAAAACGCAGTAACAGGCTGTTCTCCTCGGGCACGCAGTCAAAACACCACGCGTAATTGGGTGCAGAGGGATCGAGATCGAATTGCTGTTTCATCCACTGGCCGCCCCAGACGCCAGGATCGAAAAAGGGCGCCACGCGGAAAGGCTGGGTGGTAGTTTGCTTCAGCCCGGCTCGCAGGGCCTCGCCGCTGACCATCGCGGGCTGGTTCGTCTGGGTTGTATCCAGTAAAAAATCGGTGCGCCTGAGCAGCGGTGTTTTGTGGCGATCGAAGACGCGCCATTCGACAAAAAAGGCGCGCTTGTAGCGACGAAGCATATCTTCCTGCTGATTATCTGCGCCCCAGTTCCCAGTCTCACCCCGCCGCATACGCTGCTGGATCTCCCAGCGCGGCAGATCGGCATATACCAGCACATCACCCGGATGGACAAGCGTCGCACCGGGTCCGTAGATCACAATCAGCCCCCCGGAACACTGGTTCACCTGAACCTGCAACGCCTCCAGACGCGCGGGATCGAAAAACTCTCCAAGCTGGTGGCAGGAGAGAACGCCAAAGACGCGATCGTCTGTGAGGTTGCGCGCCAGCATCTCATGAATGGCACACTCATCCCGTCGCGCCTGTTCAGCATTGATCGCCAGCGTCGGGCGTAGACGCGGCAGCACGTTCTCTTCAAGCTCGGTCATGCGCACGCCCGGATAGCAGTCAATCACCAGCACCGTGCGGCTGCGCTGTTGGGTTTTTGACTCAAGAACGCGGGTTATTGCTTCCCAGCCTTGCCAGGCGCTGTCATCAAAACCCTGTATCGCCACCGTGGGGAATTTGTCGTAGGTTGTCATTGTATCCTCCGTAATCGTTATTTAAGGTTATTCGATTAACCGTATTTGAGAAGAGTGGTTAACGCGATTAACCCGCCATAAATGCGAATCGAATCCAGAACAACAGCGGTAATGTGAAGAGTCTCACAGGGAAAAATGCAAAAAACAGGTTATTCGATTAACCTGTAGTGATGATGAAGGAGACAACATGACGGGAATTACACTGGCCGATGTCGCGAAACGCGCCGGCGTGTCAACGGCGACGGTCTCGATGGTGCTCTGCAACAAAGGCCGCATTTCGCAAAGCACGCGCGAACGTGTGCTTAAGGCGCTGGATGAATCCGGCTATGTCTATAACCAGACGGCAGCCAATTTACGTAACCGCAGCAGTAACCAGGTCGGGCTGCTCTTGCACGATATCACCAACCCTTTTTATAGCGAGATGACGGCAGGGCTAAGTCATGAAATGGAGCGCCACGAGCTGATGCTTTTTCTGGCGAATAGCGAGGAATCGGCAGAGCGACAGCAAAAATTTGTTGATTCACTGATGCGTAATAACGTCGGCGGTATGGTGCTGTGTGCGGCTCGGGAAACGCCCCAGGCCTTTTTTGAGGGTCTGAAGCGGCGCAATATTCCGGCTATCATGGTTGTGCGCCCGCTGAACGATCCGGATTTTGATTTTGTCGGAACGGATAACTTCTTAGGCACGCAGATGGCGACGGAGCATCTGCTCAGAATGGGCCATCGGCATATTGCGTTCATTGGAGGGAGCCAGAATTCGGGCTCTCGGGCGCAGCGTATCGGGGGCTTTACCAGCAAGCTGCTGGAATACGGCGTGACGCCGAATCCTGCCTGGATCAGAACCTCTCACGCCAGCCAAAGCGACGGCGCGCGCGTGGCAGAGGCGTTACTTCTCGAGCATCCACACATCAGTGCGGCAATTTGCTATCAGGATGTTGTGGCGCTGGGGGTGATGCAAAGCTTACGCAAGATGGGCCGTGAGCCGGGACGTGATTTTGCGCTGGTCGGTTTCGATGATATTACCGAAGCGGCTCTGGTGCAGCCCGCATTGACCACCGTATCGGTGGCGGCGAAAGAGATTGGTCGTAAGGCAGGGGAGTTACTTTACAGCCGCATACAGGGCAACGACGAACCCGCCAAACGAATCATTCTGCCGCCTGCGCTGGTGGTGCGGGAATCATGTGGTTTTCGCTGACGATCATGTCTTTCACTGATATCTCACCCTGTTTATCATTAAATTCTAATTATCGGCGTTTTCTGTGGCAGCCTGTGCAAAGGCTGGTTAATCTGAAAACGATTTACATCATTTTAACGTAAGAGAATAACTATGCATGATGCACAGATCCGCGTCGCCATTGCGGGCGCGGGTGGACGTATGGGCCGTCAGCTGATTCAGGCGGCACTACAGATGGATGGCGTGGCGCTTGGCGCGGCGCTGGAGCGTGAAGGTTCATCGCTTTTGGGAGCCGATGCAGGCGAGCTGGCAGGCGCAGGTCAGACGGGCGTTACCGTGCAGAGCAGCCTTGAGGCGGTGAAAGAAGACTTTGACGTGTTTATCGATTTTACCCGCCCTGAAGGCACGTTGGCTCACCTGGCGTTTTGCCGTCAGCACGGTAAAGGGATGGTGATTGGCACCACCGGTTTTGACGAGGCCGGTAAGCAAGCCATTCAGGATGCGTCCACCGAGATTGCGATTGTCTTTGCGGCAAACTTTAGCGTGGGGGTAAACGTCATGCTGAAACTGCTGGAGAAGGCGGCGAAGGTGATGGGCGACTATACCGACATTGAAATCGTCGAAGCGCACCATCGCCACAAAGTCGATGCTCCGTCAGGCACGGCGCTGGCGATGGGCGAAGCGATTGCGTGTGCAATTGATAAAGATTTGAAAGACATCGCGGTCTATTCTCGCGAAGGCCACACTGGCGAGCGCGTGCCTGGCACCATTGGGTTTGCCACCGTTCGCGCGGGTGATATCGTCGGTGAACATACCGCTATGTTCGCCGATATTGGCGAAAGGATCGAAATCACTCATAAAGCATCCAGCCGCATGACATTTGCAAACGGGGCGGTACGTTCGGGATTGTGGCTGAAAGGTAAGCGTAATGGTCTTTTTGATATGCGAGATGTCCTCGAACTCAACAATTTGTAAGCATTATTACCCTTCGTGATGTGGTTATTGCAGTCGTAATTACTTGATTGCATAGGGCAATATTTTATTGCCCTTTTATTTTGTCTATTTGGGGTATTTATTGTGTCTAACTGATTTAAAGTAAGTGTTTTATCGATAATTTCTGTTGCTGAACTGTAAATTTTGACCATTTGGTCCACTTTTTATTCCTGCAAGACGTTCCTTTCTATTAAACTGCATGCGCAAGCGGTTTCCACAGTGATTTAGTTGATCTTTTTGCCGCTTAATCTGATTTCAGACCGCCAGGCTTGCAAAAGAATATACAAAACTCCCGTTTTAAGTTGACTTTTACATGGCAAATCCCCAGAATGCCGCCGTTTGCCAAAAATCCGCTGGCAACACATTTGCATTGATCCATGACATGGTTATGAATTAATATGCAAATAAAGTGAGTGAATATTCTCTGGAGGGTGTTTTGATTAAGTCAGCGCTATTGGTTCTGGAAGACGGAACCCAGTTTATCGGTCGGGCCATAGGGGCAACGGGTTCGGCGGTTGGGGAAGTCGTTTTCAATACTTCAATGACCGGTTATCAAGAAATCCTCACTGATCCTTCCTATTCTCGCCAAATCGTTACTCTTACTTATCCTCATATCGGCAATGTCGGCACCAATGCGGCTGACGAAGAATCCTCTCAGGTACATGCGCAAGGCCTGGTCATTCGCGACCTGCCGCTGATTGCCAGCAACTTCCGCAACACCGAAGACCTCTCTTCTTACCTGAAGCGCCACAACATTGTGGCGATTGCCGATATCGATACCCGTAAGCTGACGCGTCTGCTGCGCGAGAAGGGTGCACAAAACGGTTGTATCATCGCAGGGGATAACCTCGATGCGACGCTGGCGCTGGAAAAAGCGAAAGCCTTCCCGGGACTGAACGGTATGGACCTGGCGAAAGAAGTGACCACCGCTGAAGCCTACAGCTGGACGCAGGGAAGCTGGACGCTGGAAGGCGACCTGCCGGAAGCGAAACCGGAAAGCGAGCTGCCGTTCCACGTGGTGGCCTACGATTTTGGCGCCAAGCGCAACATCCTGCGTATGCTGGTTGACCGTGGCTGCCGCCTGACGGTGGTTCCGGCGAAAACCTCTGCTGAAGATGTTCTGAAGATGAACCCGGACGGCATCTTCCTCTCTAACGGTCCTGGCGACCCGGCGCCGTGCGACTACGCTATCGACGCCATCAAGTCCTTCCTTGAAACCGACATCCCAGTATTCGGCATCTGTCTCGGCCATCAGCTGCTGGCGCTGGCGAGCGGAGCGAACACCGTCAAGATGAAGTTTGGCCACCACGGTGGTAACCACCCGGTGAAAGATATCGACAACAACACGGTGATGATCACCGCGCAGAACCACGGCTTCGCTGTGGATGAAGCGACGATGCCAGCTAACCTGCGCGTGACGCATAAGTCACTGTTCGATGGTACCTTGCAGGGTATCCATCGCACCGATAAGCCTGCGTTCAGCTTCCAGGGCCACCCTGAAGCCAGCCCGGGCCCACACGATGCCGCGCCGCTGTTCGATCACTTCATCGAACTTATCGAGCAATACCGTAAGACCGCTAAATAATCAGGAGCTGAGAAGACCATGCCAAAACGTACAGACATAAAAAGCATCCTGATCCTTGGCGCTGGCCCGATTGTCATCGGCCAGGCCTGCGAATTCGACTACTCCGGCGCGCAGGCGTGTAAAGCCCTGCGTGAAGAGGGTTACCGTGTCATCCTGGTAAACTCTAACCCGGCCACCATCATGACCGACCCGGAAATGGCGGATGCGACCTACATCGAGCCGATTCACTGGGAAGTGGTACGCAAAATTATCGAGAAAGAGCGTCCGGACGCGGTGCTGCCGACCATGGGCGGCCAGACGGCGCTGAACTGTGCGCTGGAGCTGGAGCGTCAGGGCGTGCTGGAAGAGTTCGGCGTGACCATGATCGGTGCGACCGCCGACGCGATTGATAAAGCAGAAGACCGTCGCCGCTTCGACGTGGCAATGAAAAAAATTGGCCTTGATACCGCACGTTCCGGTATCGCGCACAATATGGAAGAAGCGCTGGCCGTTGCGGCTGAAGTGGGTTATCCGTGCATCATCCGTCCTTCCTTCACCATGGGCGGCACCGGCGGCGGTATTGCCTACAACCGCGAAGAGTTTGAAGAAATTTGCGAGCGCGGCCTGGATCTCTCCCCAACCAAAGAGCTGCTGATTGATGAATCGCTGATTGGCTGGAAAGAGTACGAGATGGAAGTGGTGCGTGATAAAAACGACAACTGCATCATCGTCTGCTCCATCGAAAACTTCGACGCGATGGGGATCCACACCGGCGACTCCATCACCGTTGCGCCAGCTCAGACGCTGACCGACAAAGAGTACCAAATCATGCGTAACGCCTCGATGGCGGTACTGCGTGAAATCGGCGTGGAAACCGGCGGCTCTAACGTGCAGTTCTCGGTGAACCCGAAAACCGGCCGTCTGATTGTTATCGAAATGAACCCGCGCGTGTCCCGTTCCTCCGCACTGGCCTCCAAAGCCACCGGCTTCCCGATTGCGAAAGTGGCGGCGAAACTGGCGGTGGGTTACACCCTTGACGAGCTGATGAACGATATCACTGGCGGCCGCACGCCAGCGTCCTTCGAACCGTCCATCGACTACGTTGTGACCAAAATTCCACGCTTTAACTTCGAGAAATTCGTCGGTGCCAACGACCGTCTGACTACCCAGATGAAATCCGTTGGTGAAGTCATGGCGATTGGCCGCACGCAGCAGGAATCCCTGCAAAAAGCACTGCGCGGCCTGGAAGTGGGCGCGACCGGCTTTGACCCGAAAGTCAGCCTGGACGACCCGGAAGCGCTGACCAAAATCCGCCGCGAGCTGAAAGACGCGGGCGCAGAGCGTATCTGGTACATCGCCGATGCCTTCCGCGCGGGCCTGTCCGTCGACGGCGTATTTAACCTGACTAACATTGACCGCTGGTTCCTGGTGCAGATTGAAGAGCTGGTGCGCCTGGAAGAGAAAGTGGCGGAGCTGGGCATCAACGGCCTGGACGCAGACTTCCTGCGCATGCTGAAGCGTAAAGGCTTCGCCGATGCGCGTCTGGCTAAGCTGGCGGGCGTGCGTGAAGCGGAAATCCGCAAGCTGCGCGACCAGTACGACCTGCACCCGGTCTACAAGCGCGTGGACACCTGTGCGGCTGAATTCTCGACCGATACCGCATACATGTACTCCACCTATGAAGAGGAGTGCGAAGCGAACCCGTCCGTCGACCGCGACAAGATTATGGTGCTGGGCGGCGGTCCAAACCGTATCGGCCAGGGCATCGAGTTTGACTACTGCTGCGTACACGCCTCACTGGCGCTGCGCGAAGACGGTTACGAGACCATTATGGTCAACTGTAACCCGGAAACCGTCTCGACCGACTACGACACTTCCGACCGCCTCTACTTCGAGCCGGTCACCCTGGAAGACGTGCTGGAAATCGTGCGCATCGAGAAGCCAAAAGGCGTGATCGTGCAGTACGGCGGCCAGACTCCGCTGAAGCTGGCGCGCGCGCTGGAAGCAGCAGGTGTGCCGGTTATCGGCACCAGCCCGGATGCGATTGACCGTGCGGAAGACCGCGAGCGTTTCCAGCAGGCGGTTGACCGTCTCAAACTGAAACAGCCGGCGAACGCCACCGTGACCGCAATTGAAATGGCCGTTGAGAAAGCGAAAGAGATCGGCTACCCGCTGGTGGTGCGTCCATCCTACGTACTGGGCGGCCGCGCGATGGAAATCGTCTACGACGAAGCGGACCTGCGTCGCTACTTCCAGACGGCGGTGAGCGTTTCCAACGATGCGCCTGTGCTGCTCGACCGCTTCCTCGACGACGCGGTTGAAGTCGACGTGGATGCCGTCTGCGACGGCGAAAGGGTGCTGATTGGCGGCATCATGGAGCACATCGAGCAGGCGGGCGTGCACTCCGGTGACTCCGCCTGTTCTCTGCCAGCGTACACCCTGAGCCAGGAGATTCAGGACGTGATGCGCCAGCAGGTGCAGAAGCTGGCCTTCGAACTCCAGGTCCGCGGCCTGATGAACGTTCAGTTCGCGGTAAAAGACAACGAAGTCTATCTGATTGAAGTCAACCCGCGTGCGGCGCGTACCGTACCGTTCGTCTCCAAAGCGACCGGTATTCCGCTGGCGAAAGTGGCGGCGCGCGTGATGGCTGGCCAGACGCTGGCTCAGCAGGGCGTCACGAAAGAAATTATCCCGCCTTACTACTCGGTGAAAGAGGTGGTACTGCCGTTCAACAAATTCCCGGGCGTTGACCCGCTGTTAGGGCCAGAGATGCGCTCTACCGGGGAAGTGATGGGCGTTGGCCGTACCTTCGCAGAAGCGTTTGCGAAAGCGCAGCTGGGCAGTAGCTCCACCATGAGAAAATCTGGCCGTGCGCTGCTCTCCGTTCGCGAAGGCGATAAAGAGCGCGTGGTTGACCTGGCTGCCAAGCTGCTGAAACAGGGCTTCGAGCTGGACGCCACTCACGGTACGGCGATTGTGTTGGGTGAAGCGGGTATCAACCCGCGTCTGGTGAACAAAGTGCATGAAGGTCGTCCGCACATTCAGGACCGCATTAAGAATGGCGAGTACACCTACATCATTAACACCACCGCAGGTCGCCAGGCGATTGAAGACTCCAAACTGATTCGCCGCAGCGCGCTCCAGTACAAAGTGCATTACGACACCACCCTGAACGGCGGTTTCGCGACGGCCATGGCGCTGAATGCGGATGCCACCGAGAAGGTGATTTCGGTGCAGGAAATGCACGCTCAGATTAGCAAGTAACACACATTGCCCGGTGCCATCCGGTTACCGGGCAATTTTCCCATCTTAAGAACCTTCTGGTTTTTCATCCGCTTTCAGTCAGTTAGCCTAAAATAGTTAGGTCGATAACGAAAATTCAACTGAGAGCAAGGGAAAACACCATGCAAAATAAACTACTGATCGCTTCCGTTCTGGCTGCCACCGCAATGTTCACCGTGGTGGGCTGTTCGTCCAATCAGGCCGTAAAAACCACCGATGGCAAAACGATTGTTACTGACGGGAAACCGCAGGTGGATGACGATACCGGTCTGGTATCGTACAAAAACGCCGAAACCGGTCAAACTGAACAGATTAACCGTGACCAGGTTAAATCAATGGGCGAGCTGGATAACTAAAAAAAAGCAGTGGCACATGCCACTGCTTTTTTGCTTCAGGATGCTCGATTACCAGCGATGGTTTAACAAAATATGACCGCCGTAGGCGGCATAGCTGTTTTCACCCCACTCGCCGCTGGCACGCAGGGAGATCGTCGTGGTTTCGTTCAGGTTGCCGGTTAAGCCCAACTCTAACTGACCACGATCTTCCGGCGTATCGTTGCTGACGGTCTCGTCGTTGAATGCCAGATCGTTTTGACCAGCACCTTTCAACCAGTTAACCGCAACGTACGGCTGCCAGGCCTTGACGTCCTTCTGCTGGAAGTAGCTTGCTTTAACGCCGAGACGACCAAAGACGCTGTCATTGTCCAGGGTAGTGACGCGTACGCCGTCGCGATCGGTATGATTTTCCTGATCGAGATAGCTGTAGATCACCTGCGCCTGCGGCTCGATCTTCCAGGTGCGTTCATTTTCAGACTGGATGATCCACGCGTGGCCGACTTCAACAGACGCGGCGAAACCTTCACTATCGTAGTCTTCATCGTTGCGATTGCTGGTGACGTTGTTGTTGTACCAGCTGTAAGCGGCCCAGGTATCAACGTAGCTGCCCAGACGTAATTTCTGATCTTCCTGCCAGGTCGCGTACAGCCCAACATTGAAGCCATCAACCTTACCCTGTGCGTCACGTACGTTGTGCTTCGCATCAGAGTGGGTCTTCGCCTGGCCTGCACCGAACATCCCGCCAGCACGCAGGATACCGTTATCCATTGGCTTGCTCATGAAATCGCTGCCGACTTGGAGTACGGTGGTGGTGGTGTCGTAGCTGACTTTATCGCCACCCGCATCGTTCTCGTGATAGCGACCCTTAACGTACATCCAGGTGTTCAGGTCGTCTTCATTGCGGAAGGTGATCTGGTCGCGATCGTCACGCTTATGCAGGAACATGCCCTGTGCGGCAAGGTAGTTACCTAAGTAAGCACCCACTTCAGGTGCCATGACTTCCGGCGTATTATTACCGCCGTTGTCAGTGTTGCCGCCGTTATCGGTGTTACCGCCGTTGTCAGTGTTGCCGCCGTTGTCGGTGTTGCCACCATCATCGGTGTTGCCGCCATTGTCGGTGTTGCCGCCGTTGTCGGTGTTATCGCCATCATCAGTATTGCCACCGTCATCGGTGTCGTCGGAAGGCTCATCAGAAGGCGTCGCCTTTGATTCCAGATACCAGTTGCCGTCACTGTGCTGGTAGAGGTTATATTCCCAGGCGCCTGCGACGACCGGTTTTGCCAGCGTCAGTTGGGCTTCGGAACTGCCGCCGATGCTGACAATTTCCATACCGTTAATAGTTTGCGCGCCTGCGCCGCCAATGTTGGTGATGCTGATGCCGGACTGACCGAAGCTGCTGCCCGTAATAGTGAGGTGATCAGTTGGTGAATTATCTTCACCCAGGGTGCTGTTCATCACGATCTGGCTACCGTCAGAGCCGGTGTAGTCGCCATTAATCGTAAAATTATTGCCAACGCTATTATTAGCCGCACTGAGTAACAGCGTGCCGCCATTAGTCACGTTGCCGTTGATGGTATCGACGCCGGAAGCGCTGAGCGTGGAGTTACCCTGGACTGCATTCCATGCCGCCAGCGTACCGCCGCTAAGAACCGCGATGTTGTTGTTCACTTCGCCTGCGGTGGCAAAGGTCGCGCCATTTTCAACGGTAACGGTGGCGTTACTGCCCTTGACGCCGAGCGTTGCGCCGGTGGAGACCAGCGTGGTGCCGCCGTGCAGAACCGTATCCCCTGTATAGCTATTTTTGCCCGTCAGGGTCAGGGTGTTGGAATCAACTTTTTCGACGTTACCGCTACCGGTCATGTCGGTGGCGAAAGTGAAATCGCTTCCCTGGTTAAAAATGACGGTACCGTTGTTGGTGAGCCCACCGCTGAGGGTCGCGGTTTTTTCGCCATCGCCCAGTTGCAACGAAGCATCTTTGGCCACCCGAGTATTACCGGTATTCGATACCGCGCCTGACAGGGTTAACGTGCCCGTGTCTATCAGCAAGGAATCGCCAGAGCCAATAATATCGAGATCGCCCGACAGCGCCCAATTTTCGCCGTTCATTGTGACGCTGGCAAAGCCGTCGTCTTCATTCAGACCAACAAAGTTACTGTCTTCCGAACCCGTGCCGATCAACGTCAGGGTATTTCCTCTGGAATTTGTGGATATTACGTCACCGATGAGGTTGGAGCCAGTGTCGAGCAGTAGCGTGTTATTTTTATCGCTGGCAAACATAATAGCGTTTGTTTCACCACTAATCGTTCCGCTATTTTTGATATCTAATTTTGCTGTATCTTTTACATTGATTCCGTACTGAGTTCCCTGCACAGTGGCACTGTTAAAAATCTTAGTGTTACCATCATTTGCCGTAATAGCATCACCGTTTGTACCGATAATTTCGCCACTGTTATTAATGCCAATACCAACCTGAGTACTAAGACCTGTTTTTCCTTTTATCGTTCCGGTGCTGGTATTGGTAATATTTACTGCGGAGGAGTTTTCACTGACAAAAATGCCATTTTCCGAGCCAGTAATGTTTCCACTATTATTAAAATCACCGAGTACTGACTGAATATTCACCGCATTCGCGGTGGTGGAGGAAATGGTTGCGCCGATGTCGTTATTAATTACAATGCGCTGTACACCAGTATTTATATTCAGGCCATTTCCCGTGCCAGAAATATTCCCATTATTAGTGGCGTTAGTGGTAGTAAACCCAGTGACAGATACCGCCGCTTCACTATCTGCGGAAGATATCGTCACGTCTTTATTTATAACATATTCAGCATCGGCTGAGAAATCTTGAGGAACAGAAGTTGATTGGTCAATCGTTGCAGAAAACGCAACCGCAGGGGTGCATATCAACAAGGCAGGAAATATCTTTCCCAGAGTTTTGGTTGTATTATTTAATTGGGAGGGTTTGTTGCTCATGTACACATCCATTTGAGTGAGAAGGAATATTCGACACGTGTGTGAAACGTATATCGACCGCCTAAATAATGAGCTCAAAACAAAGAGCGTAAAATTATTATTTTTCAATGGGTTATGTACAGACTGTTTTATTAAAGAATGACTTAAGGTCCTCTAAAAATATCTGTTGGCAATATGAGTTGTTACTATTATTTTGCGGCATGAATTTGTCGTACGCGTCGTTTTCTTTCTTTAGCGCCGTAATCGCTGTTAAGGTGGTGATGATTGCCAATACTTGCGTTTTACTTTGAAGCGTAAGATGGCCTCTTTAAGTCGGGGTGGTAACTGTCTACACTCATTGCTACAAGAAAAGTAAAAGACGGGCATATACATGATTCTGATAATTTATGCGCACCCCTATCCGCAGCACTCGCATGCGAATAAGCGGATGCTTGAGCAGGCAAGGACGCTTGAAAACGTAGAGATACGTTCCCTCTATCAACTCTATCCTGATTTCAATATCGATGTCGCCGCCGAACAGGAGGCGCTCTCCCGTGCCGATCTGATCGTCTTGCAGCATCCGATGCAGTGGTACAGCACGCCTCCGCTGCTGAAATTGTGGATCGACAAAGTTTTCTCCCACGGTTGGGCATATGGACACAACGGCAACGCGCTTCAGGGCAAAAGCCTGATGTGGGCTGTTACCACCGGCGGGGGGGAAAGCCACTTTGAGATTGGCGCCTTCCCCGGATTTGACGTGCTGGCGCAGCCGCTCCAGGCTACTGCCCTTTACTGCGGTCTGAACTGGCTTCCGCCTTTTGCGATGCACTGTACCTTTGTCTGCGACGATGAAACCTTGCAGGCGCAGGCTCGTCACTACAAACAACGTTTACTTGAGTGGCAGGAGACGCACAATGGATAGCCATACGCTGATACAGGCGCTGATTTACCTCGGCGCGGCGGCATTAATTGTGCCCGTGGCGGTTCGTCTGGGGCTGGGCTCGGTGCTCGGCTATCTGATTGCCGGGTGTGTGATTGGCCCCTGGGGCTTTCGGCTGGTGACGGATGCCGAGTCGATCCTGCATTTTGCGGAGATCGGCGTGGTGCTGATGCTGTTTGTGATTGGTCTGGAGCTGGATCCGCAGCGGCTGTGGAAACTGCGCGCCTCGGTGTTTGGCGGAGGCGCCCTGCAAATGCTGGCCTGCGGTCTGCTGTTGGGCGGGTTCTGCATTCTGCTGGGGATGGAGTGGAAAGTCGCAGAGCTGATCGGCATGACGCTGGCGCTCTCCTCGACGGCGATTGCCATGCAGGCAATGAACGAGCGTAATCTGACGGTGTCGCAAATGGGGCGCAGCACCTTCTCCGTACTGTTGTTCCAGGATATTGCCGCTATCCCGCTGGTGGCGATGATCCCGCTGCTGGCAACCAGCGGCGCATCAACGACGCTGGGGGCATTTGCCTTATCAGCGCTGAAGGTTGCCGGTGCGCTGGCGCTGGTTGTTCTGCTTGGTCGCTACGTAACGCGTCCGCTGCTGCGCTTTGTTGCTCGCTCTGGCCTGCGCGAAGTATTCAGCGCCGTTGCGTTATTCCTGGTGTTTGGTTTTGGATTGCTGCTGGAAGAGGCCGGGCTGTCGATGGCAATGGGCGCCTTCCTCGCGGGGGTCTTACTGGCAAGCTCCGAATACCGTCACGCGCTGGAAAGCGATATCGAGCCGTTTAAAGGATTGCTGCTGGGGCTGTTTTTCATCGGCGTCGGGATGTCTATCGACTTCGGGACGCTGGTAACCCATCCGCTGCGCATCATCATTCTGCTGGTGGGTTTCCTGGTCATTAAAATGGCGATGCTGTGGCTGATTGCCCGCCCGTTAAATGTGCCAAAACCGCAACGCCGCTGGTTTGCCGTGCTGCTGGGGCAGGGGAGTGAGTTTGCTTTCGTTGTCTTTGGCGCAGCGCAGATGGCAAATGTACTTGATCCGGAATGGGCAAAAGCGCTGACGCTGGCGGTTGCGCTGTCGATGGCCGCAACGCCGATCCTGCTGGTGCTGCTGACGCGTCTGGAGAAAACGGGAAGCGAACAGGAGCGAGAAGCCGATGAGATCGACGAAGAGCAGCCGCGGGTGATCATCGCCGGATTTGGCCGATTCGGGCAGATTACTGGCCGTTTACTGCTCTCCAGCGGAGTCAAAATGGTTATCCTCGATCACGATCCTGACCATGTCGATACGCTGCGTAAATTCGATATGAAAGTGTTTTACGGTGATGCGACCCGAGTTGATCTGCTGGAATCCGCCGGGGCGGCGAAAGCCGAGGTGTTGATTAATGCCATTGACGATCCAGAGACCAGTATGCAGATGGTTGAGCTGGTTAAAGAGCATTTTCCACATCTGACCATTATCTCCCGTGCGCGCGATGTGGATCACTACATCCAGCTGCGTCAGGCGGGTGTGGCAGCCCCTGAACGTGAAACCTTCGAAGGGGCGCTCAAATCTGGCCGCATGGCGCTGGAAAGCCTGGGGCTTGGCGCGTATGAGGCACGTGAGCGTGCCGATCTGTTCCGCCGTTTTAATCATGAGATGGTGGAAGAGATGGTGGCGATGGCGAGCAGTACGGCAACCGAACGCGCTGCGGTGTTTAAACGCACCAGCACCATGCTGACGGAGATCATCAACGAGGATCGTAATCATCTGTCGCTGGTTCAGCGCCACGGCTGGCAAGGAACGGAAGAGGGCAAGCATACTGGTGATCCTGCGGATGAACCGGAGAGTAAACCCTCTGCGTGAAGTGGAGTTGCCAGCAATATTAAAAAATTTCTAATTCTTTACCCTGCCGCCAGTCGACGAAAGATTAAGCTTTCCGTATAGTGGCGGCAATTTTTTGCATCCGGGAAATTTTCAATGATCAGTCTGATTGCAGCGCTGGCGGTAGACCGCGTTATCGGCATGGAAAACGCCATGCCGTGGAACCTGCCTGCCGATCTCGCATGGTTTAAACGTACTACGTTAAACAAGCCGGTAGTGATGGGCCGCCTGACCTGGGAGTCGATTGGTCGTCCACTGCCGGGTCGTAAGAATATTGTGATCAGTAGCCAGCCGGGCACTGACGATCGCGTTCAGTGGGTTAAGTCCGTTGATGAAGCAATTGCCGCCTGCGGCGATGCCGAAGAGATCATGGTGATCGGCGGGGGGCGTGTGTATGAGCAGTTCCTGCCTAAAGCGCAGAAACTGTATCTGACGCACATTGATGCGGAAGTGGAAGGGGATACCCATTTCCCGGATTACGATCCGGACGAGTGGGAGTCCGTATTCAGTGAGTTTCACGATGCGGATGCGCAGAACTCACACAGCTACTGCTTCGAAATTCTGGAACGTCGTTAACGGTTTTATCCTCTCCCCGAAGGGAGAGGATAAACATCTTCAGGAGGCGACTGCCTCACCCTCGCCTAAGTCCAGCTGTCGATTGGATGGCTGCACAAAGTAAGTTTTATCTTCCCAGCGTAAGCAGGTTAAATCCCCGCCCCAGCAGCATCCGGTATCCAGCGCATAGATATTTTCCGGGGTGCCTTTTCCTTCCAGCGATGCCCAGTGGCCAAATACCACACTGTATTCGTTTGTCACGGGGCCCGGAATCGCAAACCATGGCTTAAGCGGCGCAGGGGCATTTTCAGGCGTATCTTTGCAATACATATCCAGTTGCCCGTTCGGGAAGCAGTAGCGCATCCGCGTAAAAGCATTGGTGATAAAACGCAGTCGTGCCAGGCCGCTGAGGTCATCACTCCAGTTATTTGGCATGTCGCCGTACATCGCATCAAGGAAGAACGGGTAGGAGTCGCTCGCCAGCACCGCTTCGGCGTCGCGCGCGCAGGTTTTTGCCGTCTCAAGATCCCACTGAGGCGTGATGCCGGCATGCGCCATCACCAGTTTTTTCTCTTCGTCAATCTGTAGCAGCGGCTGGCGACGCAGCCAGTTGAGCAACTCATCGGCATCCGGTGCTTCCAGCAGGGGGGTAATGCGATCTTTCGGCTTATTACGGCTGATCCCGGCGTATACGGCCAGCAGATGCAGATCGTGGTTGCCCAGCACCATGCGCACGCTGTCACCCAGCGATTTGACATAGCGGAGGACGTCCAGGGAACCGGGACCGCGCGCCACTAAGTCGCCCGTCAGCCAGAGCGTGTCCTGCCCGGGGGTGAAGTCGACCTGTTTTAATAATGCGATCAGTTCATCGTAGCAACCGTGAACGTCGCCAATCAGATATGTAGACATTAGATTAATGAATAAGTGTAGGTACGGCGAGACGGAATACGGGAATAGCAATGCGGAAAGCATTGCCGTCGGCATCGACCATTTCATAATGGCCTTGCATGGTACCCAGCGGCGTTTCAATTACCGCGCCGCTGGTGTACTGATACTCTTCGCCAGGGGCGATATGGGGTTGTTCACCGACCACGCCTTCGCCCTGGACTTCAATTTCACGGCCATTGCCGTTGGTGATAAGCCAGTAGCGCCCGAGCAGTTGCACAGGCATCCGCCCCAGATTGCGAATGGTTACGGTATAAGCAAAGACAAAACGTTCTTCATCCGGTGTGGATTGGGACTCAATGTAGACGCTTTGAACCTGAACACAGACGCGGGGCGAATCAATCATGGCTTAGCTCTCCTTCGGCGGCGCATTGTCGCTGATGTAATTAGCCAGCTTGCAGTACTGCTCTACGGAAATATTTTCCGCACGCATTGCCGGGTCGATGCCCAACTCAGCTAATACGTCAACGGTAAACAGATTGCCAAGGCTGTTACGAATCGTTTTACGGCGCTGGTTAAAGGCTTCTGTCGTGATACGGCTCAGCACGCGCAGGTCTTTGACCGGGTACGGCATCGTTTTATGTGGCACCAGGCGCACAACCGCAGAATCTACCTTTGGCGGTGGCGTGAATGCGGAAGGCGGTACTTCTAATACCGGGATCACGTTGCAGTAATATTGCGCCATCACGCTTAAACGACCATACGCTTTACTGTTCGGCCCTGCAACCAGACGGTTAACGACCTCTTTTTGCAACATGAAGTGCATGTCGGCAATGGCATCAGTATAGCTAAACAGATGGAACATCAGCGGGGTGGAGATGTTGTACGGCAGGTTACCGAACACGCGCAGCGGCTGTCCCATTTTTTCTGACAGTTCGCCAAAGTTCATGGTCATCGCATCCTGCTGATAAATCGTCAGCTTCGGCCCGAGGAACGGGTGCGTTTGCAGACGCGCGGCCAGATCGCGGTCGAGTTCGATAACGGTCAGTTCGTCGAGGCGTTCGCCTACCGGCTCGGTCAGCGCGGCAAGACCCGGGCCGATTTCGACCATGGCCTGACCTTTCTGCGGATTAATGGCAGAAACGATACTGTCGATCACAAACTGATCGTTGAGGAAGTTTTGCCCGAAGCGTTTACGGGCTAAGTGGCCCTGATGGACTCGATTAGTCATTGAGTATTAACAATCATTTTGATGGCGAGATTAAGCGCCGTAATAAAACTGCCGACATCCGCTTTTCCCTGGCCTGCCAGATCCAGCGCAGTACCGTGGTCAACGGACGTTCGAATAAAGGGTAAACCGAGGGTGATATTCACCCCGCGGCCAAAGCCCTGGTATTTTAGCACGGGCAGACCCTGATCGTGGTACATCGCGAGTACGGCGTCGGCATTATCCAGGTATTTGGGCTGGAAAAGGGTGTCGGCAGGCAGAGGCCCGCTGAGGTTCATCCCCTTCGCCCGCATCTCCTCAAGCACCGGAATGATGATGTCGATCTCTTCGGTGCCCATATGTCCGCCCTCACCCGCGTGCGGATTCAGGCCGCAAACCAGCACATGCGGCTGCGGAATGCCGAATTTGGTTTGCAGATCGTGATGCAAAATGCCAATGATCTCACGCAGGAGTTCAGGCGTAATGGCATCCGGAATGGCTTTGATCGGCAGGTGCGTTGTTACCAGCGCAACGCGCATTGCTTCGGTTGCCAGCATCATCACCACTTTCGGGCTGTGCGAACGCTCTTCGAAAAATTCGGTATGCCCGGTAAACGGAATGCCCGCGTCATTGATCACGCCTTTATGCACCGGACCGGTGATCAGGGCGGCAAATTCGCCCTGAAGGCAACCGTCACAGGCGCGCGCCAGCGTCTCGACAACGTAGTGGCCGTTTTCGGTGTGTAACTCACCGGGGACAACAGGCGCACGGAGCGGAACAGAAAGCAGGGTGAGAGTACCCGCCTGCTGCGGTGCGGGCTGTTGGCCTTCAACGTAAGGGAGGAGCGTTAAAGGCAGACCGAGCAAAGCTGCCCGGTCTTGTAACAGTGTTGCATCTGCGCAGACAACCAACTCTACCGGCCAGCTGCGCTGGGCGAGCTGAACCACAAGGTCAGGCCCAATCCCGGCGGGTTCGCCGGGGGTGATCACAACACGATGCGGTTTCATCAGTTGCTCAACACTTTCACGTAAGCGCTGGCGCGTTGTTCCTGCATCCAGGTTGCGGCTTCTTCAGAGAACTTACGGTTAAACAGCATGCGATACGCACGGTCTTTCTGCGCCGCGTCGGTTTTATCCACGTTGCGCGTGTCCATCAGCTGGATCAGATGCCAGCCGAAGGAGGAGTGCACCGGCGCGCTCATCTGGCCTTTATTCAGCTTCATTAACGCATCGCGGAAAGCCGGATCGTAAATATCCGCTGCCGCCCAACCCAGGTCACCGCCCTGGTTTGCAGAGCCAGGATCCTGAGAGAACTCTTTTGCCGCTTTATCGAAGGTGGTTTTACCGCTCTTGATGTCTGCGGCGATCTGTTCCAGCTTCGCACGGGCCTGATCGTCAGTCATGATCGGAGACGGCTTAAGCAGGATATGACGGGCATGCACTTCGGTAACCGAAATGTTCTGGCTCTGGCCGCGCAGGTCGTTCACTTTCAGAATGTGGAAGCCCACACCGGAACGGATTGGACCGACGATGTCGCCTTTCTTCGCCGTGCTCAGCGCCTGGGCAAACAGGGATGGCAGCTCCTGAATACGGCCCCAGCCCATCTGGCCGCCTTTCAGCGCCTGCTGGTCAGCGGAATAGGTGATCGCCAGCTTGCCGAAGTCATCGCCATTACGCGCCTGCTCAACGATAGCGCGCGCCTGGCTTTCCGCCTCAGCCGCCTGATCGGAGGTTGGGTTTTCCGGCAGTGGGATCAGGATGTGGCTCAGGTTAAGCTCGGTGCTGGCATCATTCTGATTCCCTACCTGTTTTGCCAGGGCATCCACTTCCTGAGGCAGGATGGTGACGCGGCGACGGACTTCATTGTTACGCACTTCTGAAATCAGCATCTCTTTACGGATCTGATTACGGTAGGTGGCATAGCTGATGCCGTCATAGGCCAGGCGGCTACGCATCTGATCCGGGGTAATGTTGTTCTGCTTTGCAATGTTGGCGATCGCCTGATCGAGCTGCTCGTCAGAGATCGTCACGCCCATTTTCTGGCCCATCTGAAGAACAATCTGATCCATGATCAGACGCTCCAGGATCTGGTGGCGCAGCGTAGCGTCATCCGGAAGCTGTTGACCTGCTTCGCCCGAGTTGAGCTTTACAGATTTCATCAAACCGTCAACGTCACTTTCAAGCACGACGCCGTTGTTAACCACAGCCGCGACTTTATCGACAACCTGTGGGGCCGCGAAGCTGGTATTCGCAACCATAGCGACACCGAGTAGCAGCGTTTTCCAGTTCTTCATACTTTTTCCATTTCAATTAACCGCAAAGCGGATTACGTTGTAAATCAAGCACATTACAATGAACTACGATACGGCAGAATGTTCGAGCGCAGCATCTGCTGCGTGCCCAGACCGTAGTTAGAACTCAGGCCGCGCAACTCGATATTAAAGCCGATCACGTTATCATATTTGCCCTGACTGTTTTGCGTATCCCAGCCGTTAAGTTTGCGTTCGTAACCGACACGTATTGCGTAACAGCAGGAGTTGTATTGCAGACCCAGCATCTGGTCAGCAGGTTTTTGGGCATTCGTGTCATAGTAGTAGGCCCCGACGACTGACCAACGATCGGCGATCGGCCAGCTCGCGGCGGTACCCACCTGTGAAATACCGTCTTTGTATTGGTCTGTATTCGCATAGTTTGGCAGCGTCGCCTGGATATACTCCGGGCTGGCGTAACGGTACGTCAACTGCAACATGCGGTCTTCATCACGACGGTATTCGATGGCTGCGCTGCCCGTCGCGATATTGTCCAGTCGTGTATCGTACTGAACACCACCGCGCAGACCCCAACGATCCGTCATGCGCCAGTAGGTGTCGCCCGCCCATACCAGTGAGCCCGTTTTGTTGTCTTTCTCCCAGTTAATGTCGTCATCACCGGTACGAGACTCGGTGAAATAGTAGATTTGACCAACAGAAACGTTAAAACGTTCAACGGCAGCATCATCATATACGCGCGTTGTGACGCCAGTCGTTAACTGGTTAGCAGACGCAATACGGTCAAGCCCGCCGTAGGTACGGTCACGGAACAGGCCGCTGTAGTCTGATTGCAGGAAGGAAGAGTCGTAGTTTTGAATTTTGCTCTGATCGCGATAAGGCACATACAGATACTGCATACGCGGCTCAAGCGTCTGGGTGTATCCATCGGCGAGAAGGCCCATATCACGTTCGAAGATCAGCTTCCCGTCCATTTTGAATTGCGGAAGCGTACGGTTTACCGACTCTTCAAGATCGGTGCCATAGCGTTTGTTATACCAGTCCAGATTTTTCTGCTGGTAGTGGGTGGCCATCAGCTTAGCTTCGGTATTCAGGCTCGCCCAGTCGTTTGACCACGGCAGATTGATCGTCGGCTCGATATGCAGACGCGTTGATTCCGGCATATCCGAGTTGGTGTTGACGAAATGGACCGCCTGAGCATAAACGCGCGTGTCGAAAGGACCCACATCGTTCTGGTACCAGTTCACGTCCAGCTGCGGCTCGGCACCATAGGTACTACGCGATTGTGTATCAAATACCTGGAACTGTTTGGTCGACACCGTCGCGTCAAAGTTCTCAATGGCGTAGCCCACGCTGAATTTCTGCGTGGCGTAACCGTCGGTACTGGAGCCGTATTTAGAATCAAAGTCGTTGAAGTAATACGGATCGCTGACTTTGGTGTAGTCGATGTTGAAACGCCACACCTGATCCAATACCCCGGCGTGCTTCCAGTAGTACATCCAGCGGTGCTTATCACCTTCGCTCGGATGCTCGTCCTGGAACACCTTATCTGATGGCAGATAATCAAATTCCATCAGACCCGCGCCCGCCTTGGTCAGATAGCGGAATTCGTTCTCCCACATGATGTTACCGCGCTTATGGATATAGTGCGGCGTGATCGTGGCGTCCATGTTGGGCGCAATGTTCCAGTAGTACGGCAGGTAGAACTCAAAGTAGTTCGACGTGCTGTACTTGGCGTTCGGGATCAGGAAACCTGAACGACGTTTGTCACCCACAGGCAGTTGCAGGTAAGGGCTATAGAAAATGGGCACCGGGCCGAGTTTAAAACGGGCGTTCCAGATCTCTGCAACCTGTTCTTCACGGTCGTGGATCACTTCACTGCCCACAACGCTCCAGGTATTTGACCCTGGCAAACAGGAGGTAAACGTGCCGTTTTCGAGAATGGTGTAGCGGTTTTCGCCGCGCTGCTTCATCAGGTCCGCGGTACCGCGCCCCTGACGACCGACCATCTGGTAATCACCTTCCCAGACGTTGGTGTCTTTGGTATTCAGATTCGACCAGGCTTTCGGACCTTTCAGGATGACCTGATTGTCGTCATAGTGCACATTACCCAGCGCATCCACCGTACGGACAGGCGCCTGAGCACCTTCCGGTTGCTTCTGGTGCAATTGCACTTCGTCAGCAAGCAGGCGACTGTTTCCCTGGTTAATATCGACATTGCCCGTAAAGGTCGCATTGTCAGGATAATTACCTTTTGCGCTGTCGGCATTAATGGTGACGGGTAAGTCATTCGTATCGCCTTTCACCAGTGGGCGATTGTAACTTGGGACGCCAAGCATACACTGCGAGGCGAGATCGGCTGCGAGCCCCTGTTGGCTATACAGGGCGGTGCCAATCATTGTGGCCAGAAGGGTGGGGATACGTTTTTTCATACGTTGTATTTTATTGTTCCGTCATCAGTGGCTACGGCTTACAAACGCTCAGAGACTATCTTACTCATCAGCGCAGTACCAGCGTTAATCCTGCCCGTTTGCGCGCCAGAGTGTTAGGCTCGCTATCGAATGACGAGTATGATAATGCAAATTATAGGCGATGTCCCTCAATTGACCGTGGCGCGACCACTGTAATGATGGCGTTGCGTCGGCCAGGAACATGACCATTCGGGGAGTATATGCAGTATTGGGGTAAAATAATCGGCGTTGCGTTCGCAATTATTATGGGTGCCGGATTCTGGGGTGTCGTTCTTGGCCTCATTATCGGCCATATGTTTGATAAAGCACGCAGCCGTAAAATGGCCTGGTTTGCCAACCAGCGCGAGCGCCAGTCACTCTTTTTCTCCACCACCTTCGAGGTGATGGGGCACTTAACCAAATCAAAAGGACGCGTAACGGAAGCCGATATTCAGGTGGCCAGCGTCTTTATGGATCGCATGAATCTGCACGGCGAATCCCGCATCGCGGCGCAGAATGCGTTCCGGATTGGTAAATCAGATCACTACCCGCTGCGTGAAAAAATGCGGCAGTTCCGTAGCATCTGTTTCGGGCGTTTTGATTTAATTCGGATGTTTCTGGAAATTCAAATCCAGGCCGCCTTCGCGGATGGCTCTCTGCATCCGAATGAACGGGACGTCCTGTATGTGATTGCTGAAGAGTTGGGCATTTCCCGCATGCAGTTCGATCAGTTCCTGCGCATGATGCAGGGCGGCGCGCACTTTGGCGGCGGTTATCAGCAGCAATCGTCCGGCGGCGGCTGGCAGCAGGCGCAGCGTGGCCCTACGCTTGAAGATGCCTGTAACGTCCTCGGCGTGAAGCCGTCTGACGATGTTACGACCATCAAACGCGCCTATCGTAAGCTGATGAGCGAGCACCATCCGGATAAGCTGGTGGCGAAAGGCCTGCCGCCAGAGATGATGGAGATGGCGAAACAGAAAGCGCAGGAAATCCAGAAAGCCTACGAGCTAATTAAAGAGCAGAAAGGTTTTAAATAAAAAAATGGCCCGACAGTGTCGGGCCATTTTTTCAGAAGTCCACCGGGGCTTTGAACGTCATGGCGTTGCCGAAAGCAGGGTGGGTGATGGTGAGCGTCTGCGCATGCAGTTGCAGGCGCGGCGCTAACGCCAGCGCTTCCGGCGGCGCATAGAATCTGTCCCCCAGAATGGGGTGACCCATCGCAAGCATATGCACACGCAGCTGGTGGGAGCGCCCGGTAATCGGCTTCAGCAGGACGCGCGCGGTGTTATCCGGCGCGTACTCCAGCACTTCATACTCGGTTTGCGCGGCCTTGCCGGTTTCGTAACACACCTTCTGCTTTGGCCGGTTCGGCCAGTCGCAAATCAGCGGTAAATCCACCAGCCCTTCCGCCTGCGCCGGATGGCCCCAGACGCGCGCGACATACTGTTTCTTCGGCTCGCGCTCGCGGAACTGACGCTTCAGCTCGCGTTCTGCCGCTTTATTCAGAGCCACCACAATCACGCCGCTGGTCGCCATATCCAGACGATGGACCGACTCGGCCTGGGGATAATCACGCTGGATACGCGTCATCACGCTGTCTTTATGCTCTTCCAGACGCCCCGGCACGGATAACAAGCCGCTCGGCTTGTTAACCACCATAATGTGCTCGTCCTGATACAGAATGACCAGCCACGGATCCATCGGGGGATTGTAGGGCTCCATTACCATCTTGCGCTCCGCTTACTGATGCGTCACAACGATAAGACGCAGGGCGTCGAGACGCCATCCCGCCTGATTCAGGCTTTCCAGCACCTGCTGGCGGTTGCTCTCAATGGCGGCCAGCTCATCGTCACGAATGTTAGGGTTCACTGCTTTCAACGCTTCCAGACGCGACAGCTCGGCAGAAAGCTTCTCATCGGCTTCGCTACGCGCCGCATCGATCAGCACTCTGGCCGCTTTTTCGGCCTGGGCTTCACCCAGTTGCAGAATGGCATGCACGTCCTGCTGCACCGCATTCACCAGCTTACTGCCGGTATGGCGGTTCACCGCGCTCAGCTGACGGTTGAAGCTTTCAAACTCCACCTGGCCGGCCAGGTTCGTACCGTTTTTATCCAGCAGCAGACGCACCGGAGTTGGCGGCAGGAAGCGGTTAAGCTGAAGCTGTTTCGGCGCCTGCGCTTCCACAACGTAGATCAGCTCCACCAGCAGCGTGCCCACAGGCAAGGCTTTGTTCTTCAACAGGGAGATGGTGCTGCTGCCGGTATCGCCGGAGAGGATCAGATCCAGACCGTTGCGGATCAGCGGGTGCTCCCAGGTGATGAACTGTGCATCTTCGCGGGAAAGCGCCACATCACGCTCAAAGGTGATGGTGCAGCCGTCTTCCGGCAGGCCCGGGAAATCCGGCACCAGCATATGATCGGACGGGGTCAGCACGATCATGTTCTCGCCGCGATCGTCCTGGTTAATGCCGACGATGTCGAACAGGTTCATGGAGAAGCTGATCAGGCTGGTGTCATCGTCCTGTTCTTCGATACTTTCGGCCAGCTGCTGCGCTTTTTCACCGCCGTTGGAGTGGATCTCCAGCAGGCGATCGCGACCCTGCTCCAGCTGAGCTTTCAACGCGTCGTGCTTCTCTCGACAGGATTTGATCAGCTCATCAAAGCCCTCGGTGTTTTCCGGCGCCGCGAGGTAACCGATCAGATCGCTATGCACCTGGTCATAAATGGTGCGGCCCGTCGGGCAGGTATGTTCAAACGCATCCAGGCCTTCGTGGTACCAGCGAACCAGAACGGACTGGGCGGTTTTCTCCAGATACGGAACGTGGATCTGAATATCGTGCGCCTGACCGATACGATCCAGACGGCCGATTCGCTGCTCCAGCAGATCCGGGTTAAACGGCAGATCGAACATCACCAGATTGCTGGCGAACTGGAAGTTACGGCCTTCAGAACCGATTTCGGAGCACAGCAGAACCTGCGCGCCGCTGTCCTCTTCACTAAACCACGCCGCAGCGCGGTCGCGCTCGATAATAGACATGCCTTCATGGAACACGGCGGCGCGAATACCTTCGCGCTCGCGCAGCACTTGTTCAAGTTGCAGGGCGGTGGCTGCCTTGGCGCAGATCACCAGCACCTTCCGGGAACGGTGCGCGGTCAGATAACCCATTAACCACTCCACGCGCGGATCGAAGTTCCACCAGGTGCCAGTGTCGCCTTCAAATTCCTGATAAATTTGCTCCGGGTAGAGCATATCGCGCGCGCGATCTTCCGCTGATTTACGGGTGCCCATAATGCCGGAGACTTTAATCGCCGTCTGGTACTGGGTCGGCAGCGGCAGTTTGATGGTGTGCAGCTCGCGTTTCGGGAAGCCTTTCACGCCGTTACGAGTGTTGCGGAACAGCACGCGGCTGGTGCCGTGACGGTCCATCAGCATGTCGATCAGCTCTTTACGCGCAGATCCCGCATTATCGCTGTCGCTGTTCGCGGCCTGAAGCAGCGGCTCAATATCCTGCTCGCCGATCAGATCGCTGAGGGTGTTAAGTTCATCATTAGAGAGACGATTACCGGCCAGCAGCAGCGCAACGGCGTCCGCCACCGGACGGTAGTTTTTCTGCTCTTCAACAAACTGCTCAAAATCGTGGAATCGGTTCGGATCGAGCAGGCGCAGACGGGCGAAGTGGCTCTCAAGACCCAGCTGCTCCGGGGTGGCGGTCAGAAGCAGAACGCCCGGTACGCGCTCGGCAAGCTGCTCAATCGCCATGTATTCACGGCTTGGCGCATCTTCGCTCCAGACGAGGTGGTGCGCTTCGTCGACGACCATCAGATCCCATTCTGCGTCGCACAGGTGCTCCAGGCGCTGCTTGCTGCGGCGTACGAAGTCCAGGGAGCAGATCACCAGCTGTTCGGTTTCAAACGGGTTGTCCGCGTCGTGCTGGGCTTCGGCATAGCGCTCGTCGTCGAACAGGGAGAAGCGCAGGTTAAAGCGGCGCAGCATCTCGACCAGCCACTGGTGTTGCAGCGTTTCCGGCACCACAATCAGCACGCGCTCGGCAGCGCCAGAGAGCAGCTGCTGGTGCAGGATCATGCCTGCTTCGATGGTTTTACCCAGGCCCACTTCGTCAGCCAGCAGCACGCGAGGCGCATGGCGACGGCCCACGTCATGGGCGATATTCAGCTGATGGGGAATAAGGCTGGTACGCTGGCCGCGCAGGCCGCTCCACGGCATGCGGTACTGTTCACTCTGGAACTTACGCGCGCGGTAGCGCAGGGAGAAGCGATCCATTCGGTCGATTTGCCCGGCAAACAGACGGTCCTGCGGCTTGCTGAAAACCAGTTTGCTGTCGAGCAGCACTTCACGCAGGATAACATTCGTCTCGTCGGTATCAAGACGCGTTCCAATGTAGGCGAGCAGTCCATTCTCTTCTTTTACGTCTTCAACCTTCAGCTGCCAGCCTTCGTGGCTGGTCACGGTGTCGCCCGGATTGAACATTACGCGGGTAACAGGGGAGTCATTGCGAGCGTACAGGCGGTTTTCACCGGTAGCAGGGAAAAGGAGGGTAACCATGCGCGCATCGACGGCAACGACGGTTCCTAATCCAAGTTCGCTTTCTGTATCGCTGATCCAGCGTTGACCAAGTGTAAAAGGCATAGTTGTTTGGCTCTAATCTTTAATTGCAGGCAATAGTTCGACCCCGTCAAAAAAGACGGTCATCGAAAAATGGGTCCGGGAATGGAAAGGGCGCTATGGTACTGGATGGCAACGGTTTCGTCACGCGTCAAAATAGCCCAAGTTGTCCTGTCACTAGTGTAGCAAAGTCGTCATTGATGAACGGTAAAATTCCCTCCGCAACCGGCTGAAGCTGGCGGGTCAGGTAGTGATCGTAATCGAGCGGAGACTGCTGGTAATCAACGGGTTCCGGGCCGTTAGTTGTCCAGACGTATTTGATCGTACCCCGGTTCTGATACTGCGGCGCACGGCCCCGGCGAACATTCTCTTCATCCGCCAGCCGCGCGGCGCGTACGTGGGGAGGAACGTTACGTTGATATTCGGCCAGCGGGCGGCGCAGGCGCTTGCGATACACCAGCTGGTCATCCAGTTCACCCGCCATCAGGCTGGCGATGGTGTCGCGCACGTAGTCCTGATACGGCTCGTTGCGAAACACCCGCAGGTAGAGCGTCTGCTGGAACTGCTGCGCCAGTGGCGTCCAGTCGGTGCGCACCGTCTCCAGCCCTTTAAACACCATCCGCTGCGTGTCACCTTCCTGAATCAGCCCGGCGTAGCGCTTCTTGCTGCCCTGGTCGGTTCCGCGAATGGTCGGCATTAAAAAGCGGGCAAAATGGGTTTCAAACTCCAGCTCTAACGCGCTGGTTAACCGCTCTTTTTGCAAATTTTCGCGCCACCAGTCGTTCACGTAGGCGACCAGTTCTTTGCCGATGCGCGCGGCGTCGTCTTCTGAATGGGCCGCTTTCAGCCAGACAAAGGTGGAGTCGGTATCGCCATAAATAACGTCATAGCCCCGGGATTCAATCAGCGCTTTGGTCTGGCGCATAATGTCGTGCCCGCGCATGGTGATGGAAGACGCCAGCCGGGGATCAAAGAAGCGGCAGGCGCTGGTACCCAGCACGCCGTAAAAGGCGTTCATAATGATTTTCAGCGCCTGTGAGAGCGGCTTGTTGCCGTGGCGTTTCGCCTCGTCGCGGCCGTGCCAGATGTTTCCCACAATTTCGGGCAGGCAGTGTTTTTTCCGCGAGAAGCGAGCTCCAAGAAACCCTTCGGTGCTGTGCGCATCGTCTGGCTGGGCCATCCCCTCCACCAGCCCCACCGGATCAATCAGAAACGTGCGGATAATTGACGGGTACAGGCTTTTATAATCCAGCACCAGTACCGAGTCATACAGTCCGGGCCGTGAATCCATCACGTAACCGCCGGGGCTGGCCTGCGGCGGCACGTCGCCGAGATTAGGGGCGACATAGCCCGCCCGGTGCATCCGCGGGAAATAGAGGTGGCTGAAGGCCGCTACCGAGCCGCCGTGCCTGTCGACCGCGAGACCGTTCACCGTTGCGCGTTCCAGCAGGAACGGCATGATCTCGGTTTTGTGGAAGATCTGCGTCACCAGCTCGCAATCTTTCAGGTTATAGGTAGCGAGCGCCGGTTTATCCTCGTTAAAGCGCCGGTCGATCTCGTCCATTCGGTCCCAGGGATTGTCGATGGATTTACCTTCGCCGAGCAGTTCCTGGGCGACCGCTTCCAGCGAGAAGGAAGAGAAGTTCCAGAAGGCGGATTTCAGTGCCTCGATGCCGTCGATAATCAGGCGACCATTGGCCTGTGCAAAGAATACGCCGTTCTTAAAACCGTGCTCACGCCACTCCAGCTCGCTGTTGCCGCGCCCCAGAATCAGCGGGATACGGTAACGCTCGGCATGTTTTTGCAGCACGCGCAGGTCAAACTGCACCACGTTCCAGCCGATCAGCACGTCCGGGTCGTGCTCGGCAAACCACTGGTTAAGCTTCTCCAGCAGTTGCGGGCGGCTGTTGACGTACTCCAGATTAAAATCCAGCGCGGACGCATCGCCGTTCGGCGGCCCGAGCATATAGACAACCCGCTGCCCACAGCCTTCCAGACCAATGCAGTACAGTTCGCCGTGGCGGGTGGTTTCAATATCCAGCGACACCCACTTTAGCGGCGGGCGATAGTGCGGATTAGGCTTCAGGCGCGCGTTAACGATCCTGCCGTTTTGCGCGGTGCCATCTACCCAGACGGGGGCGGTGATAAACCGCTCCATCAGAAAGCGTTCAGGCGGGCGAATGTCGGCCTCGTAAAGCGTCACGCCTGCTTCACGAAGCAGCTTTTCATAGCGCATCAACTGGCGATGGGCGCGGCAGTAGAGGCCGTAAACCGGCTGGCGGTGGAAATCTTTCAGTTGGAGCGGCGTAAGGCGCCAGTTGTTTTCGCCGCGTAGCAGTTGTTTCACTTTCTCGACGTGAGCTTCAGGAATAAAGGCCACGGACTCCTGCGGCGGGAGCGTAACGTTTAGTGGGCCGTTGTCCGTTGCCAGCCAGAATTCAACCTCAGTACCCTGAGGGGTATCCCGCCAGTGTCTGGTCAGTAAAAAGCCTTCTTGCGCCTGCGTCACGCCGATATCCCATAAAACAAAACCAGGCCTGATTATAGCCTGGTTGAGGGGTGTTTGCTGGGGTTTTATACAGTGCCCGTTCCGCCGGATGGCGCTGCGCTTATCCGGCCTACAGGTTCCGCAGGCCCGGTAAGCGCAGCGTCACCGGGCAAGGGTTTACTGCCCGTAGTAGGCTTTCGCACCGTGCTTACGCAGGTAATGCTTATCCAGCAGGGTTTGCTGCATATCCGGCAGCTGCGGTGCCAACTGGCGGCAGAAGATCCCCATATAGGCGACTTCCTCCAGCACGATCGCGTTGTGCACCGCGTCCTCCGCGTTTTTACCCCAGGCAAACGGGCCGTGGGAGTGCACCAGCACGCCGGGCATTTGCGCCGCGTCGATTCCCTGTTTTTCGAAGGTTTCGACAATCACGTTCCCCGTTTCCCATTCGTACTCACCGTTGATCTCCGCATCGGTCATCAGACGCGTGCAGGGAATGGTGCCGTAGAAGTAGTCCGCGTGGGTGGTGCCGGTGGCCGGAATAGGCTGGCCCGCCTGCGCCCAGATGGTCGCGTGACGCGAATGGGTATGCACAATCCCGCCGATGGTCGGGAAGGCCTGATACAGCAGGCGATGAGTGGGCGTATCGGAGGAGGGCTTTTTATTGCCTTCAACCACTTCACCCGTTTCGATGCTGACCACCACCATGTCTTCTGCGGTCATTACCGTGTAATCCACGCCGGAAGGCTTGATCACGAACACCCCTTTTTCCCGGTCAACGGCGCTGACGTTGCCCCATGTCAGGGTTACGAGGTTATGTTTTGGCAGCGCCAGGTTGGCTTCGAGTACCTGACGTTTGAGATCTTCTAACATTGTCGTCTCCTGCCGGATGGCGCTGCGCTTATCCGGCCTACAGAACCGTAGGCCCGGTAAACGAAGTGCCACCGGGCACTCCGTACTTAGCGTTTTGAACCGTAATAGACTTCGTTCCAGCGCAGCGCGTCTTTAAAGGCTGGCAGACGGGTGTCGTTATCAATCACGGTCAGTTCGATGTCGTGCAGCTCGGCAAACTGACGCATATCGTTCAGGTCAAGCGCGTGGCTGAATACGGTGTGGTGCGCGCCGCCGGCCAGGATCCAGGCTTCCGAGGCGGTTGGCAGGTCAGGCTGCGCTTTCCACAAAGCGTTGGCGACCGGCAGCTTCGGCAGAGAATGCGGGGTTTCAACCGCATCGACGCAGTTCACCAGCAGGCGGAAACGATCGCCGAGGTCAATCAGGCTGGCGTTAATGGCCGGGCCGGTACGGGTGTTGAAGATCAGACGGGCCGGATCCGCTTTGCCGCCAATGCCGAGGTACTGCACGTCGAGGATCGGTTTCTCTTCAACCGCGATGGATGGACACACTTCCAGCATGTGCGAGCCGAGCACCAGATCGTTGCCGTTCTCGAAGTGGTAGGTGTAGTCCTCCATAAAAGAGGTGCCGCCCTGTAGACCGGTCGACATCACCTTCATGATGCGAAGCAGAGCGGCAGTTTTCCAGTCGCCTTCGCCCGCAAAGCCGTAGCCCTGCTGCATCAGACGTTGTACCGCCAGACCCGGGAGCTGTTTCAGGCCGTGGAGATCTTCAAAGGTGGTGGTGAAGGCATGGAAGCCGCCCTGTTCCAGAAAACGCTTCATGCCCAGCTCAATACGTGCGGCATCCAGCACGTTCTGGCGCTTGTCACCGTTGACCTGTGCCGCAGGCGTCAGGCGATAGCTGCTTTCGTACTCGTCCACCAGCGCGTTAACGTCGCCATCGCTGATGTCATTCACCACCTGCACCAGGTCGCCCACCGCCCAGGTGTTGACGGAGAAGCCAAATTTAATCTGCGCGGCCACTTTATCACCGTCGGTGACCGCCACTTCGCGCATGTTGTCGCCGAAACGCACCACTTTCAGGTGGCGGGTATCCTGCTTAGATACCGCCTGACGCATCCAGGAGCCAATACGTTTTTGTGCCTGACCGTCCTGCCAGTGCCCGGTCACCACGGCATGCTGTTGACGCATGCGCGCGCCGATGAAGCCGAACTCGCGGCCGCCATGCGCGGTCTGGTTCAGGTTCATGAAGTCCATGTCGATGCTGTCCCACGGCAGGGAGGCGTTGAACTGCGTGTGGAATTGCAGCAGCGGTTTGTTGAGGATAGCCAGGCCGTTGATCCACATTTTGGCTGGCGAGAAGGTGTGCAGCCACACCACCAGGCCAGCGCATTTGTCATCGTAATTGGCATCGCGGCAAATGTTGGTGATTTCGTCCGGGGTGGTACCCAGCGGCTTCAGCACCAGTTTGCACGGCAGTTTGGCTTCCGCGTTCAGCGCATTCACAACGTGCTCCGCGTGTTTCGTCACCTGCTGCAACGCTTCCGGTCCGTACAAATGCTGGCTGCCAATCACAAACCACACTTCATAATTATTAAAAATGGTCATTATCGTGTCCTTAATGTGTCAGGGTTGCCGTAGTGTCCGCGGTGCTTTTGGCCGGGGCGGCGACAGGGAGATAGTGAAGTTCGGCGCTTTTTGCCCATTGCTGGTAGCGCTGATAAAGCTGTTCAAAGCGTTGTGCCTGCTGAGTCTGAGGCTGGAGCGTACTTTCGACGGCGCTCGCCATGTGCTGTTGCGCGGTCGGGATATCCGCATGTACGCCTGCGGCCACGGCAGCGAAAATCGCGGCGCCCAGCGCACAGCACTGATCGGAGGCCACAATTTGCAGCGGCCGGTTCAGCACGTCGCAGCAGGCCTGCATAATCACCGGGTTTTTACGGGCGATGCCGCCCAGCGCCATCACGTTGTTCACGTCAATGCCCTGCCCGGTGAAGCACTCCATAATGGCGCGCGCGCCGAATGCGGTGGCGGCGATCAGGCCGCCAAACAGCGCGGGCGCGTCGGTCGCGAGGTTGAGATCGGTAATCACCCCTTTCAGACGCTGGTTGGCAAACGGCGTACGACGCCCATTGAACCAGTCCAGCACCACCGGCAGGTGGTCGAGAGACGGATTTTTTGCCCAGGCTTCGGTGAGCTGCGGCAGGAGCTGTTTTTTGCTGTCGGCAATCTGCGTTTTCAGTTCAGGATGCGCGGCAGCCAGCTGATCCAGCGGCCAGCCGAGCACGCGGCCAAACCAGGCGTAGATATCGCCGAAGGCGGACTGACCCGCTTCGAGGCCGATAAAATCGGGTACCACGCTGCCGTCAACCTGACCGCAAATGCCTTTCACCGCGCGGTCGCCGACGCTGGCTTTATCTGCCGTCAGAATGTCACAGGTGGAGGTGCCGATAACTTTCACCAGCGTGTTGGGCTGCGCACCCGCGCCCACCGCACCCATATGGCAGTCGAACGCGCCGCCGGAAATGGTCACGTTTTGCGGCAGACCGAGGCGTTTCGCCCACTCTTCGCAGAGCGTGCCGACCGGAATATCGGCGGTGAAGGTGTCGGTAAACAGCGGGTATGTCAGGTTTTTGTTGATGATCGGGTCGAGTTCATCGAAGAACGTTGCCGGAGGCAGCCCCCCCCAGCTTTCATGCCACAGCGATTTATGCCCGGCGCTGCAACGGCCGCGGCGGATATCCTGCGGGCGAGTGGTGCCGGAGAGCAGGGCGGGAACCCAGTCGCATAGCTCAATCCATGACGCGGCTGCCTGTGCGACCGACGCGTCCGCGCGGGTAACGTGCAGGATCTTGGCCCAGAACCACTCGCTGGAGTAAATTCCGCCGATATACCGTGAGTAGTCAGTTTTGCCCGGCTGATGGCATAAGCGGGTGATGGCTTCCGCCTCTTCCACGGCGGTATGGTCTTTCCACAGCACAAACATGGCGTTCGGGTTGTCGGCAAACTCCGGTCGCAGCGCCAGTACGCGGCCTTCGGCATCGACAGGGGCAGGCGTTGAGCCGGTGCTGTCGACGCCAATCCCCACGACATCGGCCCGCTGGGCGTCCGTCAACTCCGCCAGCACGGTTTTGATCGCCGCTTCCATTGATTCAATGTAATCACGCGGGTGGTGGCGGAACTGGTTGTTCGGCGCATCGCAGTAGCGCCCCTCTTGCCAGCGCGGATACCACTCAACGCTGGTTGCTATCTCCTGGCCAGTCGTACAGTCCACTGCCAGCGCGCGAACTGAGTCGCTGCCAAAATCGAGGCCAATTGCAATTGCCATGGTGTTGCTCCATCCAAAAAACAGGTATGGAAGAACATTAGAGACTGGGGACAAAAATCGTCAGGCAGGATCCGCTAATCTTATGGACTAAATTGCTGTAGCCACGCAAAGTGTGACGCCGTGCAAATATTCTATGTGGACATTTCTGCCGCACTTATAGACACTTTTGTTACTGCTTATCTGCCCGTACTGGCGGACAAATCAGGGGGAAAGGCTGAAACATGGCGGACGTAAAAGAGGCGTGATGCTTTTTGGATCTTTTCGCGGGCCATTTTTATACTGCTTTTATCGATATGGACAATTGGTTTCCTTCAGGACCCTTGGGAGAACTGAATCTATGGCCGAACCGCAAAACGATCCCTTACTGCCGGGCTACTCATTTAACGCCCATCTGGTGGCGGGGCTGACGCCAATTGAGGCCGAGGGATATCTCGATTTTTACGTCGATCGCCCTCTTGGCATGAAGGGATATATCCTGAACCTGACCGTACGCGGAGAAGGGGTCGTCAAAAACGGGGATCAGCAGTTTATCTGCCGCCCCGGTGATATGCTGCTGTTCCCGCCGGGGGAGATCCACCACTACGGGCGCCATCCGGATGCCAAAGAGTGGTATCACCAGTGGGTCTATTTCCGTCCGCGCGCCTACTGGCAGGAGTGGCTCTCGTGGCCGGCCATTTTCGCCCATACCGGTTTATATCGCCCGGATGAGGCGCATCTGGCGCAGTTCCGTGAGCTGTTCGCACAGATTATTGAGGCAGGGCAGGCGGGCGGGCGCTACGCCGAACTGCTGGCCATCAACCTGCTTGAACAGGTGCTGCTGCGCCGCATGGAGGCCATCAACGAGTCGCTTAATCCGCCGCTGGACAACCGCGTCCGCGACGCCTGCCAGTACATCAGCGACCACCTTGCCGACAGCCAGTTTGATATTGCCAGCGTCGCCCAGCATGTGTGTCTGTCGCCGTCACGGCTCTCTCATCTGTTCCGCCAGCAGCTTGGCGTGAGTGTACTCAGCTGGCGTGAGGATCAGCGCATCAGCCAGGCGAAACTGCTGCTCAGCACCACCCGAATGCCTATCGCCACCGTCGGGCGTAACGTCGGCTTTGAAGATCAGCTCTATTTCTCTCGCGTGTTTAAGAAGTGCACCGGTGCCAGCCCGAGCGAATTCCGTGCGGGATGTGAATAATCGGTAAACATTCAGGTGAACTTCAGGCGCATCTTGTAAACTATTCAGACAATTGATGCCTTGACGCGGTGCAGGGCGCTAAGCAGAATCGCTGATTCGTTTTCTGACCGGAATAGTTATGCAGGCATTGCTGGAACATTTTATTACCCAGTCCGTTATGTATTCGCTCATCGCCGTGGCGCTGGTGGCGTTTCTGGAGTCGCTGGCGCTGGTCGGGCTGATCCTGCCCGGCACCGTGATGATGGCGGGGCTTGGGGCGCTTATCGGCAGCGGCGAGGTCAATTTCTGGCAGGCGTGGATGGCCGGTATTATTGGCTGTTTGCTGGGGGACTGGATCTCCTTCTGGCTGGGCTGGCGCTTTAAGAAGCCGCTGCACCGCTGGTCGTTCATGAAAAAAAATAAAGCGCTGCTGGATAAAACCGAGCACGCGCTGCACCAGCACAGCATGTTCACCATCCTCGTGGGGCGCTTCGTTGGCCCAACGCGCCCGCTGGTGCCGATGGTGGCCGGGATGCTGGATCTGCCCGTCGCGAAGTTTGTGGTGCCGAACATCATCGGCTGCGTCTTCTGGCCGCCGTTCTACTTCCTGCCGGGGATCCTGGCGGGCGCGGCCATCGATATTCCTGACGGTATGCAAAGCGGTGAGTTCAAGTGGCTGCTGCTGGGAACGGCGGTCCTGCTGTGGCTGGCGGTTTGGCTCTGCTGGCGCCTGTGGCGCAGCGCGAAAGCCAGTGTTGATCGCCTGACGCGCTATCTTCCGCGCTCTCGCCTGCTCTGGCTGGCCCCGCTGACGCTGGGGGTGGCTGTCGTGGCGCTGGTGGCGCTGATTCGCCACCCGCTGATGCCGGTGTACGGTGAGATCCTGTTGAAGGTGGTGAGCCGTTAAGGTGTTTTCCCTCTCCCTGTGGGCTAAGGGTTCCCCACAAAATAATGCCTGCACAGACGGCCACCTCTCCCTTGAGGGAGAGGGCTGGGGTGAGGGGGAACATACGGCTCTGGTGGTCATTCCGTTCACTTTATGTTCCTTGCTACTCTGTCACGACATGAGCGGTGAACGTGCCAGGGTGGCTCAGTCGCCACCACCCTGGCGACCCGGGCTTCCGGCGGAAAATCGCCGCTTCGCGGTACCTTCGGCTTATTCCTTCCGGCTTATCGGGGACGGGCGGAGGTAACATCCCTGTAAAGCCCGCCCTCTCGGCGCATCCCTGCGCCTCGCCCCGGCCTACAGGAAACGCCTCAGCGATTTACAGCCGGACCAGGGCATCGCTGAAAGCCCTCAGTTATTCTGAAGGCAACGTTATCGCTTTTGCTTTCAAATTACTGGGGATCCCTCTCCCTGTGGGAGAGGACCAGGGTGAGGGCATCAGACCGCACGAATACCTAAAAGTGAAGATGCCCCCGCCTTACCACTCAGAAGTTCTTCTGTTTCCCCATCCCACAAAATACGTCCCTCCGCGATCACCACCGATCGCGGCGCGATGCGTGCGGCATCTTCGATGCTATGCGAAACCATCAGCATCGTCAGTTGCTCGCGCTCGCAAACCTCCTCAACCAGCGAGAGCATCTCCTGACGCAGGGCCGGGTCGAGCGCCGAAAACGGTTCGTCGAGCAGCAGCAGCGGCTGCTTGCGCACCAGACAGCGTGCCAGCGCCACGCGCTGGCGCTGGCCGCCGGAAAGCTCACCCGGTAGTCTGTTGATAAACGCAGCCAGGCCCATTTGTTCGGCGATCGCCTCCAGCGTCTGACGCTGCGCAACACTGAGTTTTAACCCCGGATCCATACCCAGCGCGATGTTCTGCCACACCGTAAGATGATTGAACAGATTGTTTTCCTGGAACAGCATCGACACCGGGCGCTTAGCCGGCGGAGCGTAGGTATACTCGCCATTATCAATGACGATCGACCCGCTGGCAGGCTGCAAAAAACCGGCAATCAGATTGAGCAGAGTACTTTTTCCGGCCCCGCTAGGGCCAAACACTGCGATTCGCTCTCCCTGACGAACGGAGAGGGTAAAACGCATTGGCAGGTGCTCATAAAGCCAGGTTACATCAGTCAGTTTTAACATCACGCCCCGGAAGTTTTTCGATAACGGTAAATAACGCAAAGCACAGCACCAGCAGTAAAAGTGCCGTGACGGCGCCGTCCTGGCTACGATAGGAGCCAATTTGCTGATAAAGCCAGAACGGCAGCGTGCGGAAATCCTCGTTGCCAAAGAGGGCCACAACGCCAAAATCGCCAATCGACAGCACGCAGGCAAACGCCAGCGCCTGAGCCAGCGGACGCTTTAGCGCGCGCAGTTCGACCACCTTCAGACGCTTCCAGCCCTGCATGCCCAGCGACTGACACAGCAAACTGTAGCGGCTGTTGACGTCGCGCATCGGGTTTTCCAGCACCTTGAGCGCGTAAGGGATAGCCATCAGTGCGTTGGTAAAAATGACGATGCCGTCGGCGCTTTCCGGCAGGCCGATGGTGCTGTTGAACAGTAAAAAGAATCCGGTCGCCAGCACAATACCCGGCATCGCCAGGATCAGCATACCCGTCAGTTCCAGCGCGTGTCCGGCTTTACGGGCATGACGCGCGTACAGCTCGCGGCTGCTCCAGAGCAGCATCATGGTCAGGATCACGCACAGCAGCCCGGCTGCCAGCGCGATGCGCAATGAGGTCCACGTCGCCTGCCACAGGACAGGCTGTTGCAGTACCGACAACACATTGCGATTCAGGCCATCAACGATAACGGCCAGCAGCGGGGGCAGCAGAAGCAGGAGGGCCAGCGCGATCAGCATAAAATCCGCGACGCGGCTGTGCAGGCTGTCCTGCGGATCGCGCCAGCCTGTCAAGTGATTGCTGCCTGTGGGGATCGCTTTACTCAGCCGCTGGCTGAGTAACACCAGCGCCAGGCAGCAGACCATCTGCACCATCGCCAGCAGCGCGGCGCGGCCCGGATCGTAGTCGTAACTTAAGGCCTGATAGATCGCCAGCTCAATGGTGGTGGCCTGCGGCCCGCCGCCGAGAGAAAGCACGGTCGCGAAGCTGGCGAAGCAGAGCATAAAGATTAGCGCGGCCACCGGTGCAATCTGGCGTCGCAGCCACGGCCATTCGACAAAGCGGAAGAACGACCAGCCGCGCATGCCAAGCTGGGCGGCAATCTGACGCTGCTCACCGGGAATGTTTTCCAGCGCCTGTAAAAAGAGGCGCGTCGCCATCGGCATATTGAAAAAAATATGCGCCAGCAGAATGCCTTTCAGGCCGTAAGGGGAGAAGGTCCATTCCAGACCAAGCAGGTTGAAGAGGGATGCCAGCCAGCCCTGCCGACCGTAGACGCTCAGAATACCGAACACCGCCACCAGCACGGGCAGGATCAGCGTCATCGCGCACAGCCGCAGCAGGGCAAGCCTGCCGGGGAAACGTCTGCGATAGAGGGCGCGTGCAAGGAAAATGGCCGGGATCGTCGACAGCAGCGCGGAGAGAAACGCCTGCCAGAAGGAGAAACGGATGACGTGCCAGAGATAGCTGTCGTGCCAGAGGGCGAGCAGATCGCTCTCTGGCGCGTTAAACCACAGCGCAAGGAATGCACCCAGGCTGACGACCACCATCAGTATGGCGGCGAGCAGCCCGGGAACTAACCAGCCGGGGATCAGCGGCTGACGGCGCGTTGCCATTCACTAATCCATGCGGCGCGCTGGGCGGCAACCTGCTGCGGCGTAAATTCCAGTGAGGTTTGCGGCTTGTTTAGCTGCTCAAAGCCTGCCGGCAGCGCAACGTCAGTGACCGGGTACATCCAGTTTCCTGTCGGAATAGCATTCTGGAATGCCGGGGAGACCATAAATTTCAGGAATTTTTCGGCAAGCTCCGGCTGTTTGCTCGCGGCGGTGCGGGCGGCTACTTCCACCTGCAAATAATGCCCTTCAGCAAAGTTCGCGGCGGCGTAGTTATCCTTCTTCTCGGCGATAATGTGGTAGGCCGGAGAGGTAGTGTAGCTCAGCACCAGATCGCTTTCGCCTTTCAGGAACAGGCCGTAGGCTTCGCTCCAGCCTTTGGTGACGGTAACGGTTTTCGCGGCCAGCTTCTGCCACGCTTCCGGCGTTTTATCCCCGTAGACTTTCTGCATCCACAATAGCAGCCCCAGACCCGGCGTGCTGGTACGCGGATCTTCATAAATTACGCGCCATTTCTGGTCACTTTCGACCAGCTCTTTCAGGCTTTTGGGCGGATTCTTCAGCTTGTTTTTATCGTAGACAAACGCAAAGTAGCCGTAATCAAAGGGAACGAAGGTGTCGTTTTTCCAGCCGCCCGGTACGTTGACGGCATCTGCCGCCACGCCGCTTTTGGCGAACAGTCTGGTTTGGGTGGCGGCTTCCAGCAGGTTGTTATCCAGCCCGAGCACCACGTCGGCTTTGCTGTTTTTGCCTTCCATGCGCAGACGGTTGAGCAGCGAGACGCCATCTTCCAGCGCCACGAATTTCAGCTCGCAGTTGCAGTCGGCTTCAAAGGCTTTTTTTACCACCGGGCCGGGGCCCCAGTCGGCGGAGAAGGAGTCGTAGGTGTAGACCGTCAGAACAGGCTTAGCAAAAACAGGCAGCGCAACCAGCGCCAGCAGAGGAAGAACGTTTTTTAACACTTTGCACCTCAGGGTTGAGTGGCAAAGGATTTTGAGAGACAGCCTCAAATCCCTTCGCCGGCGTTATCCGGATCAGGTTCGACGGGTATTATCTCAGCGCACATCAGTGATGCAGCACCCCGTTGAGAACGGCGCTATTGTAATGATTTGGTGAATATTACGAAAGCGTTATGGCTCCGGCGGCGCAAACCAGGCGGATTTAAAATCAAACCAGCCGAGGGTATTCATCCGCAGACCGCGCATGCTGCGCTGCCCCTGGATCAGCAGCCAGTGGTGAATCAGCGGTACGATCGTCTGCCCGGTCAGTAATTCCTGACACCAGGCGGCCAGATCCATTTCTCCCGCCCGCCACCGCGCGGCGTCCTGCTGCCAGTCCCGGTTGATACAGTGCTGAATCAGGGGCACCTCGTACAGGTGAGAAAAGAGCGAGAAATCCAGCGGCAGCGTAAAATTCGCGCTGTTGAGCCAGATATCGCTGATGACGTCTCCGCGATGCCATTCATCATAATCGACTTCCTGTATCGCCAGCGTCACGCCTTCGGCTGCCAGCAGCGTGCTCATGATCCTCGCCAGAAAACGGTGCTCAATGTGGTCGCGATAGTAGCTGAGGGTGATGGTCTCCAGTCCGGCAGGCTTTTCGCTGCGGACGGGCTGCGCATGGTGCCAGCGTGGGAGCAGGCCATAGGCCGGGAACCACCAGGTCTGGTATTGCTCCTCTGCGTGATAAATCAGGTTAGCGGGCGCCAGAATATGGCTTATCCACCTGCGGACGTCGTGGTTTGCCCCGCGATGGCTGCGGCTATCAAAGAGCAGGTAGTAGCAGCCCTCCTCCAGGCGGCTTTCGAACGCCTTTTCACCGGCTGTTGGCCCTTCCAGGGTCAGGCCTGCGCTCAGCTCTTCGTTGAGATCCGGTAACACCCAGACGTTCACTTCGTCGATCAACGCCCTATAGCCAAAGTAATCATCAAAGGCGCGGATCTTCAGTTGATTACTGTTGTTCCGTGAAACGGAGTAGGGGCCCGTACCAATCGGCTGGCTGGAAAAATTGTTCAGGGATCGCCACTCGGCAGGCAGGATCATTGATGGCACGTAGCCCAGAAGCCACGGAAGCCATTTGTCCGGCTGCGAAAGCTCAATATCCAGCGTCCAGGCCGTTGGAGAGTGGATCCGTGCGATATGCGAATAGAGCGGCAGCGTGCGGGCGCGCTCTAAAGAGGCGATAACGTCGCGCATCTCCAGCTCGCGTCCATGGTGGAAATGAATGCCGGGGCGTAGAAAGAAGCGCCAGTGCAGCGGAGACACCTGTTGCCAGTGATGGGCAATATCCGCTTCCAGTTCCCCGTTTTCCTCATTTATCCGCGTCAGACCGCTGAATATCTGCCGGGCCATGTGGGTTTCAGAGCGACGTAACGCCGTACCGGGCAACAGATTTTTCATTGGGCGGTAGTAAAGTACCCGCAGAATGTGGCGTCCCTGACGAAAGCTGCGTCCCAGATGCGAGACCAGCATCTGGCGCACGGCGGCTTTGTCGCCCACCAGCTGGACCAGCTGATCGATGCGGTCCTGCTCCAGCAGATCCTCCGCTCGCTGTTGCTGTAACGCCAGGCCGGTATAAAGGAAAGTCAGGCGCGAACGCTTGCCGCGTCCGGCTTCGGCCTCCCAGTTTAGCCAGCCCTGCTGCTGCATGGTATTAAGGAGCGTGCGCATATGACGCCGGGAGCAGTTGAGGAGCTCGGCCAGCTCGTTCAGCGTGGTCTCCTGCGATTGCCCCTCGCAGCACTGCCAGAGGCGGATAAATTGTTGTTGCAGACGACCGGAAGGCATAAAAGGGGAACTCCTGACAAAAAATCAGCAATTTATTAATCCCTATATTAAGCCAATAATCCTTATCGATGAAGCGAGGAGGTAAATTATGAAGAGGTCTACCGCACGTCAGTTTTATCAGCACTATTTTTCAGCGACAAAGGGAGTGTCCTGGCTGGCCCGCCAGTGCGCAGAGCAGCGGCTGAGAATAGTGGAAGATCTGATGCAGTGGGACGTTACGAAATCGACCTCTTCTCGCTAACTCGCCTCGATCATGTGTGACTGAGTATTGGTGCTAATCACCCGCCAGCAAAATGTTTTTTGCTGGCTTTTTTCGTTTACTATTCCACCCAATTTCGATTCGCTTTCATAAGGACTTGCGCATGCTCTGGTTGATGACGATGGGGCGACGCCTGAATGGCGTGTACGCCGCTTTTATGCTGGTGGCCTTCATGATGGGCGTGGCCGGCGCGCTTCAGGCGCCGACGCTGAGCCTGTTTCTCAGCCGCGAGGTGGGGGCGCAGCCGTTTTGGGTGGGCCTGTTCTACACCGTCAACGCCATTGCCGGGATCCTCGTCAGCCTGTGGCTGGCGAAACGATCCGACAGCCAGGGCGATCGCCGCAAGCTGATCCTCTTTTGTTGCGCCATGGCCGTGGGCAACGCGCTGCTGTTTGCCTTCAACCGCCATTACCTGACGCTCATTACCTGCGGCGTGCTGCTGGCCTCTCTGGCGAACACCGCCATGCCGCAACTGTTCGCCCTGGCCCGGGAGTACGCCGACAGCTCGGCGAGGGAAGTGGTGATGTTCAGCTCGGTGATGCGTGCGCAGCTCTCTCTCGCGTGGGTCATCGGTCCGCCGCTGGCGTTTATGCTGGCGCTGAACTACGGCTTCACCACCATGTTTTCCATCGCGGCGGGGATTTTTGTCATCAGCCTGGCGCTGATAGCCTTTGCGCTGCCATCGGTGGCGCGCGTAGAGCAGGTGACGGACAAGCCCATCACGCAGGTGAGCGGCTGGCAGGATAAAAACGTCCGCATGTTGTTTATCGCCTCCACGCTGATGTGGACCTGCAACACCATGTACATTATTGATATGCCGCTGTGGATCAGCAGCGATCTGGGACTGCCCGACAAGCTCGCGGGTATTCTGATGGGCACCGCTGCCGGGCTGGAGATCCCGGCGATGATTCTGGCGGGTTACTACGTCAAACGTTTCGGAAAGCGTCGGATGATGGTCGTCGCCGTGGCGGCCGGGGTACTGTTCTACGCGGGGCTGATCCTGTTCCATTCGCGTGAAGCCTTGCTGGCGTTACAGCTGTTTAACGCGGTGTTTATCGGAATCGTTGCCGGGATAGGCATGCTCTGGTTCCAGGATTTAATGCCGGGGCGCGCAGGCTCCGCGACCACGCTGTTTACCAACAGTATCTCTACCGGCGTGATTCTGGCAGGGGTGATTCAGGGGGCGCTGTCGCAAAGCTATGGGCATGCATCCGTGTACTGGGTGATCGCAGCGATTTCGCTCGTCACGCTGATGCTGACGTGCCGGGTAAAAGACGTTTGATTCTGGAAGGCGGCTTCACGAAATGAAACGATTTTCTGACAGGCGCAGAGAAGGCGCATAGAGTGCGTGACGGGTGCTTGAGGCTGTTTGCCTCAGGCTTTCGCAAGAGGCAAACAGTGGAGAGTCCCACATCAAAAAACTGATGGGGAGACCAACTTCACAACCAACATTGCGAGGTTAGTCTCTTCATTGCCGAAAAGCAATAAGGAGGCTGGAATGCCAAAACGTACTCTGCTGTTAGGTTTGTTTCTGATCTGTACGACGCTGTTGATCTTCACCTGGATGGTGCGCGACTCGCTGTGTGAGCTGCACTTCAGACAGGAGAAAACAGAGCTGGCGGCAGTGTTGGCTTACGAAGCAAAACGTTAGCAGTATTGGCGGGGAGTTTTCCCCGCCACTCCAGAGTGGTTGAGCCTCAACGCACCCTTATCAATGGCCCGCGCCCTGCGGGCCATTGCCTTTAACCCATAAACGCAGGCTGTTTTTTCTCGTAAGCGGAGATAGCCTCTTCGTGTTGCAGCGTCAGGCCAATGCTATCCAGACCGTTCAGCATGCAGTGGCGGCGGAACGCATCAATGCTGAAGCTGTAGATCTTATCCCCGGCTTTCACCACTTCCGCTTCCAGATCCACCTCAAACGAAATCCCCGGATTCGCCTGCACCAGCGCAAACAGTTCATCGACCTGTTCGTCACTCAGCGTCACCGGCAGCAGCTGGTTGTTGAAGCTGTTGCCGTAGAAGATATCCGCGAAGCTCGGGGCGATAACCACCTTAAAGCCGTAGTCGGTTAATGCCCAGGGCGCATGTTCACGCGACGATCCGCAGCCAAAGTTTTCCCGCGCCAGCAGAATGGAAGCCCCTTTGTATTCCGGAAAGTTCAGGACGAATTCCGGGTTCGGCACTTCGCCTTTATCGTCGAGGAAACGCCAGTCGTTGAACAGATGCGCACCAAAACCCGTGCGCGTCACTTTCTGCAAAAACTGCTTAGGAATGATCGCGTCAGTATCGACGTTAGCGGCGTCCAGAGGGACAACCCGGCCCGTATGTTGGGTAAATTTCTCTGCCATGATTGTCTCCTTATTTCAGGCTGCGAATATCGGCGAAATGACCGGTGACTGCCGCAGCGGCGGCCATTGCCGGGCTGACCAGGTGGGTGCGCCCACCGCGGCCCTGACGGCCTTCAAAGTTACGGTTGCTGGTGGAAGCACAGCGCTCGCCCGGATTCAGGCGGTCGTTGTTCATCGCCAGACACATGGAGCAACCCGGCAGGCGCCACTCGAAGCCTGCTTCGATAAAGATCTTATCCAGACCCTCCGCTTCCGCCTGGGCTTTCACCGGACCGGAGCCTGGCACAACCAGCGCCTGCACGCCCGGCGCCACTTTGCGGCCTTTAGCGATTTCTGCCGCAGCGCGTAAATCTTCAATACGGGAGTTGGTACAGGAGCCAATGAATACTTTATCAATGCTCACGTCGGTCAGCGGTACGCCGGGTTTCAGCCCCATGTAAGCCAGCGCTTTTTCCGCACTGGCACGTTCGACCGGATCGGCAAAGGAGGCCGGGTCAGGAATACTGTCGTTGACGGAAATCACCTGGCCCGGGTTGGTGCCCCAGGTGACCTGCGGGGCGATTTCTTCCGCCTGTAACGTCACAACGGTATCAAAAATTGCCCCCTCGTCCGTTTTCAGGGTTTTCCAGTACGCTACCGCGTCGTCAAAATTCTGACCTTTCGGCGCATGCAGACGCCCCTTCACATAGTTGAAGGTGGTTTCGTCTGGGGCCACCAGGCCTGCTTTGGCGCCCATCTCAATGGCCATGTTGCACAGGGTCATACGACCTTCAATGCTCAGCGCCTGGATAGCGTCGCCGCAGAATTCCACGACGTGACCGGTGCCGCCTGCGCTGCCGGTTTTGCCGATAATCGCCAGCACGATATCTTTCGCGGTGATACCCGGCGCAGCTTTACCCTTCACTTCAATCTTCATGGTTTTGGCGCGGCCCTGCTTCAGGGTCTGCGTCGCCAGAACGTGTTCAACTTCAGAGGTCCCAATCCCGAACGCCAGGGCGCCAAATGCGCCGTGCGTCGCGGTGTGGGAGTCACCGCAGACGATGGTCATGCCCGGCAGAGTAATCCCCTGCTCAGGCCCCATTACGTGGACGATGCCCTGATAGGGGTGGTTCAGATCGTACAGCTCCACGCCAAACTCGTTACAGTTCTTAATCAGCTCCTGCATCTGGATACGCGCCATCTCGCCAGATGCATTGATGTCTTTGGTCTGGGTGGAAACGTTGTGATCCATCGTGGCAAAGGTTTTACCCGGCTGACGCACCGGGCGCTTATGCGCGCGCAGGCCGTCAAATGCCTGAGGAGAGGTCACTTCGTGTACCAGATGACGGTCGATGTACAACAGTGGGGTTTCGTTTGGTGCTTCGTAAACAACGTGCGCATCAAACAACTTCTCATATAACGTCTTAGCCATGATTACACCCCTTCAGCGACATAGCGGGCAATGATGTCGCCCATTTCATCGGTACTGACTGCCGCCGTGCCGCGTGCTAAATCACCGGTACGGACGCCTTCTTCTAATGCCCGGTTAATGGCGTTTTCAATTGCGGTTGCTGCATCGCCTGCATCCAGGCTGTAGCGCAGCAGCAGAGCCAGGGAGAGGATCTGCGCAATCGGGTTGGCGATGTTTTTACCTGCGATATCCGGCGCGGAGCCGCCCGCCGGTTCGTACAGGCCAAAGCCTTCTTCGTTCAGGCTGGCCGAGGGCAGCATGCCCATGGAGCCGGTGATCATCGCGCATTCATCCGAGAGAATATCGCCGAACAGGTTGGAGCACAGCAGCACGTCAAACTGGGACGGATCTTTAATCAGCTGCATCGTTGCGTTGTCGATATACATATGTGACAGCTCAACGTCCGGGTACTGCCTGGCAACTTCACTGACGATTTCGCGCCACAAAATAGACGACTGGAGCACGTTCGCTTTATCAATAGAGGTCACTTTACGGCGGCGTTTGCGCGCTGACTCAAACGCGATATGAGCGATACGTTCAATTTCAAAACGGTGATACACCTCGGTATCAAACGCTTTCTCATGCTGACCGCTGCCTTCGCGGCCTTTTGGCTGCCCGAAGTAGATCCCGCCGGTCAGCTCACGCACGCAGAGAATGTCGAAACCGTTGGCGGCGATATCGGCGCGCAGCGGGCAGAACTCTTCCAGCCCCGGGTACAGCTTCGCGGGACGCAGGTTGCTGAACAGTTTGAAGTGTTTACGCAGCGGCAGCAGCGCGCCGCGCTCTGGCTGCTCTGCTGGAGGCAGGTGTTCCCACTTAGGGCCACCCACTGAGCCAAACAGAACGGCATCGGCATTCTCGCAGCCTTCTACAGTCCCTTTCGGCAGGGGAGTACCGTGGTTATCAATGGCAATACCGCCCACGTCGTAGTGGCTGGTGGCAATTTTCATCGCAAAACGCGAACGAACGGCTTCCAGTACTTTCAGCGCCTGTGTCATCACTTCCGGGCCAATACCGTCACCCGGCAACACAGCAATATGGTAATTCTTCGACATCACACGGTTTCCTTGTTGTTCTCTTTATTCTGAGCTTTGCGTTGCAACTCTTTTTCGACTTCGGCTGCGCGCCAGATGTTGTTCAGGACATGCACCATCGCTTTCGCGGAGGATTCGACGATATCTGTCGCCAGACCCACACCGTGGAAGCGGCGACCGTTATAGTTGACGACGATATCAACCTGGCCCAGGGCGTCTTTACCGTGCCCTTTTGCCGTCAGGTCGTATTTCACCAGCTCTACGTCGTACTCAGTGACGCGGTTAATCGCCTGGTAAATGGCATCCACAGGGCCGTTACCGTTGGCGGCTTCCGCTTTAATTTCATCGCCGCAGGCCAGCTTGACGGAGGCGGTAGCGATATCACTTGAGCCTGACTGAACGGTGAAGTAGTCCAGACGGAAGTGTTCTGGCTCTTCCTGCTGTTTGTTGATAAATGCCAGCGCTTCCAGGTCGTAATCGAAGACCTGGCCTTTCTTGTCAGCCAGCTTCAGGAATGCGTCGTACAGCTGATCCATGTTGTAATCGCTGTCCTGATACCCCATCTCTTCCATACGGTGTTTCACCGCCGCGCGGCCAGAGCGTGAGGTCAGGTTCAGCTGAACCTGGTTCAGACCGATGGATTCCGGAGTCATGATTTCGTAGTTTTCACGGTTCTTCAGCACGCCATCCTGGTGAATACCGGAGGAGTGAGCGAACGCGCCAGTACCAACAATCGCCTTGTTCGCCGGGATCGGCATATTGCAAATCTGGCTCACGGTCTGGCTGGTGCGCCAGATTTCGTTGTGATTGATGCGAGTGTGTACGTTCATAATGTCTTTGCGCACCTTGATCGCCATGATCACTTCTTCCAGCGAGCAGTTGCCGGCGCGTTCACCAATGCCGTTCATTGCCCCTTCTACCTGACGCGCGCCGGCGTGGACGGCGGCGATGGCATTGCCCACAGCCAGACCCAAATCATCGTGGGTGTGAACAGAGATGATGGCTTTATCAATATTTGGCACGCGATCGTACAGGCCGGTGATGATGTTAGAGAACTCAAACGGCATGGTGTAGCCGACGGTATCCGGGATGTTGATGGTTCTGGCTCCGGCATTAATCGCGGCTTCCACTACACGGGCCAAATCGTCAATCGGCGTGCGGCCTGCATCTTCACAGGAGAATTCGACGTCATCAGTATAGTTACGCGCGCGTTTAACCATATACACCGCACGTTCGATCACTTCATCCAGCGTGCTGCGCAGCTTGGTTGCAATGTGCATGGGGGAGGTGGCAATGAATGTATGGATACGGAAGGCTTCTGCAACTTTCAGGGATTCCGCGGCCACATCAATATCTTTCTCAACGCAGCGAGCCAGACCGCATACGCGGCTGTTTTTGATGGTGCGGGCGATGGTCTGTACTGACTCGAAATCACCCGGCGAGGAGACGGGAAAGCCGACTTCCATTACGTCTACACCCATGCGTTCGAGGGCCAGCGCAATTTGCAGTTTTTCTTTAACACTCAGGCTCGCCTGTAATGCCTGTTCACCGTCACGTAAAGTAGTATCGAAAATAACGACTTGCTGGCTCATGGGTTAGGTCCTTGTCAGTCTTAGGGCGCCTTGCTACGAGCATAAAAAAACCCGCGCAGTGGCGCGGGTTTTTAGTTTTACTGAAGACGATTCAACGCTGAATTTCGCCCGCCAGTCTACCGCGCACAGTGGATGCGTTTAGTAGTAGTAGACCGGTGAAACGAAGGGTGCGAATCATGAATCGTGCTCCAGATGAATGCGATATGCTTTTAGTGGTACTGGATACGCTGACTCATGTCAACCCCTCTCAGGCAAAATGGCCACTCAGCGCAGGATAAACACATTAGCTAATTGTGCTGGTTTTTACGCTGTTAACCGATTTAATTGTCTATTATTGGACTTGAGATTCATCTCTGGAATAATTTGAATATAATTGGTAGCAATTGAACACAGTATTTTTACCGATGTGCTGTGAAATGGAATGTGTTTTATTTCATTGAGTTATAAGTTCTATGAATGAATCATGGGCGGGAAAGTTATCAATATTGATATCATTTTGTTAATGAAATCGTGGTGTATGCCCTTCATAGTTTAATAATACTTAAGTTATTATTAACTAAGGCGGTGATTGTGTATTTGCCAGCTTTATGGTTTCATGCCTGCATTAAAGTTTTAGATATCATTTGAACGATTTTTAGCTCTTCATTCAGGGGATGCTTAATGGCATCTCTTGAATGAGGGTTCTTTATATATTCTGAATTTTAAATAATTTCCTTTCGCTTGTTGTATATGCATGGTAAATCATATTTTTCGAAGTTATTACTGTACTTTGGCAAAGGGAATTTAGCGTGACAGTGGAGTCAGAAATGCCAGAAAATAATATTAACCAACCACAGCCTTATGATGGGGTTAAGCCTCAGTTACGCACAGTGGATCTCAACCTGTTAACTGTATTTGATGCAGTTATGCAGGAGCAGAATATTACGCGAGCAGCGCAATCTCTGGGAATGTCTCAACCTGCCGTGAGTAATGCCGTAGCCAGACTTAAGGTGATGTTTAACGACGAGTTATTCGTCCGGTATGGAAGAGGTATCCAGCCCACGGCGCGTGCATTCCAGCTATTCGGTTCGATTCGTCAGGCGCTACAGCTGGTTCAAAATGAGCTTCCCGGCTCAGGGTTTGAACCTTTAAGCAGTGAGCGGGTTTTCCATCTCTGTGTTTGCAGTCCGTTAGACAATTATTTGACGTCTGTTATATATAATAAAGTTGAACAGATTGCTCCTAATATTCATCTCGTTTTTAAATCATCTTTAAATCAAAACACTGAGCACCAGCTTCGTTATCAGGAAACGGAGTTCGTTCTGGGCTACGAAGAGTTTCGCCGTCCAGAGTTTGCCTGTGTTCCGTTGTTTAAAGATGAAATGGTGTTAGTCGCCAGCAAAAAACATCCACGCATGAATTCGCCGCTGCGTGAAAGCGATGTTTACAGCGAGCAGCATGCCGTTGTTGCTCTGGACAGATATGCTTCGTTCAGTCAGCCGTGGTATGACACTGCCGATAAACAAGCCAGCGTGGCCTATCAGGGGATGGCGATGGTCAGCGTTTTAAATGTCGTTTCTCAGACGCAGCTAGTCGCTATTGCACCGCGCTGGCTTGCTGAAGAGTTCTCCGATTCGCTGAGCCTGCAAATTTTACCTCTGCCGCTCAAGCTGAATAGCCGTACCTGTTATCTTTCCTGGCATGAAGCGGCGGGGCGGGATAAAGGGCATCAGTGGATGGAAGAGTTGCTGATCAATATTTGTCGTCGATAAGTCAGGGTGAATAAACCGCATGGTGCCATGCGGTTTATTCTGTGATTTTTTATTCAGGCAATATTTTGTTCTGTGCGCATTTTTTCAGACGCTCAGGGCGGCTTAAAAATAGATGATTTCCTGATCCATCCACTTTTTAAGAGATGAATTATTAGCGTCTCCCCTCATACCAGACGAATTCACCATATTCGTGTCTGACAGCTATTTTTTCTGCTTTTATTGCCCATTCCCGCATTCCGTTTGCTAATTGCCTGCCTCATAACGAGCGGTTAAGGTATCCATCACTCTGCACATTATAAGATGGGTTCACCCTGTCAGAAGACGGCGCGGAAATGAATTCTGTTGACCGTCTATAACAAAAGCCTGGAGGCAAAGCATGGAGATGTTGTCTGGCGCGGAAATGGTCGTCCGATCGCTTATCGATCAGGGCGTGAAACAAGTGTTCGGCTATCCCGGAGGCGCGGTTCTCGATATTTATGACGCGCTGCACACGGTAGGCGGTATTGATCATGTTCTGGTTCGTCATGAACAGGCTGCTGTGCATATGGCTGACGGCCTGGCCCGCGCCACGGGCGAAGTGGGTGTAGTGCTGGTCACTTCGGGGCCGGGAGCGACCAATGCCATCACCGGCATTGCGACTGCGTATATGGACTCTATTCCACTGGTCATTCTCTCCGGACAGGTGGCGACGTCACTGATTGGCTATGATGCGTTTCAGGAATGCGACATGGTGGGGATCTCACGCCCCGTGGTGAAGCACAGCTTTCTGGTTAAGCAAACGGAAGATATCCCGGGCGTGCTGAAAAAAGCCTTCTGGCTGGCCGCCAGCGGTCGTCCTGGGCCAGTGGTTGTCGATCTGCCAAAAGATATTCTCAATCCCGCGAATAAACTGCCTTACCTGTGGCCTGAGTCGGTGAGCATGCGTTCGTATAATCCGACGACGCAAGGGCACAAAGGCCAGATTAAGCGTGCGCTGCAAACGCTGCTGGCTGCGAAAAAGCCCGTAGTCTATGTGGGGGGCGGCGCCGTCAATGCAGCCTGTGAAACGCAACTACGCGAACTGATTGAGAAGCTGAATCTTCCTGTCGCGTCATCGCTGATGGGGCTGGGGGCATTCCCGGCTACCCACCGTCAGGCGCTGGGCATGCTGGGTATGCATGGCACCTATGAAGCCAATATGACGATGCACCATTCTGATGTGATTTTTGCCGTCGGCGTACGTTTTGACGATCGCACCACCAATAACCTGGCGAAATACTGTCCGAATGCGACGGTGCTACACATTGATATCGATCCTACTTCTATCTCTAAAACGGTGCCGGCGGATGTGCCCATCGTGGGGGACGCACGACAGGTGCTGGATCAAATGTTGGAACTGCTGGCGCAGGAGACCGCCTCTCAACCGCTGGATGAGATCCGTGACTGGTGGCAGCAAATCGAACAATGGCGCGGCCGTCAGTGCCTTAAATACGACACGCAGAGTGAAAACATCAAGCCGCAGGCGGTGATCGAGACGATCTGGCATCTGACCAAAGGCGAGGCGTATGTCACTTCTGACGTAGGCCAGCATCAGATGTTCGCTGCGTTGTATTACCCGTTTGATAAACCGCGTCGCTGGATCAACTCAGGCGGGCTTGGCACGATGGGCTTTGGTCTGCCCGCCGCGCTGGGGGTGAAGCTGGCGTTGCCGAACGAAACGGTTATCTGCGTAACGGGTGATGGCAGTATACAGATGAATATTCAGGAGCTTTCTACTGCGCTGCAATATGAGTTGCCAGTGCTGGTGCTTAACCTGAATAACGGTTACCTCGGTATGGTGAAGCAGTGGCAGGATATGATTTATTCCGGCCGTCACTCTCAGTCTTATATGAAGTCACTTCCGGACTTTGTCCGTCTGGCTGAAGCCTATGGTCATATTGGCATGCGGGTAACCGATCCGTCAGAGCTGGAAGCGAAGCTCGGCGAAGCGCTTGAGCACGTTAAAAACAATCGCCTCGTCTTCATGGACGTCATCGTAGACGGCACAGAGCACGTTTATCCGATGCATATCCGTGGCGGTGGTATGGATGAAATGTGGTTAAGCAAAACGGAGAGAACCTGATATGCGCCGGATATTATCTGTATTACTGGAAAATGAGTCGGGCGCACTGTCACGCGTCATTGGGCTTTTTGCGCAGCGCGGATACAACATTGAAAGCCTGACCGTTGCGCCGACCGATGATCCAACGCTCTCCCGCATGACGATCCAGACTGTCGGCGATGCGAAAGTGCTTGAGCAGATCGAAAAGCAATTGCACAAGCTGGTGGACGTGTTGCGCGTCAGCGAGCTGGGGCAGGGGGCTTACGTCGAACGTGAAGTGATGCTGGTGAAAATTCAGGCCAGCGGTTATGGCCGTGAAGAGGTCAAGCGTAACACGGATATTTTCCGTGGGCAGATCATTGACGTCACGCCTTCTATATATACTGTGCAGCTTGCCGGAACGAGCGATAAGCTGGATGCGTTCCTGGCCTCCGTCAGGGATGTGGCAAAAATTGTTGAAGTTGCGCGCTCTGGCGTTGTTGGCCTCTCGCGCGGCGATAAAATCATGCGTTAGTTGCGCAAAAGGTTCGCCTCTTTCAGCCCGGTAGCCAAAGCCGGGCTTTTTTTTGCGTAATCCGCCGACAACGCGGACAAAAGCGGTTGCCGTGAAAGCTATTCTGCGTTTAGATGTTAAAATATTTAACCATAACCTTGACAGGGCCATGGACTTTTTTCTTTTTTTGAGGGGCAATTGTGAAACTGGATGAAATCGCCCGGCTCGCCGGCGTGTCGAGAACCACGGCCAGCTATGTGATTAACGGTAAAGCAAAGCAGTATCGTGTCAGCGATAAGACCGTTGAGAAAGTGATGGCAGTCGTTCGTGAGCATAATTACCATCCGAATGCTGTCGCCGCAGGTTTACGTGCCGGACGCACCCGCTCGATTGGCCTGGTGATCCCGGATCTGGAAAACACCAGCTATACCCGCATCGCCAACTATCTTGAACGTCAGGCTCGTCAGCGGGGCTATCAGCTGTTGATTGCCTGCTCCGAGGATCAGCCCGACAACGAGATGCGCTGCATTGAGCATCTGCTGCAACGTCAGGTTGACGCCATCATCGTGTCGACCTCTTTACCACCCGAGCATCCTTTCTATCAGCGCTGGGCGAACGATCCATTCCCGATTGTGGCGCTGGATCGTGCTTTGGATCGTGAACATTTCACCAGCGTCGTAGGTGCCGATCAGGACGATGCAGAAATGCTGGCTGCCGAGCTGCGTACCTTCCCGGCGGAAACGGTGCTCTATCTTGGCGCTTTGCCTGAACTATCCGTGAGCTTCCTGCGTGAACAAGGGTTCCGTACGGCGTGGAAAGACGATCCGCGTGACGTTCATTATCTGTATGCCAACAGCTATGAGCGCGAAGCGGCTGCTCAGCTGTTCGAGAAATGGCTGGAAACGCACCCGATGCCGCAGGCGTTGTTTACCACCTCGTTTGCCCTGTTGCAGGGGGTGATGGACGTGACGTTACGTCGCGATGGCAAGCTGCCATCCGATCTGGCGATTGCGACCTTCGGCGATAACGAACTGCTCGACTTCCTGCAATGTCCGGTGCTGGCCGTGGCTCAGCGTCACCGCGACGTCGCCGAGCGCGTGCTTGAGATTGTTCTGGCAAGCCTGGATGAACCTCGCAAACCGAAACCCGGGCTTACGCGTATCAAACGTAATCTCTATCGGCGCGGGATTTTGAGCCGCCATTAATATTTCCACAGGGGCGGTAAAACTGCCCCTTTTGCGGCGCATTTATTGCGGGAAATAATTCCCGGATAAAAATTAGGATTTATCTCTAAGATTCGTAGCCGGCTATTTTTCTGAATCCGTTTTGGCGTTAAAAAGCGCAATTATAATTTTTAACGGGCATTCTTTTGTATTGTTTTGTTACAAACAGCCGCCAGCCGATGAATATTCAGCCATTTTTTACTCTCCCCTTCAGCCCTCAATGTACACGAACGAATCCATATTGCCTTGCGCTTAATCTGGTGCTGTTATCCCCCGGCGATATGCCTTAAAATGCTGCCCGCGTCGCAAACTGACACTTTATATTTCCCTGCGATGATATTGAGTGAGTCTTAACGCTCGTGTGCATATTCGGTTTTTTTCTTACAAATATTCATAACGTTAATTTTGCCTCGCCAGTTGTGTAGTTATTAGCCAGGTCACTCTTGCTCTGTAAATACGGTGCTTTCGCGCCGGTATAGAGAGAGTCCTGGCTTGACAAGCTTTTCCCTCGCTCCGTAAACTCCTTCAGGTGGGAATTTGTGGGTTAAAGTGGTGAGGAGGGGTGAGGCTGGCATGTTCCGTGGAGCAACGTTAGTCAATCTCGACAGCAAAGGGCGTTTATCGGTACCAACCCGATACCGCGACCAGCTGATTGAGAACGCTTCGGGTCAACTGGTTTGCACCATTGACATCAACTCCCCCTGCCTGCTGCTTTACCCTTTGCCTGAATGGGAAATCATTGAGCAAAAGCTGTCGCGACTGTCGAGCATGAACCCGCAAGAACGCCGCGTGCAGCGGTTGTTATTGGGACATGCCAGTGAATGTCAGATGGATAGCGCCGGGCGATTATTGATTGCGCCTGTGTTGCGGCAACATGCCGGTCTGACTAAAGAAGTGATGCTGGTCGGGCAGTTCAACAAGTTTGAACTGTGGGACGAAACGACCTGGTATCAACAGGTCAAGGAAGATATCGACGCTGAGCAGTCTGATTCCGCAACATTATCGGAACGGCTGCGGGACTTGTCTCTATAAATATGATGGAAAATTATAAACATACAACGGTGCTGCTGGATGAGGCCGTTAACGGCCTGAATATTCGTCCAGACGGCATCTATATTGATGGCACTTTTGGTCGCGGTGGTCACTCGCGTTTGATCCTCTCCCAGCTTGGAGCGGAAGGACGCCTGCTGGCAATTGACCGCGATCCGCAGGCGATTGCCGTTGCGCAAACCATCGATGATCCTCGCTTTTCCATCGTGCATGGACCTTTCTCTGCGCTTGCGGATTATGTCGCTGAGCGCGGCCTGACCGGCAAGATCGACGGGATTCTCCTCGATCTTGGCGTCTCTTCACCACAGCTTGATGATGCAGAACGCGGCTTCTCCTTTATGCGTGATGGGCCGCTAGATATGCGTATGGACCCCACTCGCGGCCAGTCTGCCGCTGAATGGTTACAAACTGCTGACGAAGCGGATATTGCCTGGGTAATCAAAACCTTCGGTGAAGAACGCTTTGGCAAACGTATTGCGCGCGCCATCGTGGAGCGCAACCGCGTTGAGCCAATGACCCGTACCAAAGAGCTGGCAGAAGTCATCGCGGCGGCAACGCCGGTGAAGGACAAGCACAAACATCCTGCGACCCGTACCTTCCAGGCGGTTCGTATCTGGGTAAACAGTGAACTGGAGGAAATAGAGCTGGCGCTAAAAAGCTCGCTCGACGTGCTGGCCCCGGGTGGGCGGTTATCCATCATCAGCTTCCATTCGCTGGAAGATCGCATCGTAAAACGCTTTATGCGTGAACAGAGCCGCGGTCCGCAGGTTCCAGCTGGGTTGCCGATGACGGAAGAACAACTCAGAAAGCTGGGAGGCCGTCAGTTGCGAGCATTAGGCAAGTTGATGCCGGGCGAAGAAGAGGTGGCAGAGAATCCACGTGCCCGTAGTTCAGTGCTGCGTATTGCAGAGAGGACGAACGCATGATCAGCAGAGTGACAGAGACCCTAAGCAAAGTTAAGGGATCGTTAGGAAGCAACGAGCGCCATGCCTTGCCTGGCGTGATCGGCGACGATCTTTTGCGGTTTGGGAAGCTGCCACTCTGCTTGTTCATTTGCATCATTGTGACGGCAGTCATGGTGGTTACCACCGCTCACCATACCCGTTTATTAACTGCGCAGCGCGAACAGATGGTACTGGAACGCGATGCGCTGGATATTGAATGGCGAAATCTGATCCTTGAAGAAAACGCGCTCGGCGATCACAGCCGGGTTGAACGGATCGCAACGGAAAAACTGCAATTACAGCATGTTGATCCTTCGCAGGAAAATATCGTAGTACAAAAATAAGGGAAAACGCGACGCATGAAAGCAGCGGCAAAAACGCTAAAACCAAAACGCCAGGAAGAACAGGCCAACTTTGTCAGTTGGCGTTTTGCGTTGCTTTGCGGCTGCATTTTACTGGCGCTGGGTTTCCTGCTGGGACGCGTGGCGTGGCTACAAATCATCGCGCCTGACATGCTGGTACGTCAGGGTGATATGCGTTCTCTGCGCGTGCAGGAAGTTTCTACCTCTCGTGGGATGATCACCGATCGTTCCGGCCGTCCGCTGGCGGTGAGCGTGCCGGTGAAGGCGATCTGGGCCGATCCGAAAGAGTTACACGATGCAGGCGGGATCACCCTTGATAACCGCTGGAAGGCGCTGTCAGACGCGTTGAAAATGCCGCTGGATCAGCTGGCGTCGCGCGTTAACGCCAACCCGAAAGGGCGCTTTATCTATCTTGCCCGTCAGGTGAACCCTGACATGGCTGACTACATTAAGAAACTGAAGCTGCCCGGCATTCATCTGCGGGAAGAATCCCGCCGTTACTATCCTTCGGGCGAAGTCACCGCGCACCTGATTGGCTTTACCAACGTGGATAGCCAGGGGATTGAGGGCGTTGAAAAAAGCTTCGACAAGTGGCTTACCGGCCAGCCTGGCGAGCGAATCGTGCGTAAAGACCGCTATGGTCGCGTCATTGAAGACATTTCCTCGACAGACAGCCAGGCCGCGCACAACCTGGCCCTGAGTATTGATGAACGCTTGCAGGCGCTGGTCTATCGTGAGCTGAACAACGCCGTCGCGTTTAACAAGGCGGAATCGGGCAGCGCCGTGCTGGTGGATGTGGCGACAGGTGAAGTGCTGGCGATGGCCAGTAGCCCCTCATACAACCCGAATAATTTTGCCGGTACAGCAAAAGATGCAATGCGTAACCGCTCCATCACCGATGTGTTTGAACCCGGCTCAACCGTAAAACCTATGGTGGTGATGACGGCTCTACAGCGAGGCATCGTCAACGAAAATACCGTTCTGAATACGATTCCTTATCGAATTAACGGTCACGAAATCAAAGACGTGGCACGTTACAGCGAACTGACCCTGACCGGGGTCTTACAGAAGTCGAGTAACGTCGGTGTGTCAAAACTGGCGTTAGCGATGCCGTCCTCAGCGTTAGTAGATACTTACTCACGTTTTGGGCTGGGAAAGGCGACCAATTTGGGGTTGGTCGGAGAACGCAGTGGCTTATATCCTCAAAAACAACGGTGGTCTGACATAGAGAGGGCCACCTTCTCTTTCGGCTACGGGCTAATGGTAACTCCCTTACAGTTAGCGCGAGTCTACGCAACGATTGGCAGCTATGGCATTTATCGTCCGCTGTCGATCACCAAAGTTGATCCACCGGTTCCGGGGGAACGTGTTTTCCCGGAATCTATCGTTCGTACCGTCGTGCATATGATGGAAAGCGTCGCGTTACCTGGCGGTGGCGGCGTGAAGGCCGCAATTAAGGGCTATCGTATCGCCATTAAAACCGGTACAGCGAAAAAAGTGGGGCCGGACGGCCGCTATATCAACAAATACATTGCCTATACCGCAGGCGTAGCGCCTGCAAGCAATCCGCGTTTTGCGCTGGTGGTCGTCATCAACGATCCGCAGGCGGGTAAATACTACGGCGGCGCCGTCTCCGCGCCTGTGTTCGGGGCTATTATGGGCGGCGTGTTGCGCACCATGAACATTGAACCGGATGCGCTGGCGACGGGCGAAAAAAGTGAATTTGTAATTAATCAAGGCGAGGGAACAGGTGGCAGATCGTAATTTGCGCGACCTTCTTGCTCCGTGGGTGCCTATGCTACCTGCGCGAGCACTGCGAGAGATGGTACTGGACAGCCGCGTAGCGGCTTCTGGCGATCTTTTTGTGGCAGTAGTGGGTCATCAGGCGGACGGGCGTCGTTATATCCCGCAGGCGATTGCGCAAGGTGTTGCTGCCATTATTGCTGAGGCCAAAGATGAGGCAACAGACGGTGAGATCCGTGAAATGCACGGCGTGCCGGTCATCTATCTCAGCCAGCTGAATGAGCGTCTCTCCGCGCTGGCAGGACGTTTTTACAACGAACCTTCCGACCAGTTAAAGCTGGTTGGCGTGACAGGAACCAACGGAAAAACCACCACCACTCAGCTGATGGCGCAGTGGGCGCAGCTGCTGGGCGAAACCGGTGCCGTCATGGGCACGGTGGGGAACGGTCTTCTGGGCAAAGTAAGCCCGACGGAAAACACTACAGGCTCGGCGGTTGACGTGCAGCGTGTGCTGGCGGGCCTCGCTGAGCAGGGGGCGACCTTCGCTGCGATGGAAGTCTCTTCCCATGGTCTGGTACAACATCGCGTGGCGGCCCTGAAATTTGCTGCCTCTGTCTTTACTAACCTGAGCCGCGATCACCTTGATTATCATGGTGATATGGAGCACTACGAAGCGGCGAAATGGCTGCTTTATTCCACTCACCACCACGGGCAGGCGATCATTAACGCCGACGACGAAGTCGGTCGCCGCTGGCTGGAAAAACTGCCGGATGCGGTGGCGGTGTCGATGGAAGATCGCATTAATCCGAACTGCCGCGGCCGCTGGCTGAAGGCGGTCGAGGTGAACTACCACGATAGTGGGGCGACGATCCGCTTCGCTTCCACCTGGGGCGAAGGTGAAATTGAAAGCCGCCTGATGGGGGCCTTTAACGTCAGTAACCTGCTGCTGGCGCTGGCGACGTTGCTGGCGCTGGGCTACCCGATGGCGGATCTGCTGAAAACGTCTGAGCGTTTGCAACCGGTCTGTGGCCGCATGGAAGTGTTCAGCGCGCCGGGCAAGCCGACGGTGGTCGTGGATTACGCACACACGCCGGATGCGCTGGAAAAAGCGCTGGAAGCGGCGCGTCTGCACTGCGCAGGCAAGCTCTGGTGCGTGTTTGGCTGCGGTGGCGATCGCGACAAGGGCAAACGTCCGCTGATGGGCGCCATAGCTGAGCAGTTCGCGGATATTCCCGTGGTAACCGATGACAACCCGCGTACCGAAGAGCCGCGGGTCATTATCAATGACATTCTGGCGGGCATGCTGGATGCGGGTCGTGCGCGCGTGGTGGAAGGCCGTGCGGAGGCCGTGACCAACGCCATTATGCAGGCGCAGGAGAACGATGTGGTTCTGCTGGCCGGTAAAGGTCATGAAGATTATCAGATCGTCGGCAATCGTCGTCTGGATTACTCCGACCGCGTGACGGCAGCGCGTCTGCTGGGAGTGGTGGCATGATTAGCATTACGTTAAGCCAGGCCGCTGCGGTATTGCAGGGGATGCTGCATGGTCAGGATCTAACCATTGAGGCTGTGACCACCGACACCCGTAAGGTGACGGCGGGCTGCCTGTTTGTGGCGCTGAAGGGCGAGCGTTTTGACGCCCACGATTTTGCGCAACAGGCTAAAGATAACGGCGCGGGCGCGCTGCTGGTCAGCCGTAAGCTCGATATCGATTTGCCGCAGATTGTGGTGAAAGATACGCGCCTGGCGTTTGGCGAGCTGGCGGCATGGGTTCGCCAGCAGGTGCGAACACGCGTCGTGGCGCTGACGGGCTCGTCGGGTAAAACCTCCGTTAAAGAGATGACGGCGGCGATCCTTAGCCAGTGCGGTAACACGCTTTATACGGCGGGCAACCTTAATAATGACATCGGTGTACCGATGACGCTGCTGCGCCTGACCCACGAGCATGAATATGCGGTGATTGAGTTAGGGGCTAACCATCAGGGCGAAATCGCCTGGACCGTGAGCCTGACGCGTCCGGAAGCGGCGCTGGTGAATAACCTGGCGGCGGCACATCTTGAAGGTTTTGGTTCGCTGGCCGGTGTGGCGAAAGCGAAAGGTGAAATTTATACCGGCCTGCCGGATGACGGCATCGCCATTATGAACGCCGATAACAACGACTGGCTGAACTGGCAGAGCATCATTGGTTCACGCAAAACCTGGCGCTTCTCACCGAATGCGGCAAACAGTGATTTTTCGGCGACCAACATTCATGTGACGTCACACGGCACCGAGTTCACCCTCACGACCCCAACGGGCGACATCGAGGTGCTGCTGCCCCTGCCCGGTCGTCATAACATCGCCAATGCGCTTGCTGCGGCAGCGCTCTCAATGGCGGTAGGTGCCTCACACGCGGCGATCAAAGCAGGTCTGGCAAATTTAAAAGCCGTGCCGGGGCGTCTTTTCCCGATCCAGCTGGCTGAAAACAAACTTCTGCTGGATGACTCCTACAACGCTAACGTCGGCTCCATGACGGCGGCCGTGCAGGTCTTGTCTGAGATGCCGGGCTATCGCGTGATGGTTGTGGGCGATATGGCCGAGCTGGGTGATGAAAGCGAAGCCTGCCATGTTCAGGTGGGTGAAGCGGCGAAAGCCGCCGGGCTTGACCGCGTATTGAGCGCAGGCACGCTGAGCAAGGCCATTTCCGATGCCAGTGAAGTTGGCGAACATTTTGCCGATAAATCTGCACTGATCGAACGCCTGAAGGCATTGATTACAGAAAAACAGATTGTGACTGTTTTAGTTAAAGGTTCACGTAGTGCCGCCATGGAAGAGGTTGTGCACGCATTACAGGAGAACGGGACATGTTAGTTTGGCTGGCCGAACATTTGGTCAAATATTACTCAGGCTTTAACGTCTTTTCCTATCTGACGTTTCGCGCCATCGTCAGCCTGCTGACTGCGCTGTTCATCTCGCTGTGGATGGGCCCGCGCATGATTGCCCGTCTGCAAAAACTCTCTTTCGGCCAGGTTGTACGCAACGATGGTCCGGAATCGCACTTCAGCAAGCGCGGTACGCCGACCATGGGCGGGATCATGATCCTGACCGCGATTGTGGTGTCCGTTCTGCTGTGGGCCTATCCGTCTAACCCCTACGTCTGGTGCGTGCTGACCGTCCTGGTTGGCTACGGGATCATCGGTTTTGTTGACGACTATCGTAAAGTCGTGCGCAAAGACACCAAAGGTTTGATCGCCCGCTGGAAGTATTTCTGGATGTCGGTGATTGCGCTGGGCGTGGCCTTCGCGCTTTATCTGGCAGGAAAAGACACCCCGGCCACCGAGCTGGTGGTGCCGTTCTTCAAAGACGTGATGCCGCAGCTGGGGCTGTTCTACATTCTGCTGGCTTACTTTGTGATCGTCGGCACCGGCAATGCCGTCAACCTGACCGATGGTCTGGACGGCCTGGCCATCATGCCAACCGTGTTTGTCGCGGGCGGTTTCGCGCTGGTGGCGTGGGCGACCGGTAACATGAACTTTGCAAACTACCTGCACATCCCGTACCTGCGACATGCGGGTGAGCTGGTGATCGTCTGTACGGCGATTGTCGGGGCGGGGCTGGGCTTCCTGTGGTTTAACACCTATCCGGCGCAGGTCTTTATGGGCGACGTCGGTTCACTGGCGCTGGGCGGTGCGCTGGGCATTATCGCCGTGCTGCTGCGTCAGGAGTTCCTGCTGGTGATCATGGGCGGTGTGTTTGTGGTTGAGACGCTATCGGTGATTTTGCAGGTCGGTTCCTTCAAGCTGCGCGGTCAGCGCATTTTCCGTATGGCACCGATTCACCACCACTATGAACTGAAAGGCTGGCCGGAGCCGCGCGTCATTGTGCGCTTCTGGATTATTTCGCTGATGCTGGTGCTGATTGGCCTGGCAACGCTGAAGGTACGTTAATCATGGCAGATTACCAGGGCAAAAAAGTCGTAATCATCGGGTTGGGCCTCACCGGCCTCTCCTGCGTGGACTTTTTCCTTGCGCGTGGCGTGACGCCGCGCGTGATGGATACGCGCGTCTCTCCATCGGGTCTGGACAAGCTGCCGGAGCAGGTTGAACGCCACCTGGGTGGTCTGAATGATGAGTGGCTGCTGGCCGCCGATCTGATTGTTGCCAGCCCCGGTATGGCGCTGGCGCATCCTTCCCTGAACGCCGCCGCGGATGCGGGCGTTGAGATTGTCGGCGATATCGAACTGTTCTGCCGGGAGGCGCAGGCCCCGATCGTCGCCATTACCGGTTCAAACGGTAAAAGCACCGTCACCACGCTGGTGGGGGAAATGGCGAAGGCGGCGGGCAAAAATGTCGGCGTGGGCGGTAACATTGGTCTGCCCGCTCTGATGCTGCTTGATAAAGGGTGTGAGCTGTTCGTCCTTGAGCTTTCCAGCTTCCAGCTGGAAACCACTTCAAGCCTGCATGCGGCGGCGGCGACGATCCTAAACGTCACCGAAGATCATATGGACAGATACCCGTTCGGCTTGCAGCAGTACCGTGCGGCCAAACTGCGCGTTTATGAAAATGCCAAAGTTTGCGTAGTGAATGCCGATGATGCACTCACCATGCCGGTGCGCGGCGCAGACGAACGCTGCATTAGCTTCGGTATTAACATGGGTGACTATCACCTTAATCGTCAGCAGGGCGAAACCTGGCTACGTGTGAAAGGTGAGAAAGTGCTGAACGTGAAAGAAATGATGCTCTCCGGCCAGCATAACTACACTAATGCCCTGGCGGCGCTGGCGCTGGCGGATGCTGTTGGCCTGCCGCGATCTTCAAGCCTGAAGGCGCTCACCACCTTTACCGGCCTGGCGCACCGCTTCCAGCTGGCGCTGGAGCACAACGGCGTACGCTGGATTAATGATTCCAAAGCGACCAACGTGGGTAGCACCGAGGCGGCACTGAACGGTTTGCACGTTGATGGCACGCTATACCTGCTGCTGGGCGGCGACGGTAAATCGGCTGACTTCTCCTCGCTGAAGCAGTACCTCAACGGTGATAACGTGCGCCTGTATTGCTTTGGCCGCGATGGCAGCGAGCTGGCGGCGTTGCGTCCTGAAGTCGCCGAGCAAACCGAGACCATGGAGCAGGCGATGCGCCTCATCGCCCCACGCGTGAAGCCCGGCGATATGGTACTGCTCTCGCCAGCCTGTGCCAGCCTCGATCAATTCAAGAGTTTCGAACAGCGGGGTGATGTCTTTACCCGCCTGGCGAAGGAGTTAGGCTGATGCGTTTATCTCTCCCTCGCCTGAAAATGCCGCGCCTGCCAGGATTTGGTATCCTGGTATGGCTGTTTACGGCGCTGAAAGGCTGGGTGATGGCTTCCCGGGATAAAGATTCCGATAGCCTGATCATGTACGACCGCACGCTGTTCTGGCTCACGCTGGGGCTGGCAGCGATCGGCTTTATTATGGTCACCTCGGCGTCAATGCCTGTCGGACAGCGTCTGGCAAACGACCCGTTCCTGTTTGCCAAGCGTGACGGGCTGTACATCATTCTCGCGTTCTGCCTGGCAATGATCACCTTACGCCTGCCGATGTCGTTCTGGCAGCGGCACAGTACAGCCATGCTCATCGCCTCAATCATCATGCTGTTGATCGTTCTGGTTGTCGGGAGCTCCGTTAACGGGGCATCACGCTGGATTGCCTTTGGGCCACTGCGTATCCAGCCCGCGGAGTTCACCAAACTGTCGTTGTTCTGCTACCTGGCTAACTACCTGGTGCGTAAAGTTGACGAAGTTCGTAACAACCTTCGTGGCTTCTTAAAACCGATGGGCGTGATTCTGGTCCTCGCGATCCTGCTGCTGGCGCAGCCCGACCTCGGTACGGTAGTCGTACTGTTTGTCACTACGCTGGCGATGCTGTTCCTGGCGGGCGCAAAACTGTGGCAGTTCATTGCCATCATCGGGATGGGGATTTCGGCGGTGGTGCTGCTGATCCTCGCCGAGCCCTACCGTATCCGCCGTGTGACCTCGTTCTGGAACCCATGGGAAGATCCGTTCGGCAGCGGTTACCAGCTGACGCAGTCGCTGATGGCGTTTGGCCGCGGCGAAGTCTGGGGTCAAGGCCTGGGCAACTCGGTACAAAAACTGGAGTATTTACCGGAGGCGCACACCGACTTCATCTTCTCCATTATTGGGGAAGAACTGGGTTATATCGGTGTGGTATTGGCGCTATTAATGGTATTCTTCGTCGCTTTCCGCGCCATGTCGATTGGCCGGAAAGCGCTGGAGATCGATCACCGCTTCTCCGGTTTCCTGGCCTGCTCAATTGGTATCTGGTTTAGCTTCCAGGCGCTGGTAAACGTTGGGGCGGCAGCGGGTATGCTGCCGACCAAAGGTCTGACGTTGCCGTTGATCAGTTATGGTGGTTCGAGTCTGCTGATCATGTCGACGGCCATCATGTTTTTGTTACGCATAGATTATGAAACGCGTCTGGAGAAAGCTCAGGCGTTTACACGAGGTTCACGATGAATCAACCGAAGCGGTTAATGGTGATGGCAGGCGGTACCGGTGGACACGTGTTCCCGGGACTGGCGGTTGCGCACCATTTAATGGAACAGGGCTGGCAGGTACGCTGGCTGGGAACCGCAGACCGCATGGAAGCCGATCTGGTACCTAAACACGGTATCGAGATCGACTTTATTCGTATTTCTGGCCTTCGTGGCAAAGGGATCAAGGCGCAGCTGCTGGCGCCGGTGCGCATTTTCAATGCCTGGCGTCAGGCGCGCGCCATTATGAAGCGTTTTAAGCCTGACGTCGTTCTGGGCATGGGCGGTTACGTTTCCGGTCCGGGCGGACTGGCGGCGTGGTCACTGGGCATCCCCGTTGTTCTGCATGAGCAGAACGGTATTGCCGGGTTGACCAACAAATGGCTGGCAAAAATCGCCACCAAAGTTATGCAGGCCTTCCCCGGGGCATTCCCGAAAGCGGATGTCGTAGGGAATCCGGTACGTGTGGACGTGCTGGCGCTGCCGCTGCCAGATACGCGTCTGGCGGGTCGCGAAGGGCCGGTGCGCGTGCTGGTCGTCGGCGGTTCCCAGGGCGCACGTATTTTAAACCAGACGATGCCGCAGGTTGCGGCAAAACTGGGTGATGCGGTGACCATCTGGCACCAGAGCGGGAAGGGCGCTCAGCAGACCGTTGAGCAGGCCTACGCGCAGGAAGGTCAGCCGCAGCATAAAGTGACTGAATTTATTGATGATATGGCCGCAGCCTATGCCTGGGCCGATGTTGTGGTCTGTCGCTCGGGCGCGCTGACGGTGAGCGAAATCGCCGCCGCCGGTTTACCGGCGCTGTTTGTGCCGTTCCAGCACAAAGACCGACAGCAGTACTGGAATGCGCTGCCGCTTGAGAAAGCGGGCGCAGCGAAGATTTTTGAGCAGCCACAATTTACCGCTGATGCGGTCGCCACTACCCTGGCGGGCTGGAACCGGGATGTATTACTGGAGATGGCGCAACGCGCACGCGCGACCGCTATCCCGGATGCAACGGAACGGGTGGCAAAAGAAGTGAGCCTGGCAGCCCAGGCATAATTCTCGCAGTGCGTGTTGCGCTGCACGATTTTTTTGAAGTAGTCGATGGCGTTTAGAGAATGAATACACAACAACTGGCAAAACTGCGTTCTATCGTGCCCGAGATGCGTCGCGTCCGGCACATTCACTTTGTCGGCATCGGTGGTGCTGGCATGGGCGGTATTGCCGAAGTGTTAGCTAACGAAGGCTATCAGATCAGCGGGTCTGACCTGGCGCCAAACCCTGTTACGCAGCAGCTGGCGTCGCTGGGGGCGACTATCTATTTCAATCATCGCCCGGAAAACGTGAGCGATGCGAGCGTGGTTGTGGTGTCCAGCGCTATCTCCGCGGATAACCCGGAAATCGTTGCGGCGCATGAGGCGCGCATCCCGGTGATCCGTCGCGCGGAAATGCTGGCGGAACTGATGCGTTTCCGTCACGGCATTGCGGTGGCCGGTACGCACGGTAAAACCACCACAACAGCGATGGTCTCCAGCATTTATGCGGAAGCGGGTCTCGACCCGACGTTCGTTAACGGTGGTCTGGTGAAAGCCGCTGGCGTGCATGCGCGTCTGGGCCACAGCCGTTATCTGATTGCGGAAGCGGATGAGAGCGATGCGTCGTTCCTGCATCTACAGCCGATGGTGGCGATCGTCACCAACATCGAAGCTGACCATATGGACACTTACCAGGGCGACTTCGAGAACTTAAAGCAGACCTTTATTAACTTCCTGCACAACCTGCCGTTCTATGGCCGTGCGGTGATGTGCGTGGACGATCCGGTTATTCGCGAGCTGCTGCCGCGCGTCGGGCGTCAAATTACGACCTACGGCTTCAGCGAAGACGCGGATGTACGCGTAGAAGATTACAAGCAGATCGGTGCGCAGGGGCATTTCACCCTCGCGCGTCAGGATAAAGACCTGCTGCATGTCACCCTGAACGCTCCGGGACGTCACAACGCCCTGAATGCGGCAGCGGCGGTGGCTGTTGCGACAGAAGAAGGCATTGACGATGAAGCGATCCTGCGCGCACTGGAGAGCTTCCAGGGGACGGGCCGTCGCTTCGACTTCCTCGGTGAATTCCCGCTGGAGCCGGTAAACGGTAAGCCAGGTTCTGCGATGCTGGTAGACGACTACGGTCACCATCCGACGGAAGTGGACGCAACCATCAAAGCGGCACGCGCGGGTTGGCCGGAAAAGAATCTGGTCATGATCTTCCAGCCGCACCGTTACACGCGTACTCGCGATCTGTATGACGATTTTGCCAACGTCCTTTCGCAGGTCGATACCCTGCTGATGCTGGATGTTTATGCAGCGGGTGAAACTCCGATTCCGGGTGCGGACAGTCGTTCTTTATGTCGTACCATCCGTGGACGCGGTAAAGTGGATCCTATTCTGGTTCCCGACCCGGCGCAGGTGGCTGAAATGCTTGCCCCGGTCCTGACGGGTAACGATCTGATCCTGATTCAGGGCGCGGGAAATATCGGCAAAATCGCCCGTACCTTAGCTGAAATCAAACTGAAGCCGCAAACTCAGGAGGACGAGCGTCATGGCTGATAAGATTGCTGTCCTGTTTGGCGGCACTTCCGCCGAACGCGAGGTTTCTCTGAATTCGGGCGCTGCCGTGCTGGCGGGCCTGCGTGAAGGTGGTGTGGACGCGCATCCGGTTGATCCGAAAGAGGTGGACGTCACGCAGCTGAAAGCGATGGGCTTCGATAAAGCCTTTATCGCGTTGCACGGTCGCGGCGGTGAAGACGGCACGTTGCAGGGGCTGCTGGAGCTGATCGGCATGCCGTACACCGGCAGCGGCGTGATGGCATCCGCCATCTCCATGGATAAACTGCGCAGCAAACTGCTGTGGCAGGGGGCGGACCTGCCCGTTGCGCCATGGGTTGCACTGACGCGTCGTGAATATGAATTGGGTCTGTCGGACAGCGTTAATACACGCATTGCGGCACTGGGCTTACCGGTTATTGTGAAGCCGAGCCGTGAAGGGTCGAGCGTGGGAATGTCCAAAGTCGATAAAGCTGTAGATTTGGCTGACGCTTTAGCACTGGCATTTCAACATGATGAAGAAGTTCTGATTGAAAAATGGCTTAGCGGGCCGGAATTTACCGTCGCGATGCTTGGCGAAGAAATTTTACCGTCAATTCGCATCCAACCCGCCGGAGTCTTCTATGATTATGAGGCGAAGTATCTCTCTGATGAGACGCAATATTTCTGCCCAGCGGGTCTTGAAGCAGAGCGTGAGGCCGAATTACAGTCTCTGGTGCTTAAAGCCTGGAATGTGCTGGGATGTCGTGGCTGGGGACGCATTGACGTGATGCTTGACGGTGACGGGCAATTTTATCTGCTGGAAGCAAACACGTCTCCGGGTATGACCAGCCATAGCCTTGTGCCGATGGCGGCGCGTCAGGCGGGAATGAGCTTCTCGCAGTTAGTCGTACGTATTCTGGACCAGGCGGGCTGATATGTCTCAGGCTGCATTGAACACGCGCAACCGCGATGACGAAGAAGAATACTCCTCTTCGCGGCGGAGTAATGGAACGCGTCTTGCAGGGATCATCTTCCTGCTCGGGGTGCTGTGCACCGTGTTTATCAGCGGCTGGATGGTGCTGGGCTGGATGGAAGACGCGCAGCGGTTGCCGCTGTCGAAGCTGGTGGTGACCGGGGAGCGACACTACACGCGTAACGATGACATTCGCCAGTCGATTCTGGCGCTTGGGTCGCCTGGCACCTTTATGACGCAGGACGTCAACATTATCCAGAGTCAGATTGAACGTCTGCCGTGGATAAAACAGGCGAGTGTCAGAAAACAATGGCCTGATGAATTGAAGATTCATCTGGTTGAATATGTGCCGATTGCGCGTTGGAATGATCAGCATATGGTTGACGTAGACGGAAATTCGTTCAGCGTCCCGAGCGATCGTGTCAACAAGCAGAATTTACCGATGTTGTATGGCCCGGAAGGCAGCGAAAACGAAGTATTGCAGGGTTTTCGTGAGATGGGGCAGGTGCTGGCTAAGGATCGCTTTACGTTAAAAGATGCTGCGATGACGGCGCGCCGTTCCTGGCAGTTGACCCTAACGAATGGCATTAAGCTCAATCTTGGCCGCGGCGACACAATGAAACGTCTGGCGCGTTTTGTAGAACTTTACCCGGTTTTACAGCAGCAGGCGCAGACGGATGGCAAACGGATAAGCTACGTTGATTTGCGCTATGACTCAGGCGCAGCAGTCGGTTGGGAGCCGGCTCCGGTCGAGGAACCTAATCAGCAACAAAATCAGGCACAGGTACAGGCAGAACAACAATGATCAAGTCGACGGACAGAAAATTGGTAGTAGGACTGGAGATTGGCACCGCGAAGGTTGCCGCTTTGGTAGGGGAAGTTCTGCCCGACGGTATGGTCAATATCATTGGCGTGGGCAGCTGCCCCTCCCGTGGTATGGATAAAGGTGGGGTAAACGACCTTGAGTCGGTGGTGAAATGCGTTCAGCGCGCCATCGACCAGGCTGAATTGATGGCAGATTGCCAGATTTCCTCTGTCTATCTGGCCCTGTCTGGTAAGCACATCAGCTGCCAGAATGAAATCGGTATGGTGCCGATTTCTGAAGAAGAGGTGACGCAGGAAGACGTTGAGAACGTTGTCCACACGGCGAAATCCGTGCGTGTTCGCGACGAGCACCGTGTGCTGCATGTGATCCCGCAGGAATACGCGATCGACTACCAGGAAGGCATCAAGAATCCGGTCGGTCTGTCGGGCGTGCGTATGCAGGCAAAAGTGCACCTGATCACATGTCACAACGATATGGCGAAGAACATTGTAAAAGCCGTTGAACGTTGTGGCCTGAAAGTTGACCAACTCATTTTCGCCGGTCTTGCCGCGAGCTATTCCGTGCTGACCGAAGACGAACGTGAACTGGGCGTCTGTGTGGTCGATATTGGTGGTGGTACAATGGACATGGCCGTCTATACCGGCGGTGCGTTACGCCACACCAAAGTGATCCCGTACGCCGGGAATGTGGTGACCAGCGATATCGCTTACGCCTTTGGTACGCCACCGAGCGATGCAGAGGCGATTAAAGTGCGCCATGGTTGCGCGCTGGGCTCTATCGTCGGCAAAGACGAGAGCGTTGAAGTGCCGAGCGTAGGCGGGCGACCGCCGCGCAGCCTGCAACGCCAGACGCTGGCAGAGGTGATTGAGCCGCGTTATACCGAGCTGCTCAACCTGGTCAACGAAGAGATTTTGCAGTTACAGGAACAGCTTCGCCAGCAGGGTGTGAAACATCATCTCGCGGCGGGGATTGTATTAACCGGCGGGGCAGCGCAAATTGAAGGTCTTGCGGCCTGCGCTCAGCGCGTTTTCCATACGCAGGTGCGTATTGGTGCGCCGCTGAATATTACCGGTTTAACGGATTACGCTCAGGAGCCGTATTACTCAACGGCCGTGGGCCTGCTGCACTACGGGAAAGAATCCCATTTGAGTGGTGAAGCAGAAGTGGAAAAACGCGTCTCGGTGGGGTCTTGGGTCAAACGACTTAACACCTGGTTGCGAAAAGAGTTTTAATTTTTTTAAGAGACCGGAGAGAATTAGCGGTCTCGGGCGACAGGCACAACGGAGAGAGAGATTATGTTTGAACCTATGGAATTAACCAACGACGCGGTGATTAAAGTCATCGGCGTCGGTGGCGGCGGCGGTAATGCCGTAGAGCACATGGTGCGCGAGCGCATCGAAGGTGTTGAATTCTTCGCGGTGAACACCGATGCGCAGGCGCTGCGTAAAACGGCTGTTGGCCAGACGATTCAGATCGGTGGTGGCATCACCAAAGGTCTGGGAGCAGGGGCTAACCCGGAAGTGGGCCGCAACGCGGCAGAAGAAGATCGTGAAGCGCTGCGCGCTGCACTGGACGGTGCAGACATGGTCTTCATCGCAGCGGGTATGGGCGGCGGTACAGGTACCGGTGCAGCACCCGTTGTGGCGGAAGTCGCTAAAGATTTAGGTATTCTGACCGTTGCTGTCGTGACCAAGCCTTTCAACTTTGAAGGTAAGAAGCGTATGGCTTTCGCGGAGCAGGGTATCACCGAGCTGTCCAAGCACGTGGACTCTCTGATTACCATCCCGAACGACAAGCTGCTGAAAGTGCTGGGTCGCGGTATCTCTCTGCTGGACGCCTTTGGCGCGGCAAACGACGTGCTGAAAGGCGCGGTTCAGGGTATTGCTGAACTGATTACCCGTCCAGGTCTGATGAACGTTGACTTTGCAGACGTTCGCACCGTGATGTCCGAGATGGGCTACGCGATGATGGGCTCTGGCGTGGCGAGCGGCGAAGACCGTGCGGAAGAAGCCGCTGAAATGGCGATCTCTTCTCCACTGCTGGAAGATATCGATCTGTCTGGTGCGCGCGGCGTGCTGGTCAACATTACCGCTGGCTTTGACCTGCGTCTGGATGAGTTCGAAACTGTGGGTAACACCATCCGTGCGTTCGCCTCTGACAACGCGACCGTCGTTATCGGTACGTCCCTTGATCCGGAAATGAACGACGAACTGCGTGTGACCGTTGTGGCCACCGGTATCGGGATGGACAAGCGTCCTGAGATCACCCTGGTGACCAACAAACAGACTCAGCAGCCGGTTATGGATCGTTACCAGCAGCACGGTATGGCGCCTCTGACTCAGGAGCAAAAACCCGCTGCGAAAGTGGTGAACGACCCGACTCCACAAACGGCAAAAGAGCCAGATTATCTGGATATCCCGGCGTTCCTGCGTAAGCAAGCTGACTAAGAATTGGCTGGAATTTGGGGATTTGCGCTCTTTGTGCTAAACTGGCCCACCGTTAGTGATATACACTCTCGGTTGGATAGTTAATTTGGCGAGATTATACGATGATCAAACAAAGGACACTTAAACGTATCGTTCAGGCGACGGGCGTCGGTTTACATACCGGCAAGAAAGTCACACTGACGTTACGCCCTGCGCCGGCCAATACCGGGGTCATCTATCGTCGCACCGACTTGAATCCACCGGTAGATTTTCCGGCCGATGCCAAATCTGTGCGTGATACTATGCTCTGTACTTGTCTGGTGAACGAGCATGACGTGCGGATTTCTACCGTAGAGCACCTGAACGCCGCCCTGGCGGGTCTGGGTATCGACAACATTATGGTTGAAGTCGATGCGCCAGAAATCCCGATCATGGACGGGAGTGCTGCTCCGTTCGTTTATTTGTTGCTGGATGCCGGCATCGAAGAACTGAACTGCGCGAAGAAATTTGTTCGCATTAAAGAGACCGTTCGCGTCGAAGATGGCGACAAATGGGCTGAATTCAAACCGTACAATGGTTTCTCGTTGGACTTCACCATCGATTTTAACCATCCGGCGATTGACTCCAGCACCCAGCGCTATGCGATGAACTTCTCTGCGGATGCGTTCATGCGTCAGATCAGCCGAGCACGTACCTTCGGCTTTATGCGTGATATCGAATATCTGCAATCCCGCGGCCTGTGCCTGGGCGGCAGCTTCGATTGTGCCATCGTTGTTGACGATTATCGCGTACTGAACGAAGACGGCCTGCGTTTTGAAGATGAATTTGTTCGTCACAAAATGCTGGACGCGATCGGCGACCTCTTCATGTGTGGTCACAACATCATTGGTGCATTTACCGCGTTTAAATCCGGTCATGCACTGAACAACAAACTGTTGCAGGCCGTCCTGGCAAAACAGGAAGCCTGGGAATATGTGACCTTCGAAGACGAAGCTGAACTGCCGCTGGCGTTCAAAGCCCCGACTATGGTCCTGGCGTAACGGTTAAAGCCGTTTCGTAAGAAAAGCGACTGGTTCACCTGGTACTCTCTCCGACCAGGGAAGCCAGTCGTTTTTATTTCTGCCCTTCTTTAATTTGTCCCCCTCACCCCTGGCCTGTGTCGGGTGCCGAATAACGGTGTGTTCGCTGCATTATTGACCGTTTTTACCTGCTGCAAGGTGTCATTCCTGCTGCCGTGTATTGGCTTTAGTGGTAATATCTGGGCGCTAAAAAAGAATAACTGAACTCAGCCTGCACTGGCGGGCGAACGTGGTGGAGCAAGTGAGCGGAATACTGACGCGCTGGCGACAATTTGGCAGACGTTACTTCTGGCCGCATCTCTTATTGGGGATGGTCGCGGCGAGTTTCGGCTTGCCTGTGCTCAGCAACAGCGCAGACGCGGCCACGCCAGCACGTTCCACGACGACCAAACACGATCTCACCACACGGGTTAACTTCACTAATCTCGCATGGCTTGAAGCCAGCCGCCGTCCCAATTTCTCCGTTGATTACTGGCAGCAGCACGCGATTCGCACGGTTATCCGCCATCTGTCGTTCGCGATGGCGCCGCAGACGATGCCTGTTGCGGAAGAAACGCTGCCGGTTCAGGCTCAGCATCTTGCCCTGCTCGATACGCTTAATGCGCTTCTGACGCAGGACAACCAGCCGCCAGTGACCGTAAATCAGACGGCGCAAACGGATTTTGTTTCCCCTGCATCCTTCTCTGTTTCGACATGGATTAGCCAGGTTCACGGCATCCGTGCCGGGCCTCAACGCCTCAGCTAAATTAACCTTTTTCAATACCTTAATTTATCTGCCCGACTGGGGCGTTTGAGAATTTATTATGCTAATCAAATTGTTAACCAAAGTTTTTGGTAGTCGTAACGATCGTACCCTGCGCCGCATGCGCAAAGCTGTGAACGTCATCAACGGTATGGAACCGGCGATGGAGAAGCTCACTGATGATGAGCTGAAAGCGAAAACCGCGGAGTTCCGTGCGCGTCTGGAGAAAGGTGAAACCTTAGAAAGCCTGATCCCGGAAGCCTTCGCCGTTGTACGTGAGGCCAGTAAACGCGTGTTCGGCATGCGTCACTTCGACGTGCAGCTGCTGGGCGGGATGGTGCTCAACGAGCGCTGCATCGCGGAAATGCGTACCGGTGAAGGTAAAACCCTGACGGCAACGCTGCCGGCTTACCTGAATGCGCTGACGGGTAAGGGCGTTCACGTTGTTACCGTCAACGACTATCTGGCGCAGCGCGACGCCGAAAACAACCGTCCGCTGTTCGAATTCCTCGGCATGACCGTAGGCATTAACATGTCCGGCCTGCCGGCACCTGCCAAGCGTGAAGCCTATAACGCAGATATCACCTACGGCACCAACAACGAATACGGCTTCGACTACCTGCGCGACAACATGGCGTTCAGCCCGGAAGAGCGCGTCCAGCGTAAACTGCACTATGCGCTGGTGGATGAGGTTGACTCCATTCTGATCGATGAAGCGCGTACCCCGCTGATCATCTCCGGCCCGGCCGAAGACAGCTCCGAGATGTACCGTAAAGTCGACAAAATCATTCCTCACCTGCTGCGTCAGGAGAAAGAAGACTCCGATACCTTCCAGGGTGAAGGTCACTTCTCCGTGGATGAAAAAGCGCGTCAGGTCAACCTGACCGAACGCGGCCTGGTGAAAATCGAAGAGCTGCTGGTGGCTGAAGGCATTATGGAAGAGGGCGAGTCTCTGTACTCCCCGAGCAACATCATGCTGATGCACCACGTAACGGCCGCACTGCGCGCGCACGCCCTGTTCACCCGCGACGTTGACTACATCGTTAAAGACGGCGAAGTCATCATCGTCGATGAACACACCGGCCGTACCATGCAGGGACGTCGCTGGTCCGATGGCCTGCACCAGGCCGTGGAAGCGAAAGAAGGCGTGGATATTCAAAACGAAAACCAGACGCTGGCATCCATCACCTTTCAGAACTACTTCCGTCTGTACGAGAAGCTGGCGGGGATGACCGGTACCGCAGATACCGAAGCGTTTGAGTTCAGCTCCATCTATAAGCTGGATACCGTGGTAGTACCTACCAACCGTCCGATGATCCGTAAGGATATGCCGGACCTGGTATACATGACTGAAGCGGAAAAAATTCAGGCGATCATCGAAGATATTCGCGAACGTACCGCGAAGGGCCAGCCGGTACTGGTGGGGACCATCTCCATCGAGAAATCCGAAGTGGTATCTAACGAGCTGACTAAAGCGGGCATCAAACACAACGTTCTGAACGCCAAGTTCCACGCTAAAGAAGCAGATATCGTTGCGCAGGCGGGTTACCCGGCTGCCGTAACCATCGCCACCAACATGGCGGGTCGTGGTACCGATATTATGCTCGGCGGTAGCTGGCAGGCCGAAGTGGCGGAGCTGGAAAACCCAACCCCAGAGCAAATCGCGCAGATCAAAGCCGACTGGCAGGTGCGTCATGACGCGGTGCTGGCATCCGGTGGTCTGCACATCATTGGTACCGAGCGTCATGAATCTCGTCGTATCGATAACCAGCTGCGCGGTCGTGCAGGTCGTCAGGGTGATGCCGGTTCTTCCCGCTTCTATCTGTCTATGGAAGATGCGCTGATGCGTATTTTCGCCTCTGACCGTGTGTCCGGCATGATGCGTAAACTGGGCATGAAACCTGGCGAAGCGATCGAGCACCCGTGGGTTACCAAAGCGATTGCCAACGCCCAGCGTAAAGTAGAAAGCCGCAACTTCGATATTCGTAAGCAGCTGCTGGAATATGATGACGTTGCCAACGACCAGCGTCGTGCGATCTACACCCAGCGTAACGAACTGCTGGACGTGTCCGACGTGAGCGAAACCATCAACAGCATTCGCGAAGATGTGTTCAAAGCCACTATCGACGCGCACATTCCGCCGCAGTCTCTGGAAGAGATGTGGGATATCGAAGGTTTGCAGGAACGTCTGAAAAACGACTTCGATCTCGAACTGCCAATCAAAGAGTGGCTGGACAAAGAGCCTGAGCTGCACGAAGAGACCCTGCGCGAGCGTATCTACGAAACCGCGCTGGACGTCTACAAGCGTAAGGAAGAAGTGGTTGGCGCAGAGATGATGCGTCACTTCGAGAAAGGCGTAATGTTGCAGACCCTGGACTCCCTGTGGAAAGAGCATCTGGCGGCAATGGACTACCTGCGTCAGGGTATCCACCTGCGTGGTTATGCGCAGAAAGATCCGAAGCAGGAGTACAAGCGTGAATCCTTCTCCATGTTTGCTGCCATGCTGGAGTCGCTGAAGTATGAAGTCATCAGCACCCTGAGCAAAGTTCAGGTGCGTATGCCGGAAGAAGTGGAAGCGATGGAGCAGCAGCGTCGTGAAGAAGCTGAGCGTCTGGCACAGATGCAGCAGCTGAGCCATCAGACCGATGAGAGCGAAGCCGCAGCGGCAATCGCAGCGCAGACGGGCGATCGTAAAGTCGGTCGTAACGATCCGTGCCCATGCGGTTCCGGCAAAAAATACAAGGCGTGCCACGGCCGTCTGAGTTAAGAACATAACAAACTGAAAAGGCGCAGATATCTGCGCCTTTTTTATGGAAGTGACATGATGAAAACACTGCAAATTGCTGTCGGGATCATTCGCAACCCGCAAAATCAGATCTTCATTACCCAACGTGCCGCCGATGCGCACATGGCCAACAAATGGGAATTCCCCGGCGGAAAAATCGAATCAGGTGAAACGCCGGAGCAGGCGCTGGTGCGTGAGCTTCAGGAAGAGGTGGGGATCACCCCGCTTGGCGCAACGCTGTTCGATAAGCTGGAGTACCAGTTTCCGGATCGTCACATCACGCTGTGGTTCTGGCTGGTTGAAAACTGGGAAGGTGAGCCGTGGGGAAAAGAGGGGCAGCCGGGTAACTGGATTGAGCTTCAGGCCAGCGATGCGGAAAAATTCCCGCCTGCCAATGAGCCTGTGATCCTCCGGCTGGCCGCACAACCGTAGGCCTGCTAAGCGACGCGCCAGCAGGCTTTGAACGTTACTGCTGGTTTTCGCTCCAGTCATCGCTATCCGAGAGATCGCCTTCGCTCGGAATGCGTTTCTCTTCCGCCGCCCATTCGCCCAGGTCTATAAGCTGACAGCGCTTACAGCAGAATGGGCGAAATGGACTTACGTCTCCCCAGACGACAGTTTTCCCACAGGTTGGGCAGTTTACGGTGGTTACGTCAGACATTGGCACTCCTTAACAACAGGCCAGTTCAAAATCGAGGCGTTCCGGCACGGTGCCATGTTCACTGTCCAGCGGCATAAAGCGGATCGCGAAACGGCTTTTATGTCCGGAAATTTGCGGGTAAAGCTGCTCGCCAAGAGACAGGTTCAGGCGCAGAAGATCGGCGTCGTCGCCGTTATCCTGATAGAAACCGTTGAGACTGGTTTGTTTGCGGAACGGGGCAGAGTTACGCACAAGATCGAGGATCAGGGATAACGTCTGATTCATCGGCTCCAGGCTGCCCAGCCAGCTGTTCACCTGGCGATCGCGCTGTTCCTGCGGCATGTGCAGCCACATATGCAGCGTTGGCAGGTCAAAGCTACAGCATCCGCCCGGTATGCTCAGGCGCTGGCGCACCAGCGCAATCAGACGATCCTCTCGTAAAAACTGGCCAACGCGCGGCGCGGCCATCAGGGTCGTGCTGCTGTTTTTCAGCTGCTTGCGTAAAGCGTCAATTCGACTTTGATCCACGCCCGGTACTTCGGCCCAGGCCTGTAATTTACGCTGCTGGCGCTCCAGCTCTTTCAACAGCTCAGTGCGGACGTCGCCGCGTTCAATCACATCCAGCAGATCGCCCACGTTGCGGAAAAAATGCAGCGCCGTGGCGTGATCGTTGACAGGCAGATGTTGTGAAAGCTGTTGAATAAGAAATTCTATGCGTAGCCAGGTACGCATTTTTTCGTTAAGCGGGTGCTCAAAAAGGATATGAGTCGACATTATGGTTTTTCCTGTGCAACGGCCTGCGCGGCGAAGGTCAGATACTGCGCGTGCAGACGAGCAACATCCGATGCAATGGCATCTGGTGCGCCGTTATTATCAATAACATCATCCGCAATGGCGAGGCGCGCTTCGCGCGTGGCCTGTGCGGCAAGAATTTGTTCAGCATGCTCGCGAGAAACATTGTCACGCGCCATGGTTCTCTGGATTTGCGTTTCGCGGGAAACGTCAATCACCAGCGTTCTGTCTGCTTTATTTTGAAGCTGATTTTCCACCAGTAACGGGACCACCCACAACACATAGGGCGAAAGGGCTGCGGCAATCTGACGCTGAGTTTCCTGGTGGATAATGGGGTGGAGCAGGGCATTAAGCCAGGCTTTTTCCGCTGGATCGGAAAATATGCACTCACGCAGCTGCCGACGATTCAGGGTGCCGTCAGCCTGTATCACACGGCGACCAAAATGCGCTTCGATGGCGTTTAAGGCGGGTGTATTGGGTTCTACCACCTGACGGGCAATGATATCGGCGTCGATAATCGTGATGCCGAGACGAGCAAACGCGTGCGCAACGGTGCTTTTACCACTACCGATGCCGCCGGTTAATGCGACGATATACCCCATTAAATCAGATCCTGGGAATTATTCAGTTTTAAAATCAGTTGCTTAAAATTCAAACTTACAACAGCCAATGTTTAGCTCTCTTTACCCGCTTTTTACCAGGTAAATTTATAGGATTGTAGCGTAAAAAAAGAGAATTTCGCAGTCTTGCGGAGCAGGTATTAGTGCGTATGATAGCGTCACTGGAGTTGTGCTTTTAATATATTTGCCTCTAACCCCAGGAATCCGCACATGCGTATCGAAGAAGATCTGAAGTTAGGTTTCAAAGACGTTCTTATCCGCCCTAAACGCTCTACACTGAAAAGTCGCTCAGACGTTGAACTCGAACGTCAATTCACCTTTAAGCATTCCGGTCAGACGTGGTCTGGCGTGCCGATTATCGCGGCCAACATGGACACCGTCGGAACCTTCGAGATGGCGACCGCACTGGCGCAATTCGACATCCTTACTGCGGTACACAAACACTACAGCGCTGAAGAGTGGGATGCGTTTGTCGCCTCCGCCTCGGCTGACGTGGTGAAGCATGTGATGGTCTCGACCGGTACCTCTGATGCAGATTTCGAGAAAACCAAACAGATCCTGAACGCCAATCCAGCGCTGAATTTTGTCTGCATTGACGTGGCAAATGGTTATTCCGAGCATTTCGTTCAGTTCGTCAGCAAGGCACGTGAGGCCTGGCCAACCAAAACCATCATCGCGGGCAACGTGGTGACCGGTGAAATGTGTGAAGAGCTGATCCTCTCCGGGGCCGACATTGTAAAAGTTGGCATTGGCCCGGGGTCCGTTTGCACCACGCGCGTGAAAACCGGTGTGGGTTATCCGCAGCTGTCTGCGGTAATTGAATGCGCTGACGCTGCGCACGGTCTGGGCGGCCAGATCATCAGCGACGGTGGCTGCACCATGCCAGGCGATGTCGCGAAAGCCTTCGGCGGCGGCGCGGATTTCGTGATGCTCGGCGGCATGCTGGCTGGCCACGAAGAGAGCGGCGGTACCGTGGTAGAAGAGAACGGCGAGAAATTCATGCTGTTCTACGGAATGAGCTCTGAATCCGCGATGACCCGTCACGTGGGCGGTGTCGCGAAATACCGTGCGGCGGAAGGCAAAACCGTTAAGCTGCCACTGCGTGGTCCGGTCGAAAACACGGCGCGCGATATCCTCGGCGGTCTGCGTTCTGCCTGCACCTACGTTGGTGCTTCCCGCCTGAAAGAGCTGACGAAACGCACGACGTTTATCCGCGTTCAGGAGCAGGAAAACCGCGTATTCAATAGCCTCTGACGGCTACGGCTGGCGCGCGTCCGTGCGCCAGCGTTACCCCGCGCTCATTGCATCCCCCAGATGGAAAATCGGCAAATACATTGCCACCACCAGCGTGCCAATAATCAGACCCGTCACGACCAGTAGCAAAGGCTCAAGAAGCGCCGCCAGATTGTCTGCCTGCTGAAATGTCTGTTCCGTATGGTGGCGGGCCAGACTCATCAGCATCACATCCAGTGAACCCGACACTTCTCCGGTGCGAATGAGCTGAATACACAGTGGCGTAAAAACAGAGGCCTTCTGGAAGGAGGACCACACGGGCATCCCCTGTTCGATATCGCTGCGTATCTCACGGAGTTTCTCCTGCCAGTAGCCCCTCTCAACGGTCTCCTCCACACTCTCCAGTCCTTGTAAAAAGGCAATTCCGGCCTGCTGGGTTAATGACAGCACGGTAAAAATCTGCCCCAGTTTTTGCCCGCGCGTCAGCGTGCCCATCACCGGTACGTGTAACAAGACATACTGCCAGCGTGGATGCCGCCGCAGCTTACAGGCGATGACAACCATTGCCACGAGCAGGGTCAAAAGGGTGAGGATATGCGCCTGAACCAAGGCCGCCAGCCCCATGACTGCCTGCGTGAGCAAAGGGAGCGGGGTGTTGAACGTTTTGTAGATTGCAGCAAACTCAGGCAAAACCAGCGTGACCATCGCCAGCACCACGAAAACGGCCAGCGTCAGGATGATCAGCGGATAGCGCAGCGCTTTCTTCACCTTCGCACTGAGCTGCTGCTGGGATTTTTGTTGCTGCGCAAGCTGACGGCAGCAGGCTTCGAGCTTACCCGTCAGCTCACCCGTCTTCACCATTGAGACATAAAGAGGGCTAAAGACCTCTGGCCATTTCTTCATGGCCTCTGACAGGGCGCAACCTTCGCTCAGGTCATCAGCAAGACTGTGCAGCAAGGCCTGCCAGTGCTGCAAAGGGTGCTGTTCCGCCAGCATGTGCAGGCTTTGGGACAGCGTGAGCCCGGCCTGTAGCAGCGTGGCGAGCTGGCGAAAAATATCGTAGCAGTGCTGCACTTGCCATCGCTGGCGCTGCTGACAGCGTTTTAGCGCCAGCGGGTGCAGTTGTTTAAGCACCAGAGCCGTGTAAGCTGCGTCACGGTCGATGGCCCAGAGGGTGCCGGTTTGCACCTCCCCCTCGGTGTTCAGGGCACGCCAGCGCCAGAGCGAATTAGCAGCCATCGGGCATTCCCAGGACGCGCAACAGCTCTTCGAGCGTGGTCAGCCCTTGCTCTACGGCCATGCAGCCATGCTCAAACAAAGAGGTCATTCCCGCCTGACGAGCGCTGGACCCAATCACCTCCGTGCTTGCTCCGCTGGCGATGGCCTGCCGCAGCGTGTCGTCGATGACGAGCACTTCAAAAATGGCTACGCGACCATAAAAACCGTGGTAGCAGCGATCGCAGCCGGTGGGTTGCCAGCGAGGAAGCGGCCGGGGCCACAGCGTGCGGGGTAATTCGGTGTGGCGGCTGGCTTCCTGTCGGCAGTACGGACATAAACGGCGCACCAGTCGCTGGGCAATCACCATCGAGAGCGCCGAAGAGATCATCCAGCGCGCGACGCCCATCTGTTGCAGCCGTACCAGCGTTTCAGTCGTCGAATTAGTATGGAGGGTGGACAGCACCAGATGCCCGGTTTGCGCCGCCTTAATGGCAATTTCTGCAGTTTCGCCGTCACGAATTTCACCCACCATAATGATGTCAGGATCCTGCCTGAGCAGGGCACGCAGCACGCTCTGAAAGGTCAGCCCCGCGCGCGGATTAATCTGCGTCTGGTTTAAGCCTGCAAGCGGGATTTCAACGGGATCTTCCACGCTGCAAATATTGACGTCAGGGGTATTTCGCGCCTGTAACGCGCTGTACAGCGTCACCGTTTTCCCGCTACCGGTCGGGCCGGTGACCAGAATCAACCCCTGAGGGCTGTTAAGCGCCCCGGCAAAACGGGCCTGCTGGTCTGCGCTCATCCCCAGCTGTTCAAGCTCCAGTGCCTGCTGTACCTGGTGAAGCAGACGAAGCACGATTTTTTCTCCACCACTACAGGGAAGGGTTGCGATACGAAAAGAGACGGGGACGCTTGCCAGCTCCACCGTAAACTGGCCGTCCTGCGGTAGGCGGCGCTCCGCAATATCCAGTTGACCCAGCACCTTCAGGCGTGCGGCAAGCGTCGTCCCGAGGGCGGCAGAGATCGGCAGTTGCGGGTAGAGAACACCGTCGATTCGCAAACGGATCTGGTAGCCGTGCTCCGTCGGTTCAATATGGATGTCAGAAGCCCGCTGGTTTACTGCCTGCAGCAAGGTTGTACTGAGCACGTCAGCGGCTGAGTTTGGCGCTATGCCCGGCAGGTGTGATGATGAGACGGACTGAAGCCGTTTTTCCATCCGTTCTGCCGTCCAGCACTCAATATCAATACGCTTCTGCGTGGCGAAGCGTAACGCTTCCATCAGCTCAGAGGCAGGATTACCCACCACCGCAATGCTGATCATATCGGTGTCGCTTGCGAGTAGTAGTGCGTGATGGCGCTGACAGAGCGTCATTAGCTGTTCGGTATTCATTGTCCACTCCTGTCAGTTGTTGTCGAAGCGGAAAACATCTTCACAGGCTTGTCTGAGCGCCGTGTCGGACGCAATTTTGCAGTCACGCGTCCAGCCCGTCATACCGTTACCGTCGCTCCAGATCGGTGTCATGAGCACTTCAAGTCCGTTAAGGCTTTCCTGCCCTGTTAACGATACGGCCCCCTTTGCCACGCTCATCGCTGAAACGTAACGTGTGGTTGTCGGGGAGGGGATGCCATTGGTGCCTGCGTCGCAGCTATCCACACCACCACGATCCAGGGCGCAAAGCTCAATGGCGGTGCGGTAGGGGAGGAACGTTTGCAGCATATCGGTGAGCGCGGCTTTTCGCAGGTAGTTCTGATAAGCCGGAACGCCAATCGCGCTCAGGATGGCAATAATGCCAATGACCACCATTAGCTCAATCAGGGTAAATCCTTGTTGTCTGTTCATGTCTGCTCCTTACGTTAAGTGGCGCTACTGTGGCAGTGCCAGCATGCAGAAACGAGGGACAAAAGCGTGAACGTGAAGGGGCTTTCAGGGAAATGATTCAGTGTTGCAGAGAAGGACAGCGTAATTGCGAGCGGTTTCGTATTTCCCCTCTCCGGGCGGAGAGGGGAGGCTAATTTATTTGAAGCGCATCGAGAGGTCGAGGGCACGGACGTGCTTGGTCAGGGCGCCAACGGAGATGTAATCGACGCCGGTTTCAGCAAATTCGCGGATGGTGTCGAACGTCACGTTGCCGGACACTTCAAGCTGCGCCTGGCCGTTTGTGCGTTTGACCGCTTCACGCATCTGCTCCGTGTCGAAGTTATCGAGCATGATGATGTCAGCCCCCGCTTTAATGGCCTCGTCCAGCTCCTCCAGCGTTTCCACTTCCACTTCGACCGGCACATCCGGATGCAGCCAGAAGGCTTTTTCCACGGCCTGACGCACCGAGCCAGAGGCAATAATGTGGTTCTCTTTGATCAGGAAGGCATCGGATAGCCCCAGACGATGGTTGGCGCCGCCACCGCAGAGTACCGCGTATTTCAGCGCGGTCCGCAGGCCCGGCAGGGTTTTACGGGTATCCAGCAGCTGCGTGCGGGTGCCTGCCAGCAGGTCAACGTAGCGGCGTACTTCACTGGCAACGCCAGAGAGCGTTTGCACAAAATTGAGCGCGGTGCGTTCGCCGGTCAGCAAGACGCGGGACGGGCCGTCCAGCTCGAACAGTGGCTGATTCGCCGTGACCGCATCACCGTCTTCAACGTGCCATGTTACCTGCACCTCGTCGCCTGCCAGCTGGGTAAAGACCTCCTCAACCCAGCGTTTTCCGCAGAAGACTCCCGCTTCGCGGGTGATGATCACCGCATGCGAGCGCGTCTCTTTTGGCAACAATTGGGCGGTAATATCGTTATCGGCGCTGACGTCGCCGCCGAGATCTTCTTTCAGGGCATGGGCAACGCTTGCCGGGATATCACTATTAATACGTTCCAGAAGCGCGTCACGTCGGTGGTCGGGGTTATAGCGGCGAGGCGGCATGATAAAACTCCAAATTGGTAACGAATCATAATATTGAAACATGCTACTCTGAACCGAGTAACAGCACCATAGATAAGGAGTTCCAGCATGTTGTTAGAAAACGGATGGCTGGTGGACGCGCGGCATGTACCGTCGCCGCACCACGACTGCCGCCCGGAGGATGAAAAGCCCACACTGCTGGTGGTTCACAATATTAGTCTCCCGCCGGGTGAGTTTGGCGGTCCGTGGATCGATGCGTTATTCACTGGAACGATAGATCCCGATGCCCACCCCTTCTTTGCTGAGATTGCGCATCTGCGCGTATCGGCGCACTGTCTGATCCGTCGTGATGGCGAAGTGGTTCAGTATGTTCCTTTTGATAAGCGAGCCTGGCATGCTGGCGTGTCGATGTATCAGGGGCGCGAGCGGTGCAATGATTTCTCCATTGGAATTGAACTGGAAGGAACGGACACCACGCCTTACACCGATGCGCAATATGAGAAACTGGTTGCTGTAACGCAAACGTTAATCGGGTGCTATCCCGCCATTGCAGACAATATTACAGGGCACAGCGACATCGCCCCCGAAAGAAAAACCGACCCCGGCCCGGCGTTTGACTGGTCCCGGTTTCACGCCATGCTTACCACGTCGTCAGATAAGGAGATAACATGACGTTGTTTACCATGCTGCTGGTTATGATCGCTGAACGCCTGTTTAAGCTCGGCGAGCACTGGCATCTGGATCATCGGCTGGAGGTGTTATTCCGCCGCATCAGGCATTTTTCCATGCTGCGCACGCTGCTAATGGCGGCAGGCGTGATGGCGATTACGTTCCTGTTGCTGCGCTCGCTTTACGGCCTCTTTTTCAACGTGCCGCTGCTGGTGGTGTGGATCCTGCTCGGCGTGCTGTGTATTGGCGCGGGCAAGGTGCGTTTGCACTATCACGCGTATCTGAAAGCCGCTTCCCGGGATGATGCCCACGCGCGCGGCGCGATGGCGAGCGAGTTGACGATGATCCACGGCGTACCGCCGGATTGCGATGAACGCGAGTTTCTGCGGGAGCTGCAAAACGCGCTGCTGTGGATCAACTTCCGTTACTACCTGGCGCCGCTGTTCTGGTTCGTGGTGGGCGGACCCTGGGGGCCGGTACTGCTGATGGGTTATGCGTTCCTGCGCGCCTGGCAGACCTGGCTTGCCCGCTATCTTACGCCGCATGAACGTCTACAGTCCGGCATTGATGCCATCCTGCACGTGCTCGACTGGCTTCCGGTGCGTCTGGTAGGCGTGGTCTATGCCCTCATCGGTCACGGTGAAAAGGCGCTGCCCGCGTGGTTTGTCTCCCTTGCAGACCGCCATACCTCGCAGTATCAGGTTTTAACCCGACTGGCACAGTTCTCGCTGGCGCGTGAGCCGCACACGGATAAAGTCGCAACGCCAAAAGCTGCCGTCTCGATGGCGAAGAAAACATCCTTTGTGGTGGTGGTGATTGTGGCGCTGCTAACGATTTACGGCACGCTGGTCTGAGCCAGCGCGCCGAAGCCGTTACGGCGTATCCGCGGGCGGGATGCCGAAGTCAGGCATCCCGTTTTCGTTCCAGCGGACGAGTTTCAGGCGAGTATGGCGATTGGGATCGTAAAGCGGATCGCCTTCAATTTCAGTGTAGTTTCGCGCGTGGTAGACCAGCACATCTTCGCCTTCCGGCGTCTGCGTAAAGCTGTTATGGCCTGGCCCATACTGACGGTTTTCGTAGCTGGTGACGAACACCGGGCGCGGGGATTTATGCCAGTTAGCCGGGTTTTGCGGATCGGCATTCAGGTCTGCCCACAGTAATCCCATGCAGTAGTTCTCGTCGGTGGCGCTGGCGGAATAGCTGATAAACAGCTTATCGCCATGGAACAGCACCGCCGGGCCTTCGTTGACCCAGAACCCACGGCACTCCCAGTCATATTCCGGTTTACTGAGCATCACCGGCTCGCCTTTCAGCGTCCACGGATTTTCCATTTCACACAGGTAAAGATTGGAGTTACCGGAAATGTCCGGGGCTTTTTGCGCCCACAGATACCAGCGTTTACCCTGATGAACAAAGGTGGTGGCATCCAGCGCGAAGGTGTCAAACGGGGTTTTGATTTGCCCTTTTTCCACCCACGTACCGGTGAGCGGATCGCGATCTGCACATTCAATGGCGAACATGCGATGCTGGAACATCCCGAGCTGATCGAGCGCCTGGGTATGCGTGGCGGCAAAATAGATGTACCACCTGCCGTCGATATGATGCAGCTCCGGCGCCCAGATCAGCTGGCTCATCGGGCCGGTGTCGGGCTTGCGCCAGACAACCACCTCTTCGGCATCGCGTAAACCTTCCAGCGAGTCCGCGCGGCGGATCGCCAGCCGATCGTACTCTGGTACGGAGGCGATAAAGTAATATTGCCCATCGTGACGCAGGATATACGGGTCGGCGCGTTGTTCAATAAACGGGTTTGGCCAGGTTTGCATTCGGCTTTCCTTATTTAGTCTCAGCGGCTTTGAGTTCCTGATAATCGTTCAGCTCGCGATAGTTGGTGCGACGCTTTTCCAGATCGGACTGGATCTGCTTCATGGTCTCACGGTCCACTTTCAGCAGACGTACTACGCCCGCGGTAATTAAGTATCCAATGCCGGGAATGATGGTAAACAGCAGCACGATCCCGTTGATGGCATCCGCGCTCTGCGCTTTTGCGCCCGCGTCGTAGCCGTACCAGGAGAGCAGGAAGCCGACCATTGCCCCGGCAATCGCCAGACCCAGCTTCAGGAAGAAGATGTTGCCGGAGAAGCTGATCCCGGTGATGCGTTTCCCGGTTTTCCATTCACCGTAGTCGTCCACGTCGGCCATCAGCGACCAGTGCAGCGGTGACGGGATCTGGTGCAGGATGTTCAGCAGGACGTAGAGCACGACAATGGTTGTCGTCGCTTTCGGGTCGAAGAAGTAAAAGGCGCAGGAGAAAATCGCCAGCACGATGTTGGTCCAGAAGAAGACCTTCAGCTTACACCAGCGGTCGGTCAGCACTTTCGCCAGCATACTGCCGAACATCATGCCGACCACGCCCAGGCTGATAAACAGCGTGGCGAAATGGGTGCTTTGCCCCATGACCCAGGTGACGTAATACATGGTGGCCGCCATGCGGATAAAGCCAGGGCAGACGTTGCACAGGGTTAACAGCAGGATCCGCACCCACTGGTCATTCTTCCACACGTCTTTCAGGTCGTTTTTCAGTTCGTCATGGGTTTGCACTGCCGGACGCACGCGCTCCCGCACGGTGGCGAAGCAGAACAGGAACATACAGGTTCCAATCAGCGCCAGCACGGTCATTGCCATCTGGTAGCCTTTGGCTTTGTCATCTCCCCCGAACCAGTCGGCCATCGGCAGGAGCGTTAGCGACAGCAGCAGCGTGGCGATACCAACCATAACAAAACGGTAGGACTGGCAGGCAACGCGCTCTTTCGGGTCGTTGGTGATCACTCCGCCCAGCGAGCAGTAGGGAATGTTGATAGCCGTGTAGGTCAGCGACAGCAGGAAATAGGTGACAAACGCATAGATAACTTTGCTGTTATAGCTCCAGTCAGGCGTGGTAAACATCAGGATGCTGAACAGCGCGTAGGGGAAGGCAATCCACAGCAGCCATGGACGAAACCGGCCATATTTGCTGCGGGTACGGTCGGCAATCGCGCCCATAATTGGGTCCGTGACGGCATCAATGACGCGTACGGACAGGAGTAAAACGCCAACCAGTGCAGGAGCCAGACCAAAAATATCCGTATAAAAGTAGTTAACAAATAACATGATGGCGCCAAAGATAATGTTGCATCCGGCGTCACCCATGCCATAGCCGATCTTTTCTTTTACTGACAGTTTGTTGTTATTCATCGACAGCTCTCCGGGTTTCGGTATGGAGAGAATTATTCGCTGGCAAACGAATATATGCGTTGCAATATAAAGGCGGTGATATGGAGGATTTTGCTGTGGGCGCGAATTTGTGAGGAAGGTAACAAGACGCTGTACCCGCAACCGCGAGTACAGCGAGAAAACACTTAGTGCGCTTTCACCGTTTTGGCATTTTTCTGTTTCACCATATAACCCACGCCGAGGATCGCAATCCAGACCGGGATCAGGTAGACGGAAATCGCCATGCCTGGGGTGATGAGCATGATGACCAGCACAGCTGCCATGAACAGCAGGCAAACCCAGTTCCCCAGCGGATAGAGCAGGGCAGGGAAGCGCGTGGTTACGCCCTGCTGGTGCTTGGCGCGGCGGAACTTGATGTGCGCGAGGCTAATCATCGCCCAGTTAATCACCAGCGCGGAAACCACCAGCGCCATCAGCAGACCGAAGGCAGATTCCGGTGCCAGGTAGTTAATCAGGACGCACAGCGCCGTCACGACCGCCGACACGATGATGGTATTAACCGGTACGCCACGCTTATCAACGGTAAGCAGCGCTTTCGGTGCGTTGCCCTGTTGCGCCAGGCCGAACAGCATACGGCTGTTGCAGTAAACGCAGCTGTTATAAACGGAGAGCGCGGCGGTCAGCACCACGACGTTGAGCGCGTTCGCCACGAAGGTGTCGCCCAGCTCGTGGAAGATGAGCACAAACGGGCTGGTATCCGCCGTCACGCGCGTCCATGGCAGCAGGGAGAGCAGGACCGCCAGGGAGCCCACATAGAAGATCAGAATACGGTAGATAACCTGGTTAGTGGCTTTCGGGATGCTCTGCTCCGGGTTGTCGGCTTCCGCGGCGGTGATGCCCACCAGCTCCAGCCCGCCGAAGGAGAACATAATGATCGCCATCATCATCACAAGACCGGTCATGCCGTGCGGCAGGAACCCGCCTTGCTCCCAAAGGTTGCGCACGGTGGCCTGCGGACCGCCGTTGCCGCTGAACAGCAGCCAGCCGCCGAAGATGATCATCGCTACAACGGCAATCACTTTGATGATGGCAAACCAGAACTCCATCTCACCAAACACTTTTACGTTGGTCAGGTTAATGGCATTGATAATGACGAAGAAGGCCGCCGCAGACGCCCAGGTGGGGATCTCCGGGTACCAGAACTGAATGTATTTCCCAACGGCGGTCAGCTCGGCCATGGCAACCAGAACGTACAGAACCCAGTAGTTCCACCCCGAGGCGAAACCTGCGAAGCTGCCCCAGTATTTATAGGCGAAGTGGCTGAATGAGCCTGCGACCGGCTCCTCAACAACCATTTCACCTAACTGGCGCATAATCAGAAATGCAATAAAACCCGCAATCGCGTACCCCAGAATAATGCCCGGACCGGCCGACTGGATAACCGATGCACTGCCCAGAAACAGGCCAGTACCAATAGCACCGCCCAGGGCGATGAGCTGTATATGGCGGTTTTTAAGGCCGCGCTTTAGCTGATCGCCATGCTGTTGAGCTTCCATTTGAAACCTCGTGTGTGGTTGTTATGTTCACGCTGTGCGTGTGTAATTATGAAAGTCCATATTATGTATTTATTTCTTTACGGTTAACAATACCGAAAAAAGCGGAGATGGCTTCCGTTAGCGCAAGAATAGTGGTAAGCGCCAGCGAATGCACCTGCTTTATGAAGGGATGATGACGACTTGAATAAAAAGAAACCAATTGTAAATCGGTACGTTAACCCCTCATACCCCAACCTATAGAATAGAAATGCGTCAGAAGAGGGCGAATTTTCATTTTTTGCCTTGTTGAATCGCTTCAGATTGCAAAAACCCTCGTTTCATTATGGTTAAAACTGCCTCTTTGGTAGTAACCATTTCATTTGTGCAAAGTTACATTCCTGAAACGTTAGTTCTGTAAGGTTGTTAAAATGTGCAGGGTTTACTGATTTCAATCAAAACCAATATGGACAGAAGGTGAATACTTTGTTACTTTAGCGATACGAACATGAAATTGGTAAGACCAATTGACTCCGGGCAAAAAGGCGTAAGACAGGGAATATGGCCTACAGCAAAATTCGCCAACCAAAACTTTCTGATGTGATTGAGCAGCAGCTGGAGTTTTTAATTCTCGAAGGGACACTGCGCCCGGGCGAGAAGCTCCCGCCAGAACGCGAGCTGGCAAAACAGTTCGACGTTTCACGCCCCTCTCTGCGTGAGGCGATTCAACGTCTCGAAGCAAAGGGCCTGTTGCTCCGTCGCCAGGGTGGCGGAACCTTTGTGCAAAACAGCCTGTGGCAGAGCTTCAGCGACCCGCTGGTAGAACTTCTCTCTGACCACCCAGAATCCCAGTTTGATCTGCTTGAGACCCGTCACGCGCTGGAAGGTATCGCGGCCTATTACGCCGCCCTTCGCAGCACTGATGAAGACCGCGTACGTATTCGCGAGCTGCATCAGGCCATTGAACGGGCACAGCAGTCCGGCGATTTAGACGCCGAGTCCAATGCCGTCGTCCAGTATCAAATTGCCGTCACCGAAGCGGCGCACAACGTGGTGCTCCTCCATCTGCTACGCTGCATGGAGCCGATGCTGGCCCAGAACGTTCGTCAGAATTTTGAATTGTTGTATGCCCGTCGGGAGATGCTCCCGCTGGTAAGCAACCATCGCACCCGAGTATTCGAGGCGATAATGGCCGGGGAACCGGAGCAGGCGCGCGAAGCGTCGCACCGCCATCTGGCTTTCATTGAGGAAATCTTGCTGGACCGCAGCCGTGAACAATCGCGTCGCGAACGTTCATTACGCCGCATACAGCAACGAAAGGATTAAGCGCCAGGTACTTTTAGAGCGCGGCAACTAAACGCAGAACCTGTCTTATTGTGTTTTCTGGCGAAAATACAATGGGACAGGTTCCAGACAAATCAACGTATTAGATAGATAAGGAATACCCCCATGTCAGAACGTCTCCAAAATGACGTGGATCCGATCGAAACTCGCGACTGGCTACAGGCGATCGAATCGGTCATCCGTGAAGAAGGTGTTGAGCGCGCTCAGTATCTGATTGATCAGCTGCTTTCAGAAGCACGCAAAGGCGGCGTGAAAGTGGCTTCAGGTGCAGGGGCTAGCAACTACGTAAACACGATTGCCGTCGAAGACGAACCGGAATACCCGGGCAATCTGGATCTGGAACGCCGTATCCGTTCTGCTATCCGCTGGAACGCCATCATGACCGTTCTGCGCGCATCCAAGAAAGACCTGGAACTGGGTGGCCACATGGCGTCCTTCCAGTCTTCTGCGACCATTTACGAAGTGTGCTTCAACCACTTCTTCCGTGCAGCTAACGAGAAAGATGGCGGCGATCTGGTGTACTTCCAGGGCCACATCTCTCCGGGCATCTATGCACGTGCCTTCCTGGAAGGTCGTCTGACTGAAGAGCAGATGAACAACTTCCGTCAGGAAGTTCACGGTAAGGGTCTGTCTTCTTACCCGCACCCTAAACTGATGCCTGAGTTCTGGCAGTTCCCGACCGTATCTATGGGTCTGGGTCCAATCGGTGCGATCTATCAGGCTAAATTCCTGAAGTACCTGGAACACCGTGGTCTGAAAGACACCTCTGAGCAGACCGTTTACGCCTTCCTGGGCGACGGTGAAATGGATGAGCCAGAATCTAAAGGCGCGATCACCATCGCGACCCGTGAGAAGCTGGACAACCTGTGCTTCATCATCAACTGTAACCTGCAACGTCTGGATGGTCCGGTAACCGGTAACGGCAAGATCATCAACGAACTGGAAGGCATCTTCGCAGGTGCTGGCTGGAACGTGATCAAAGTGATGTGGGGCGGTCGTTGGGATGAGCTGCTGCGTAAAGACACCAGCGGTAAACTGATCCAGCTGATGAACGAAACCGTTGACGGCGACTACCAGACCTTCAAATCCAAAGACGGTGCCTACGTTCGTGAGCACTTCTTCGGCAAATATCCTGAAACCGCAGCCCTGGTTGCAGACTGGACTGACGAGCAGATCTGGGCGCTGAACCGCGGTGGTCACGATCCGAAGAAAGTTTACGCTGCACTGAAAAAAGCGCGTGAAACCAAAGGTAAAGCGACTGTGATCCTGGCCCACACCATCAAAGGTTACGGCATGGGTGATACCGCAGAAGGTAAAAACATCGCTCACCAGGTTAAGAAAATGAACATGGACGGCGTGCGTTATATCCGCGACCGTTTCAACGTTCCAGTGACCGATGAGCAGGTAGAAAAACTGTCTTACATCACCTTCCCGGAAGGTTCTGAAGAGCACAAGTACCTGCACGAACGTCGTCAGGCGCTGAAAGGCTACCTGCCTGCTCGTCAGCCTAACTTCACCGAGAAGCTGGAACTGCCAGCGCTGGAAGATTTCTCTCAGCTGCTGGAAGAGCAGAACAAAGAGATCTCTACCACTATCGCTTTCGTTCGTGCCCTGAACGTGATGCTGAAGAACAAGTCGATCAAAGATCGTCTGGTTCCAATCATCGCCGACGAAGCGCGTACTTTCGGTATGGAAGGTCTGTTCCGTCAGATCGGTATCTACAGCCCGAACGGTCAGCAGTACACCCCGCAGGACCGTGAGCAGGTTGCATACTACAAAGAAGACGAGAAAGGTCAGATCCTTCAGGAAGGTATCAACGAACTGGGTGCAGGCGCATCCTGGCTGGCTGCTGCGACTTCTTACAGCACCAACAACCTGCCGATGATCCCGTTCTACATCTACTACTCCATGTTCGGGTTCCAGCGTATCGGTGACCTGTGCTGGCAGGCAGGCGACCAGCAGGCTCGCGGCTTCCTGATCGGTGGTACTTCTGGTCGTACGACCCTGAACGGTGAAGGTCTACAGCACGAAGATGGTCACAGCCACATTCAGTCTCTGACTATCCCTAACTGTATCTCTTACGACCCGTCTTACGCGTACGAAGTGGCAGTCATCATGCATGACGGCTTGCAGCGCATGTACGGTGAAGCGCAAGAGAATATTTACTACTACATCACCACCCTGAACGAAAACTACCACATGCCGGCAATGCCAGCAGGTGCCGAGGAAGGTATCCGTAAAGGTATCTACAAACTCGAAACCATCGAAGGTAGCAAAGGTAAAGTTCAGCTGCTGGGCTCCGGTTCTATCCTGCGTCACGTTCGTGAAGCAGCGCAGATCCTGGCGAAAGACTACGGTGTGGGTTCCGATGTGTACTCTGTTACCTCCTTCACTGAACTGGCGCGTGATGGCCAGGATTGTGAGCGCTGGAACATGCTGCACCCAATGGAAACCCCACGCGTTCCGTACATCGCTCAGGTGATGAACGACGCGCCAGCGGTGGCGTCTACTGACTATATGAAACTGTTCGCTGAGCAGGTTCGTACTTACGTTCCAGCTGATGATTATCGCGTACTGGGTACTGACGGCTTCGGTCGTTCTGACAGCCGCGAAAACCTGCGTCACCACTTCGAAGTTGATGCTTCCTACGTGGTAGTAGCAGCACTGGGCGAACTGGCTAAACGTGGCGAAATCGATAAGAAAGTGGTTGCAGACGCAATTACCAAATTCAACATCGATGCAGATAAAGTTAACCCGCGTCTGGCGTAAGAGGTAAAAGAATAATGGCTATCGAAATCAATGTACCGGACATCGGGGCTGATGAAGTTGAAATCACCGAGATCCTGGTCAAAGTGGGCGACAAAGTTGAAGCTGAACAGTCGCTGATCACCGTAGAAGGCGACAAAGCTTCTATGGAAGTCCCGTCTCCTCAGGCTGGCATCGTTAAAGAGATCAAAGTCTCTGTTGGCGATAAAACCGAGACCGGTAAACTGATCATGATTTTCGATTCCGCCGACGGTGCAGCAGCTGCTGCACCTGCGCAGGAAGAGAAGAAAGAAGCCGCTCCTGCTGCTGCTCCAGCAGCGGCCGCGGCAGCGAAAGAAGTGAACGTGCCTGACATCGGCGGTGACGAAGTTGAAGTCACTGAAATCCTGGTGAAAGTGGGCGATACCGTTGCGGCCGAGCAGTCACTGATCACCGTAGAAGGCGACAAAGCCTCTATGGAAGTGCCGGCACCGTTCGCGGGTACCGTTAAAGAGATCAAGATCAACACCGGCGACAAAGTGTCTACGGGTTCCCTGATCATGATTTTCGAAGTGGCGGGCGCTGAAGGCGCTGCGGCTCCAGCGAAAGCGGAAGCTGCTCCGGCTCCGGCTGCTGCACCAGCGGCTGCTGGCGGCGTGAAAGACGTTAACGTACCGGACATCGGCGGTGACGAAGTTGAAGTGACCGAAGTGATGGTAAAAGTGGGCGACAAAGTTGCCGCTGAACAGTCACTGATCACCGTTGAAGGCGACAAAGCTTCTATGGAAGTGCCTGCGCCGTTCGCCGGTACCGTTAAAGAGATCAAAATCAACACCGGCGACAAAGTATCTACCGGCTCTCTGATCATGGTCTTCGAAGTGGAAGGCGCAGCACCTGCCGCCGCTCCAGCTGCCGCGGCTGCTCCGGCACCGGCTGCTGCACCGGCTCAGGCTGCTAAACCGGCTGCTGCCCCTGCTGCTAAAGCAGAAAAATCTGAGTTCGCTGAAAACGACGCTTACGTCCACGCGACTCCGCTGATTCGTCGCCTGGCGCGCGAATTCGGTGTGAACCTGGCGAAAGTGAAGGGCACTGGCCGTAAAGGCCGTATCCTGCGCGAAGACGTTCAGGCTTACGTGAAAGATGCGGTGAAACGCGCCGAAGCTGCACCTGCTGCTGCTGCCGGTGGCGGTATCCCGGGCATGCTGCCATGGCCGAAAGTGGACTTCAGCAAGTTCGGTGAAATCGAAGAAGTGGAACTGGGCCGTATCCAGAAAATCTCGGGTGCTAACCTGAGCCGTAACTGGGTAATGATCCCGCACGTTACCCACTTCGATAAGACCGATATCACCGATCTGGAAGCGTTCCGTAAACAGCAGAACGCCGAAGCTGAGAAGCGTAAGCTGGACGTGAAGTTCACTCCAGTGGTCTTCATCATGAAAGCGGTTGCCGCTGCCCTTGAGCAGATGCCTCGCTTCAACAGCTCCCTGTCCGAAGACGGTCAGAAGCTGACGCTGAAGAAGTACATCAACATCGGTGTTGCGGTTGATACGCCAAATGGTCTGGTTGTTCCGGTCTTCAAAGACGTGAACAAGAAGAGCGTCACTGAGCTGTCCCGTGAACTGACCACCATCTCCAAAAAAGCGCGTGATGGTAAGCTGACTGCCGGCGAAATGCAGGGCGGCTGCTTCACTATCTCCAGCATCGGCGGCCTGGGTACCACCCACTTCGCACCGATTGTGAACGCGCCGGAAGTGGCTATCCTCGGTGTGTCCAAGTCCGCGATGGAGCCGGTGTGGAATGGCAAAGAGTTCGTGCCGCGTCTGATGATGCCAATCTCTCTGTCCTTCGACCACCGCGTGATCGACGGGGCTGATGGTGCGCGTTTCATCACCATCATCAACAACATGCTGAGCGACATTCGCCGCCTGGTGATGTAATCGAAAAGCCGGCCAGTCGGCCGGCTTTTTTCTGATAATCTCATGGGGTTTTTGAGGTTATTGGTGAAAGCGATAATTCGTGAGCCGTTTGTTGTTTCAAAATTGTTAACAATTTTGTAAAATACGGGCGGATAGAACGACCCGGTGGACGACGGGTATACATTAAGAGGTCATGATGAGCACAGAAATCAAAACTCAGGTCGTAGTACTTGGGGCAGGCCCGGCAGGTTACTCCGCAGCATTCCGCGCCGCGGATTTAGGTCTGGAAACCGTCATCGTAGAACGTTACAGCACCCTCGGCGGTGTTTGTCTGAACGTCGGCTGTATCCCTTCTAAAGCGCTGCTGCACGTAGCGAAAGTTATCGAAGAAGCCAAAGCGCTGGCTGAACACGGTATCGTCTTCGGCGAGCCGAAAACCGACATCGACAAAATTCGTACCTGGAAAGAGAAAGTTATCACTCAGCTGACCGGCGGTCTGGCGGGTATGGCCAAAGGCCGTAAAGTGAAAGTGGTAAACGGTCTGGGTAAATTCACCGGTGCGAACACCCTGGAAGTGGAAGGCGAAAACGGCAAAACCGTGATTAACTTCGACAACGCGATCATCGCGGCAGGCTCTCGCCCAATCGAACTGCCATTCATTCCACATGAAGATCCACGCGTGTGGGATTCCACCGATGCGCTGGAGCTGAAAACCGTTCCTAAGCGCCTGCTGGTTATGGGCGGCGGTATCATCGGTCTGGAAATGGGTACCGTGTACCATGCGCTGGGTTCAGAGATCGACGTGGTTGAAATGTTCGACCAGGTTATCCCGGCTGCCGACAAAGACATCGTTAAAGTCTTCACCAAACGCATCAGCAAGAAATTCAACCTGATGCTGGAAACCAAAGTGACTGCCGTTGAAGCGAAAGAAGACGGTATTTACGTTTCCATGGAAGGCAAAAAAGCCCCATCCGAACCACAGCGTTACGACGCCGTGCTGGTGGCTATCGGTCGTGTGCCGAACGGTAAAAACCTCGACGCGGGCAAAGCTGGCGTGGAAGTGGACGACCGTGGCTTCATCCGCGTTGACAAACAGCTGCGCACCAACGTGCCGCACATCTTTGCTATCGGCGATATCGTCGGTCAGCCAATGCTGGCGCACAAAGGTGTTCACGAAGGTCACGTTGCCGCTGAAGTTATCGCCGGCATGAAGCACTACTTCGATCCGAAAGTGATCCCATCTATCGCGTACACCGAGCCAGAAGTGGCATGGGTCGGTCTGACTGAGAAAGAAGCGAAAGAGAAAGGCATCAGCTACGAAACCGCCACCTTCCCGTGGGCTGCTTCTGGCCGTGCTATCGCATCCGACTGCGCAGACGGTATGACCAAACTGATCTTCGACAAAGAGACTCACCGCGTGATCGGTGGTGCGATTGTCGGTACCAACGGCGGCGAGCTGCTGGGTGAAATCGGTCTGGCTATCGAAATGGGCTGTGACGCGGAAGACATCGCGCTGACCATCCACGCTCACCCGACTCTGCACGAGTCCGTGGGCCTGGCGGCAGAAGTGTTTGAAGGTAGCATTACGGACCTGCCAAACGCGAAAGCGAAGAAGAAATAAGTTGCTTTGTGCCTGATAAGCGCCTCTTCGGAGGCGTTTTTTTTGGTTTAAAGTCCATATCTTAGTGTTAATTATCAATTTAAATGCAGAATAGATAAAATATTTGTACATGGTTAATTAAATGTATTCGCGAATCAAATGATTCATTTAATTTTTAATGGGTTTGTATAAGTCGCTGTGTTTATGTTTTTTTTAGGAGTGGCTTGGTTAATTTGACTTAAAATAGAAAGGTAATATAACTATCGCTGGGATTACTCTATTAAAAGGAACCAGTTATTATGAATAGTTATGAATCGACCTCTGGTATTCGTGATTTAAAAGTCATGGGGGCCAGAACACAATTAGGGAGTGGTTGGGCGAGTGCGACCCATAAGCTTGTAGCCCTTGATAAAGAGACCCTACAGCCAGTCAGCGTTGACTGGTGGTATGAAGATGAATCCGCACCGCGCTTTACTGGACCTGTTTTCACCGATACCCGCCCAAATGTACGCTTGCTGGCAAATTCTGATGTTTATCGGCTGGGTGATGTTATTAATATCAGCAATTTTGGTGGTTCAGGTTCTGCGTTAGCTGCCATCAAAAATGACGGTACTGTTGTAGCGTGGGGGATGCTAGAAAATGGTGGTACATCACCCGTCAGTGATCGTAATCATGATGTCAGGTCAATTTTTGGTGGTATGGATTCTTCCGCTGCCGTAAACGCCAATGGTCAGGTGTTTACCTGGTCTGTTGATGATATTAATCCTCTGCCAGCTGACGTTGCGGCCCTGAATGATATAGTGGATATTAACGTGGCCCAATACTGGGATGACAACGGAAATTATACCTATCTGGCGTTGCGAGCTAATAACCAGGTCATGCAGTGGACGGATGGAATATCACATAACGATTTTCCAGAAGATATTGCTGAGAGGAAGGATTTCATCGCTATCCAGACCACAGAATATGCCTTCGCGGGAATTACCAAAAATGGCCATGTTATCACTTGGGGGGACACATCATATGGGGGAGAGATTCCTGTACATTTGAAAGAAATGCATGATGTAAGCACTCTTTACAGTAACGTGGGTGCATTTGTAGCGCTCAGGTCGTCAGGCAGTATTTTTGCTTGGGGCAGTATGGAATATGGTGCTGACATTCCGGATAACATTGCTAGCCTGACGGATATTGTTTCCGTATACCGTACAAGTTCAACTTTTATTGCCTTAAGACAAAATGGCAGTGTGGTTTTTTGGGGGAAAAACAGAAATTTGACCGAACTGCCAGCAGAAATTGCAAGTCTAAGAAATATCATTGATGTGCAAGCAGCTGTTAATGGCAGTTATGCTTTTTTAACTTCAGAGGGTAAGGTGTACTGTTGGGGGCATGTTGCTCAAAAAATGCCCGAGGATTTGTCAGATGTCGTCTCCCTGACATCTGCCTGGAATGCTTTTGCGGCGCTTCGTCGTGACGGTAGCGTTGTTGCCTGGGGATATGAAGATGAGGGCGGAGACACAACCCCCGTCACAAACGAACTTTATGATATTCGCGCAATCTATTCTTGTGGATATCGTTTTTGCGCCTTGCGCAACGATGATCGTCTCTTAGAATGGGGCGAAGAGTCCAGAACGGATATAACAAAGATGCCAGCAGATTTGCAGGGAAATGTTACCTATAGCTTTGTTAAATGATCGTGCTGCCAACCCCGAAAGCGAAACAGAAATAAGTTTCTCTCTTGAGTGGTCTCCATTGCGAACAATGGTGATCTGAATTAGATGAAGCGAAACCTATACTGGAAGCTCAGTTGGTGAATATTTTGTAAAAACATAGCCGAGTGCCACTGCGCTTACCCGGCCTACAAAAATCGTAGACCGGGCAGGCGAGGTGCTACCGGACGTTTACGGTGCCACGGGCTGCCAGGATGTATCAGGTTTATACACGGTCAATGCCTGGACTTTTCTGGCGGTTTCACTGCCGAGGTCTGCCTGATAAACCTTGTCATCCTGGTTAACGACAAAGCTCATTACCCCCGTCTGACCATAGCTCACGGGCCAGGCAACCATCGCAAAGCCATTTTTATCCGGCAGAATGCGGAACCGATAACCGTGATAGCCCATACCAGGCTCCGGCGGGCTGAAGGCGGGACCCAGCGGGCTTGGCGCTTCGCCCGGCGAGATGGGCCAGTACAGGCCGTCTTTTAGCCCTGGCGTGCTGACAATCTTCTGCGCATAGTGGTGGTTCATGGCGTAGTAGCTCTGCTGTGCGTCGACGTAGGCGTGCAGCGCTTCAATAGCCGCGAGTTCGTTGCGGCCGATTTCGCGGGTCAGGATCTCATCCGCCGCTTTCTGCATATCAAATTGCCAGCCCTCTTTTTTCTTCACTACCGGTATGGGGAGTTGCCAGCCGTTATCGCCAACTGACAGATGGGCAATATCGCCGCTGATTTCGGTACGATGGTTTATCTTCCAGTCACGCAGGAATCGAGCCACCGCCTCCGGATCAACCCCTTCAGGTGGCAGATAGTCGCGCCAGTTATCCCCCAGCAGGTCGGCCATCGCGCTCTCATTCTGCTCGCTGATGGCCTTCGTCAGGGCATTGGCCGCCTGCTCAGGCGTGGAGAAAGATTGCTGGGCGCAGGCGAAGGTGGATACCATCAACAACAGCATTCCACCGATCGGTTTCATGTTCATAGCGGCTTCCTTAACGACGATGGAATTCACGGTGTTCGGTATGATGTTCGGACAGCTGCTGGCGGCTTTGCAGCCCGCGCTGGTGCTGGGCCTGCCAGTTGGCCGAGCGGCTGTCGTTGCCGCTCAGGGCGTTTGCCCGCAGCGGCTGATGCTGAACCTGCGTCGGGCGTCTGGTTTGCGCAAGAGTATTATTCATCTGTTGTGCGTGGGGCCGCGCGCTGTCGTAGCCGCGATAGTTGCTGCGCTGAGAGAGCTGCTTCAGCTGCTGCGCGGACGCTGAATGTTGCGGGAAATGCGCGTCGCCATGCTGTAGCTGTGTGAGGGTTTTGCCCGTCGACTGCTGTATCTGCGCCATCGCAGCCTGCCGCTGGCTATCGCGGTTGACCGTCTGCTGCCGGGTAGCGCTCAGCCCTCCCGGCACTGAAGTCTGATGATAGCGGCTGGCAAGCTGGCTATTGGCGTAGGGCACGCCGTTGCGGTAGGCCGGATTATGCTGCCAGACCTGATGATTATCGGTACGGTGCTCGCCGGTGATCTTATTGAAGTTATTAACATTAATATTAATGTTATCGCCGTTATGCGAATAACCGCCGTGGTGATCGTCATCATGATCGTGATGATGTTCGTCGTCATCGTCCCAGTCTATGTTACTGAACAGCGCATAGGTAGTGGCTACGCCGAGGCTATAGCCAAAGCCTCTGACAAAACTATTGGTAAACTGCTGGCCGGGAGACGGGGGCAGATACACAGGCGGATAGCTGGCGTTTGGCCACGTGCCGTAAACGGTGGAAGGGTTGTAGGTAGGGACATAAACCACCTGTGGATCGGCTGGCTCAATTTTAATCACCGTCGGACTAGCAGACGTTGACGTCGCGGCTGTACTGGTGGAGGCTGGCGCAGATTTTTTCACGGTGGTGACGGTCTGCTGCGGGGTGGATTGCAACGTGCCTGTCTGCTGCGCGAGCAGGCGCAGACGCTGCACGGAATCCATCACATCCTTTGGCTGGGCCAGAAAGGCGTCGCCGAGGCTCTGTACCCACGACGGGTTTTCTCCCATTAACGACATTAACTGCGGAAAGGCGACCAGCGATTTCACGCTGGCATCCCATGGCTGCCCGCTGACCGCCTGAATGGCGGTATCGCCCTGCATTTTAGGGTTGTCCTTTGACCACTGGGCGGCCTGAATCACGCTCGCCGGATAGGTTGAGGCCATCAGAATTTGCGACAGCAGCGCGTCGGGATAGAGCGCAATGGGCGCTGTCCACTGATCGATCTGCGCGGCGGTATAGGCCGGAGTCGCCACCGGGGCAGGTTGTGCTGTCGGGGCGGGAAGCTGCGGGGCTACCGGCGCAGGTGCGGGAGCGGGTTCCGTTGCGCGGCTTTTAACGAACATGACGCCCGAGGCGGCAAACAGCCCCGCACTGCAAAGCAGAACAAGAAGATGTGGTTTAAAAGGCAACTTCATAGATTGACTCCAACGAGACGAGTGCAGTGCCGTGAGGCGTTGCTGTTGCCGCGAGTATCATTCACCCGTGTTTTACAGTTTTAACTTTTGTTGGGAAAACCTCCGAAGCATCCGGATAAAGAGTGTGAGTATTTATTACACAATTATATCGGATGGCTGAGCAGGCGACGGACATTCAGAAGGCCGCTCTTGCGAGCGGCCAGCAGCTAGTTGCCGAAGTTGACGACAAACAGCACCATGATGTCGGATATATTCCAGCCACCGTGCAGTGCGGTTAGCAGTAAACCGGTCACAACGATCAGCGCAGTGATTCGCATCTCCATTGCGTGCGTTCCTGTACAGGCTACGCGGGTTCATTCTTCACCGGGAAAGGCAGAACCAGGCAAGTTGGTGTTGCCGCGTAGGTTACGGAACTGCTCCCGGGCCCGGTGACTGGTTGCTACACCAGCGAAGCAGGCCGAGAAGAAGAGTAATCGACTCAGTGGGAATTCAGAAGGCGATAAATGAAGTTAACCGTTTTTTCATTCGAAACAGGAAGGCGCCACGCAAAATTGACATAATGGCTTGCAAGCCAGTGGGGCGTGATGCAAAATTCATTGCGTTGGGGTTGCCGCAAATCTGCCAGCACGGTGTGCTACCACCGCAAGGCAACAAATAAACCGCTATCAGGCGGTTTTTTTGTGTCTGAAATTCGTCTCGTCTCCCCGTTACATCATGCTTAACGATTCAGCAAATTTTTTAATGTTGCTTTTTTGTAAACAGATTAACACTGTGCAGAAATCCTGCTATGCTGCCCGACGCGGTATCGGGCATTTACCCTACAAACTGCTGTCTCACAGGAGCGTGAAGAGAACGCCCGCCGCATATGACAATGAGAGCGAGGAGAACCGTCGTGCTAGAAGAATACCGTAAGCACGTAGCAGAACGTGCCGCCGAGGGAATTGTACCCAAACCGTTAGATGCAACCCAAATGGCCGCGCTCGTCGAGCTGCTGAAGAACCCGCCTGAGGGCGAAGAAGAATTCCTGTTAGATCTGCTGATCAACCGTGTACCGCCTGGCGTAGATGAAGCTGCCTACGTAAAAGCCGGATTCCTTGCCGCCGTTGCCAAAGGCGAAGCCACCTCCCCACTGGTTACTCCTGAAAAAGCGATTGAACTGCTCGGCACCATGCAGGGCGGCTATAACATTCATCCGCTGATTGACGCGCTGGATAACGACAAGCTGGCGCCAATTGCTGCCAAAGCGCTCTCTTCAACGCTATTGATGTTCGATAACTTCTACGATGTGGAAGAAAAAGCCAAAGCAGGCAACGTTTACGCGAAGCAGGTGATGCAGTCCTGGGCCGATGCCGAATGGTTCCTGAACCGCCCTCAGCTTGCTGAAAAAATTACCGTTACCGTCTTTAAAGTGACCGGTGAAACCAACACCGATGACCTTTCTCCGGCGCCGGATGCATGGTCTCGCCCGGATATCCCACTGCACGCCCTGGCGATGCTGAAAAACGCCCGTGAAGGCATTGAGCCGGATCAGCCAGGCGTGGTTGGCCCGATCAAACAGATCGAAGCCCTGCAACAAAAAGGTTTCCCGCTGGCTTACGTCGGTGACGTGGTTGGTACCGGTTCTTCCCGTAAATCCGCCACCAACTCCGTGCTGTGGTTCATGGGCGACGACATTCCGCACGTGCCGAACAAGCGCGGCGGCGGCCTGTGCCTCGGCGGCAAAATTGCGCCAATCTTCTTCAACACCATGGAAGATGCGGGCGCGCTGCCAATTGAAGTGGACGTGAGCAACCTGAACATGGGCGACGTGATTGACGTTTACCCGTATAAAGGCGAAGTGCGCAACCACGAAACCAACGAACTGCTGGCCAGCTTTGAGCTGAAAACCGACGTGCTGATCGACGAAGTGCGTGCCGGTGGCCGTATTCCGCTGATCATCGGCCGTGGCCTGACCACCAAAGCGCGTGAAGCGCTGGGTCTGCCGCACAGTGACGTATTCCGTCAGGCGAAAGACGTGGCCGAGAGCAACCGCGGTTACTCTCTGGCGCAGAAAATGGTGGGTCGCGCCTGCGGCGTCACTGGTATCCGTCCTGGCGCGTACTGCGAACCGAAAATGACCTCCGTGGGGTCTCAGGACACCACTGGCCCAATGACCCGTGATGAACTGAAAGACCTGGCGTGCCTGGGCTTCTCTTCCGATCTGGTGATGCAATCCTTCTGCCACACCGCGGCGTATCCGAAGCCGGTTGACGTAACCACGCACCACACGCTGCCTGACTTCATTATGAACCGTGGCGGTGTCTCCCTGCGTCCGGGCGACGGCGTTATCCACTCCTGGCTGAACCGCATGCTGCTGCCGGATACCGTCGGTACCGGCGGTGACTCCCATACCCGTTTCCCAATCGGGATCTCCTTCCCGGCGGGTTCCGGTCTGGTGGCGTTTGCCGCAGCGACCGGCGTGATGCCGCTGGATATGCCGGAATCGGTGCTGGTGCGCTTCAAAGGTAAAATGCAGCCGGGCATTACCCTGCGCGATCTGGTGCACGCGATCCCGCTGTATGCCATTAAACAGGGTCTGCTGACCGTTGAGAAGAAAGGCAAGAAAAACATCTTCTCTGGCCGCATTCTGGAAATTGAAGGTCTGCCGGATCTGAAAGTGGAGCAGGCGTTCGAGCTGACCGATGCCTCTGCCGAGCGTTCTGCGGCGGGCTGTACCATCAAGCTGAACAAAGAGCCGATTATTGAGTATCTGACCTCCAACATCGTGCTGCTGAAGTGGATGATAGCGGAAGGCTACGGCGACCGTCGTACGCTGGAGCGTCGTATTCAGGGCATGGAAAAATGGCTGGCGGATCCGCAGCTGCTGGAAGCCGACGCTGACGCAGAGTACGCGGCGGTGATTGAGATCGATCTGGCGGATATCAAAGAGCCAATCCTGTGTGCGCCTAACGATCCGGACGATGCGCGTCTGCTCTCTGACGTGCAGGGCGATAAGATCGACGAAGTGTTCATCGGCTCCTGTATGACCAACATCGGCCACTTCCGTGCTGCCGGTAAGCTGCTGGATACCCACAAAGGCCAGCTGCCGACCCGTCTGTGGGTGGCGCCGCCAACCCGTATGGATGCGGCGCAGCTGACCGAAGAGGGCTACTACAGCGTGTTTGGTAAGAGCGGGGCGCGTATCGAAATCCCTGGCTGTTCCCTGTGTATGGGCAACCAGGCGCGCGTGGCCGACGGTGCGACGGTGGTTTCCACCTCAACCCGTAACTTCCCTAACCGTTTAGGAACCGGGGCGAACGTTTACCTGGCCTCTGCGGAGCTGGCGGCGGTTGCGGCGCTGATTGGCAAACTGCCAACGCCGGAAGAGTACCAGACCTTTGTGGCTCAGGTAGATAAGACGGCGGTGGATACTTATCGTTATCTGAACTTCGACCAGCTCTCTCAGTACACCGAGAAGGCTGACGGGGTGATCTTCCAGACCGCAGTATAAATGCTACCCTCTCCCGTGGGAGAGGGGCTGGGGGTGAGGGCACCAGACCGCTCCGCACCTGACCCATTGCCCGGTGGCGCTACGCTTACCGGGCCTACAAAACCCATCGCAACGTCGGTGGGTTTTTTATTTTCATTCCTCCCGCCTCTCCCGCTTTTTTTCTTCCTCGCTGCTGCGATAATTACCCTAATGGCTTTGCAGAGGAAAACGCTATGGATTACGAATTTTTGCGCGACATCACCGGCGTGGTGAAAGTGCGAATGTCGATGGGGCACGAAGCCGTTGGACACTGGTTTAACGAAGAGGTGAAAGAGAACCTTGCGCTGCTGGATGAAGTCGAACAGGCGGCGGAAACGGTGAAAGGCAGTGAACGCTCCTGGCAACGCGCCGGGCACGAATACACGCTGTGGATGGATGGCGAAGAGGTGATGGTGCGCGCCAACCAACTTGAGTTCTCGGGTGATGAGATGGAAGAGGGGATGAGCTACTACGACGAAGAGAGCCTGTCGCTTTGCGGCGTGGAAGACTTCCTGAGCGTGTTGAACGCCTACCGCGATTTTATGCAACAGAAGTAATTCCCCGAAGCGTCCCTGCTCCGGATCACGCTTACACGGTCGGAATGTTACGGCCGTAGTAAATTTCGCGCATCTCTTTCCAGAGCAGGTCGGTAATGACCTTACGCTCTTCTTCACTTAAATCTTCCGGCCTGGTATGGAACATATAGTGCTTAAGATCGAACTCTTTAAGCATCATCTTGGTATGGAAGATATTCTCCTGATAGACGTTCACATCCATCATGTCGTACAGCGACTTCATGTCCTCGGACATGAAGTTCTGAATGGAGTTGATCTCATGATCAATGAAGTGCTTCATGCCGTTGATATCACGGGTAAAACCGCGCACGCGATAATCAATAGTGACGATATCGGATTCCAGCTGGTGGATTAAATAATTCAACGCATTCAGCGGTGAAATCACGCCGCAGGTCGACACTTCAATATCCGCGCGGAAGGTACACAGCCCGCCTTCCGGGTGGCTTTCCGGGTAGGTGTGCACGCAGATGTGGCTTTTATCCAGGTGGGCGACTACCACTTCCGGCAGCGGGCCGGGGTGCTCGGTTTTGTCGATAAGCTTCGGGTCAACCGGCTCTTCACTCACCAGAATGGTGACGCTCGCACCCTGAGGCTCATAATCCTGGCGCGCGATATTCAGGATGTTCGCGCCGATAATCGAGCAGGTCTCTGTCAGGATCTCGGTCAGACGGTTGGCGTTGTAGAGTTCATCGATATAGGCGATGTAACCATCGCGCTCTTCTGCTGTTTTGGCGTAGCAGATATCGTAAATACAAAAACTCAGGCTTTTGGTCAGATTGTTAAAGCCATGCAGTTTAAGCTTTTTCAATTAGTTCACCTCCTTTGAGGACAGCGCGTCTTGTAGATATTGAGGCAACGCAAAGGCTGCGGTGTGGATCGCCGGGTTGTAGTAGCGGCACTGGAGTCCGGCCTGGTGGAAGCGGGCCTGCACGATCTCGGTAGAGAGATGGCGCAGAACGTCGTTATCCGTCGCCCAGGCAAAGGTCATGATCCCGCCGTAGTAAGTGGGGATCGCCGCCTGGTAGAAGCTGACGTCAGTAAAATAGGTGCTCAGCTTACGGTGGCTATCAAGCGCTTCATCCTGTTGCAGGAAGCAAACGCCGTTTTGCGCCACAAAAATTCCGCCAGGCTTCAGGCAGCGCTTGCAGCCTTCGTAAAACGACGAGGTAAACAGCGACGCGCCCGGACCGATAGGGTCGGTACAGTCAGAGATAATGACATCAAACGTTTGCGTAGTCTGGTTAACAAAATTGACGCCATCATCGATAACCAGATTAAACCGCGGATCGTCATAGCTGCCGGCATTATGGTTGGGCAGATACTGGCGGCAGAACGACACCACACCGGCGTCGATTTCCACCATGGTGATGGTTTCGACATTCTGATGGCGAGAGACTTCACGCAGCATCGCGCCGTCGCCGCCGCCGATAATCAGCACGTCTTTCGCGTGGCCGTGGGCCAGCAGCGGGACGTGGGTCATCATTTCGTGATAGATAAACTCGTCGCGCTCGGTGGTTTGCACCACGCCGTCCAGCGCCATCACGCGGCCAAAGGCGGCGTTTTCGAAGATTATCAAATCCTGATGATCGGTTTTCTCATGATAGAGCACGTTATCCACGGCAAAATACTGACCAAACTGGTCATGCAGCGTTTCTTGCCATACCGTTTTTTCGGTCATGGGGAGCACCTCCTTCGTTAACATCCATTACATCCGGCAGATGGGCGCAACACAACACCGCCGTGAGGCGGTTAACGGGTCAACAAGGGGCGTCGGGAAGGTTACTTCACGTAGGCGAGCAGGCTGAGTGAATCGCGAGCCAGCGCTTTGCATTTTTTAGCAGTGGGAATGCCAATACCGCTTAAATCACGGTAGCTGTCTTCACCGAGCGCCTTCATGTCGAAGCTGTCGTAGTTGCTGAGGTCCCATTGGTTCTGCTGGGCAAAAAAGACCAGTGCGCGACGAATTTGCCCATTGGGTAAATTCTGGTAACCACAATCGTTTTTCAGAAAAACAAAAACTGCCGTCAGATCGGCCATATCTTCCGCTTCGTTTTCACTTAGCGCGTAACTGTTCGCACACATCGCCATCAGGCTGGCGAACAAAATTGTTCTGAAAAACGTCTTCATTGCCTTTACCACTGCATCACGGAAAATTAACGTTAGCATACTTGATGCCAGGCCGACGATCTTTATTATTGCCGCCGTGCTTGACCTTCCGGTAAGGGGAGGGTTTATGCTCAAAAGATCGCCTGCTGGAAATAAGGAAATGCACATGCAACGTCGTGATTTTTTAAAATTTTCTGCCGCACTGGGGGTTGCCAGCGCGTTACCTCTCTGGAGCCGCGCCGTTTTTGCCGCCGACAGACCGGCTTTACCCATTCCTGAATTACTCGCCGCAGATGCCCGCAGCCGCATTCAGCTTGTGGTGCAGGCCGGTAAAACCACGTTCGGTCAGCACGCCGCCACGACGTGGGGCTATAACGGCAATCTGCTCGGCCCGGCGTTGCAGTTACGCAAAGGGAAGGCGGTGACGGTAGACATTCATAACACGCTTGCGGAAGAGACCACGCTGCACTGGCACGGGCTGGAAGTCCCGGGCGAAGTGGATGGAGGGCCTCAGGGCATTATCAGGCCTGGTGGTAAACGCAGCGTAACCTTTACTCCGGAACAACGCGCGGCGACCTGCTGGTTCCACCCGCATCAGCATGGCAAAACGGGCCATCAGGTGGCGATGGGGCTGGCCGGCCTGGTGCTGATTGAAGACGATGAAAGCCGCCTGCTGCGCCTGCCGAAACAGTGGGGAATCGACGATGTCCCGGTGATTGTGCAGGACAAAAAATTCAACGCTGACGGGCAAATTGACTATCAGCTGGACGTAATGAGCGCGGCGGTAGGCTGGTTTGGCGATACACTCCTGACCAACGGCGCGATCTACCCGCAGCATGCTGCGCCAAAAGGCTGGCTGCGCTTACGTCTGCTTAACGGCTGTAACGCCCGCTCGCTGAACTTCGCCACCAGCGATAAACGCCCGCTTTACGTGGTGGCAAGCGACGGCGGCCTGCTGCCGGAGCCGGTGAAGGTGAGCGAGCTGCCGATGCTGATGGGGGAGCGCTTCGAGGTGCTGGTGGATATCAGCGATGGCAAAGCGTTTGACCTGGTGACCCTGCCGGTCAGCCAGATGGGGATGGCCGTTGCGCCGTTTGATAAGCCGCATCCGGTCCTGCGCATTCAGCCGCTACAGATCACCGCCTCCGGTACGCTGCCGGAGACCCTCACCACGCTGCCAGCACTCCCGTCGCTGGACGGGCTTACGCAGCGTAAACTTCAGCTTTCTATGGACCCGATGCTAGACATGATGGGCATGCAGGCGCTGATGAAGAAGTACGGCAATCAGGCCATGGCGGGAATGCATCACGGCCAGATGATGGGCCATATGAATATGGACCACGGTAAAATGGGCGGCATGGATCACGGCGGCCATGGTTTCGATTTCCACAACGCCAACCGCATCAACGGCAAAGCGTTCGATATGAACACGCCCATGTTCGCCGCCACGAAAGGGCAGTTTGAAAGCTGGGTGATTTCAGGCGAAGGCGACATGATGCTGCACCCGTTCCATATCCACGGCACGCAGTTCCGTATTCTGTCTGAAAATGGTAAAGCGCCGGAGGCGCATCGTGCGGGCTGGAAAGATACGGTGAGGGTGGAAGGCGGCGTCAGCGAGGTGCTGGTGAAGTTTGACCACGAGGCGCCGAAAGAGTTTGCCTATATGGCCCACTGTCATCTGCTGGAGCATGAAGATACGGGGATGATGCTCGGTTTTACCGTATAAAAAAAGCCGGGTGGCGGCTTCGCCTTACCCGGCCTACATAGGGCACCCGTAGGCCCGGTATGCGTTAGCGCCACCGGGCTTTTTCGTTACTTAGCGTCGTCAGGCAGTGCATACGCGACAATATAGTCGCCCATCTTCGTGCCAAACGAACCGTGACCACCCGCAGAGATGACAACGTACTGCTTGCCATTCACTTCATAGGTCATCGGCGTTGCCTGTCCACCGGCTGGCAGACGGCCTTGCCACAGTTTCTCACCGTTGGTCATGTTGTACGCGCGCAGGTAGTTATCTGCGGTTGCCGCGATGAACAGCACGTTACCGGCGGTGGAGATTGGGCCACCCAGCATTGGCATACCCATATTGAAAGGCACTGGAACAGGCATCGGGAACGGCATGCTGTCCTGTGGCGTACCAATACGTTTCTTCCAGACGATCTTGTTGGTCTTCAGATCCAGACCGGAGATATAACCCCAGGCAGGCTGTTTACACGGCAGACCAAACGGAGACAGGAACGGATTCAGGGTCACACCATAAGGAACGCCATACTGTGGCTGGATACCGGCTTCGGTACCGCTGCCTTTCGCATCTTTCGGCTGCTCCATTGGGTTACCCGGACCACGAGGGATCAGGCGGGAAACGAACGGCAGCGCCATTGGGTTAGCGATGGCGACCTGACGGTTAGGGTCAACGGAGATCCCACCCCATTCGAACATCCCCAGGTTACCCGGGAAGACCAGCGTACCCTGCTCTGACGGCGGGGTGAAAATCCCTTCGTAGCGCAGCTGGTGGAACATCACGCGGCATACCAGCTGGTCAAACATGGTGGCACCCCACATGTCTGCACCGCTGAGATCTTTCTTCGGACGGAAGCTCAGGTCAGAGAACGGCTGCGTTTTGGTGACGTAGTCGCCTTTGGCCGCACCCTGCGGAACCGGTTTTTCCGGCGCAGGAACAACCAGCTTACCGTTGCTACGATCAAGCACGAAGATGTTACCGGTTTTCGCCGGGGCGTAAATCACCGGTACGGTTTTACCGTTAACGGTAATGTCCGCCAGCGTCGGCTGGGACGGCATATCCATATCCCACAGATCGTGGTGAACGGTCTGGTAGCTCCATGCCAGTTTACCGGTCGTTGCGTTCAGCGCCACGATGGAGCTGGCGTAACGTTCCTGCTCCGGCGTACGGTTACCGCCCCAGATATCCGGCGTGGTCACGCCCATCGGCAGGTAGACCAGGTCCAGCTTCGCGTCATACGCTGCCGGTGCCCAGGAGTTCGGTGAGTTAAAGGTAAAGGTGTGTTCATCCGATGGGATCGCGTTAGGATCTTTCGCGCCCGGGTCGAAGGCCCACAGCAGTTTACCGGTGTTCACGTCGAAACCACGGATAACGCCGGAGGTTTCACGGGTGGAGAAGTTATCCGTTACCGAACCGGCAATCACGATGGTTTTATCGGTGATGATTGGCGGGGAGGTCGGCTCATACAGGCCCGGCGTGGTGTCCGGCATGTTGGTCTGAAGATTCAGAATGCCTTTATTGGCGAAGGTTTCGCACAGCTTGCCGGTCTCAGCGTTAATGGCAAACAGGCGGCCATCGTTCACCGGCAGCATAATGCGGCGAGGACAGTCGGCAATGACTTCCGGGCTGGCATTATCGGCGCGCGCTTCGTGGTAAGAGACGCCGCGGCAGGTAATGTGCTGGAACGACGGGTTGGAGTTCAGCTGTGGATCAAAGTGCCATTTCTCTTTACCGGTAGCCGCGTCGAGCGCGAACAGACGCTGATGCGCCGTACACAGGTAGAGCATGTTGCCCACTTTAATCGGGGTCACTTCGTTGGTCAGCTCACCCGGATCGTTTGGCATCTTCAGGTCGCCGGTACGGAATACCCAGGCTTCCTTCAGGTTTTTCACGTTGTCCGCGTTGATCTGCTTCAGCGGGGAGTAGCGTTGACCTTCCTGGTTACGACCATAAGCAGGCCAGTCACCGTCCGCCACCTGCGAAATAGCCGCAGCCGGCGTGGATTCCGCGTTCAGCGTACCGTTGATCTCCTGCGGGTCGTTAAAACCGGCCCAGGTCAGGATGCCGCCACTAATCAGCAGGGCAACGACCAGACCGGCCACGGCGCCACTGGAAGGGACGATCAGACGACGCCAGACAAACGGCAGGATCAGCCAGATACCGAAGAAGACCAGAATGTCGCTGCGCGGCGTCAACGCCCAGAAGTCGAACCCGACTTCCCAGACGCCCCAGATCATGGTTGCGAGCAGTAACGCTGCGTACAGCCACAGAGCAGATTGTTTTCTGCGTAAAAGCAGGACGGTTACGCCAACCATAACCAGACCCGCAATCGGGTAGTACCAGGAGCCGCCAATCGCGACCAGCCATACGCCACCGATTAACAAATACAGCGCGCAGAATGCGGCAAACGCGGCTGTTAATGTCACCAGTAGACGCGGCTGTTTAGTTTTTGTTTCAGCCATAGAAAAGTACTCGTCAGTTTTGTTAATTATTTGCTAGCAATTAATTATAGGTATTAACAACTGTGATCGGAATCACAAATATTGCTTTTTATAACTCATACGCCAGGCTTATCCATTTACTGGTATAATGGCTGGCTTGCGTATCGATGCCGGAGCGAGAGTCATCCGCATTGAGAGATTTTCACTAAAATCATTTGGTTAGTAATATGAAACATACTGTTGAAGTGATGATCCCGGAAGCCGAGATCAAAGCGCGTATCGCCGAACTGGGTCGTCAAATCACCGAACATTACAAGGACAGCGGCAGCGAAATGGTGCTGGTCGGTCTGTTGCGTGGCTCTTTCATGTTCATGGCAGACCTGTGCCGTGAAGTGCAGGTGCCGCACGAGGTCGATTTTATGACCGCCTCCAGCTACGGCAGCGGCATGTCCACAACCCGTGATGTGAAAATCCTGAAAGATCTGGATGAAGATATTCGTGGCAAAGATGTGTTGATTGTTGAGGACATCATCGACTCCGGCAACACGCTCTCTAAAGTGCGTGAGATCCTGAGCCTGCGTGAACCAAAATCACTGGCGATTTGTACTCTGCTGGATAAGCCTGAGCGCCGTGAAGTGCAGGTGCCGGTGGAGTTCGTTGGTTTCTCCATCCCGGACGAATTCGTGGTGGGTTACGGCATTGATTACGCGCAGCGTTATCGCCATCTGCCGTATGTTGGGAAAGTAGTGATTCTGGACGAATAATTGCGGGCTGATGCCCTCACCCCAGCCCTCTCCCACAGGGAGAGGGTGAAAAACCCCGGCTTTGTTATTTATGGTTAACGTGCTTAAGCTTGAGGTTGGCAATTCCCGAGCGGTAACGCTGTTCCAGCGTTTCGCGGTTGGTGGCGGTCACTTCCAGATTGCGTAGCAGGCCGTCGTGAATACCGTACGCCCAGCCGTGGATGGAGACCTTCTGTCCGCGTTTCCAGGCAGACTGCATAATCGTCGAGTGGCCCAGGTTATAGACCTGCTCCATCACGTTCAGCTCACACAGCGTGTCGAGACGGCGCTCCTGCGGCATTTCGCCCAGCAGTGAGCTATGTTTGAACCAGATATCACGGATGTGCAGCAGCCAGTTATCGATTAACCCCAGCTCTGTATTTTCGACCGCCGCCTGTACGCCGCCGCAGCCGTAGTGACCACAAATAATGATGTGCTCAACCTCCAGAACGTCAACGGCATACTGAACAACCGAAAGGCAGTTGAGATCGGTATGAATAACCAGGTTAGCCACATTGCGGTGAACAAACAGTTCGCCCGGTTCAAGACCGGTCAGACGTTCGGCGGGGACGCGGCTGTCGGAACATCCAATCCAGAGAAAGCGCGGGTTCTGCGCTTGCGCGAGTTTTCCAAAAAATCCGGGGTCTTCCTCCACCAGCATTTTTGACCATAGTGCATTGTTGCTGATGAGTGTATCTATGTCGTTCATGGAGGTTAGCGACCTGTAACCAAGTGATTGCGTTGCGCTACTATAGGGTAACCCGACTTTTAATGAAACCACACAACGTGTGTCAGAACTTAAGGTAAGTTGAATTCATGGCGATTGCACTGGAGCTTGAACAGCTCAAAAAAACCTACCCGGGGGGCGTCCAGGCGCTGCGCGGGATAGATCTTAAAGTCGAAGCGGGAGATTTCTACGCGCTTCTGGGGCCGAACGGGGCGGGAAAATCGACCACCATCGGGATAATCAGCTCGCTGGTCAATAAAACCTCGGGCCGCGTTAGCGTGTTTGGCTACGACCTGCAAAAAGACGTGGTCAACGCCAAGCGCCAGCTGGGGCTGGTGCCGCAGGAGTTCAACTTCAACCCGTTTGAGACGGTACAGCAGATTGTTGTTAACCAGGCGGGTTACTATGGCGTTGAGCGCAAAGAAGCGCTGGAGCGCAGCGAAAAGTATCTCAAACAGCTTGACCTGTGGGAGAAGCGTAACGAGCGCGCGCGGATGTTGTCCGGGGGGATGAAGCGCCGCCTGATGATTGCTCGCGCGCTGATGCACGAGCCAAAGCTGCTCATTCTTGATGAACCGACCGCTGGGGTGGATATTGAACTGCGTCGTTCCATGTGGGGCTTCCTGAAGGATCTGAACGACAAAGGCACCACCATCATCCTGACCACACACTACCTGGAAGAGGCGGAGATGCTGTGCCGCAATATCGGCATCATTCAGCACGGCGAGCTGGTGGAAAACACCTCGATGAAGAACCTGCTCTCCAAGCTGAAATCAGAGACCTTTATCCTCGATCTGGCGGCGAAAAGCGCCCTGCCGAAGCTGGAGGGGTATAACTATCGCCTGGTCGATACCTCGACGCTGGAGGTAGAAGTGCTGCGCGAGCAGGGGATCAACAGCGTGTTCTCCCAGTTGAGCGCGCAGGGCGTTCAGGTATTAAGCATGCGTAACAAAGCGAACCGACTGGAAGAGCTGTTTGTCTCTCTGGTGCACGATAAACAAGGAGACAAGGCATGACGCATCTTTACTGGGTCGCGCTGAAAAGCATCTGGGCGAAAGAGATTAACCGCTTTATGCGCATCTGGGTGCAAACCCTGGTGCCGCCGGTGATCACCATGACGCTCTACTTCATCATTTTCGGCAACCTGATTGGCTCCCGCATCGGTGAGATGCACGGCTTCACCTATATGCAGTTTATCGTGCCGGGCCTGATCATGATGGCGGTGATCACCAACGCTTACGCGAACGTGGCGTCCTCATTCTTCAGCGCCAAGTTTCAGCGCAACATTGAAGAGCTGCTGGTGGCGCCAGTGCCGACGCATGTCATTATCGCCGGTTACGTGGGCGGCGGCGTGGCGCGCGGGCTGTGCGTGGGTATTCTGGTGACGGCGATTTCGTTGTTCTTCGTGCCGTTCCAGGTGCACTCGTGGCTATTCGTCGCGCTCACGTTATTGCTGACGGCGATCCTGTTCTCACTGGCTGGCTTGCTGAACGCCGTGTTCGCCAAAACGTTCGATGACATCAGCCTGATCCCGACCTTCGTGCTGACGCCGCTGACCTATCTGGGCGGGGTGTTTTACTCCCTGACGCTGCTGCCGCCGTTCTGGCAGGCGCTGTCGCACCTGAACCCGATTGTCTATATGATCAGCGGCTTCCGCTTTGGTTTCCTCGGCATTACCGATGTCCCGCTGTTCACCACCGTTGTGGTGCTGGCGGTATTTATCGTGGCGTTCTATCTGCTGTGCTGGTATCTGATCCAGCGTGGACGTGGGCTGCGTAGCTAATCTTCTGCCCGGCGACGTTCTGTTTGCCGGGCACTTTCTTTGACAGTTATCACCGTAAACTAACCTTCACCTGGATAAACTACTCGCCTGCTAAGGAGAGACGATATGCTGGGATGGGTTATCACCTGCCACGATGAAGAGGCACAGGAAATGCTCCTGAAGCTGGAGGCCCGATTTGGCCCTCTGGCGCAATGTCGTGCGGTAAATTACTGGCGAGGGCTGAGCACCAATATGCTAAGCCGGATGATGTGCGACGCGCTGCATGAAACCGACACCGGTGATGGCGTGATTTTTCTCACCGACAGATCGGGCGCGGCGCCTTACCGTTCAGCGGCGTTAATGAGCCATAAGCATGATAACTGTGAAGTGATCTCCGGTATCAGCCTGCCTTTACTCGAAGCGATGTATCCGCTGCGCGCAACGTTGAGCAGCGCTGAGTTTCGTCACGCCATTGTGGCGCAGGGCTCGCCGGACGTGAGCAGCCTGTGGCACCAGCAGCAGAAGAATCCGCCTTTCGTTCTGCTTCACGATCTGTATAAGCATTAAACATTGGTATTGATGTCGCTTTTGCTACAATGGCGACTGATTTTCCGTATCGATTTATATCCCATGCTCATGCGCGTTATCTTTATCCTTCTGCTACTGGTCTCCGGTGGTGCGTCTGCCAGCCTGACCATTCAGCAAGGCCTTCCTGCCCAATATATGCAAACCACCGAAGATGCGGCCATCTGGGCTCAGGTGGGAAATGCCGTCGTGAACGTGGGCAATGTCCGCGCCGGGCAGATCCTCGCCGTCTTTCCGGCCGCGGCGGATTACTATGAATTTCGTTTCGGATTCGGTACGGGGTTTATTGATAAAGAGCACCTGGAAAAAGTGCAGGGTAAGCAACGCGTCGAGGATAGCCTGGGCGATCTGAACAAGCCGCTCAGCAATCAAAACCTCATCACCTGGAAAGACACGCCAGTGTATAATGCCCCCAGCAGCGGAAGCGCGCCCTTTGGCACCTTAAGCGCCAATCTTCGCTATCCGATTCTGAATAAGCTGAAAGATCGCCTGAACCAGACCTGGTTTCAGATCCGCATCGGCAATCGTCTGGCGTGGATCAGCAGCCTGGATGCACAGGAAGATAACGGACTGCCGGTTCTGACCTACCACCATATCCTGCGTGATGAAGAGAACACCCGTTTTCGACATACCTCCACGACAACCAGCGTACGTGCGTTTAATAATCAGATGGCCTGGTTACGCGATCAAGGCTATACCACGCTGACAATGTACCAGCTTGAAGGGTACGTGCGTAACAAGATGAACCTCCCCGCGAAAGCGGTGGTGATCACTTTTGATGATGGCCTGAAATCGGTGAGCCGCTACGCGTATCCGGTGCTGAAAGAGTATGGCTTCAACGCGACGGCGTTTATTATTTCATCCCGAATCAAAGGTCACCCTCAGAAGTGGGATCCCCGATCGCTACAGTTTATGAGCGTTCAGGAAATTAAGGCCATTCAGGATGTGTTCGACATTCAGTCTCACACCCACTTCCTGCATCGCGTGGATGGGTATAAGCACCCCATCTTATTGAGCCGCAGCTATCACGTGATCCTGTTCGATTTTGAACGCTCACGGCGTGCACTGGCGCAGTTCAACCCGCGCGTGCTGTATGTTTCGTACCCGTTTGGCGGGTATGACAATAAAGCGATTAAAGCCGCGAATGATGCCGGTTTTCATCTGGCAGTGACAACGGTGAAGGGGAAGGTGAAGCCGGGGGATAATCCGTTCTTACTGAAGCGACTGTATATTCTGAGAACGGATTCGCTGGAGACAATGTCGCGGCTGATCAGCAATCAGCCGCAGGGGTAGGTTATTCGTACGTGGTCTGAATGGTCACGGTGGTACCGAAAACACCGACGGTTACCGGATCGCTACCGGTTTTGACCAACCTGGCCCAAAGTGATCTGTCAATAATACTAACAGGATCCCCAACAACCTCTCCTATAGCAATGACACGTTGGTAACTGTCTGCCGGCACGGGGTAATGATCATTTTCAGAATCCGTAATCATGACGCCGACGCCTCCTGCCGCAGTAACACCACCAGTATTCTCGACGGTATTGGTAAAATATTTTTTATCTGCGGTGGTATGTGTGGAGGATAACGTATAGTAAACAGCGGTTGTATTTACACATGTACCCGTAACATGGAACTCGACTTTGCTGGTATTCCCGTTTTCGACTTCTGCGGGATACCAGTCACCAAGATTTACCGTTGTGGGCGCACGTAAGACACAGGTCGGGCGATTTAATGGCATGCTAAATGACATCTCGCTCATGTTCACATGGGGACGAGGGTGATCGGATGTCTTCGGATCGCTTGGATCGCCCAGAATGATCTGACCAATCGGGCCTGCACCGGCCGTTAAAAAATTAACATCCGAAGGAACACCCTGAAATCCATTGGTTTGATAGATTTCCATGCGCACATGCCAGGTTTTTTCGTCAAGCAGCTCTTCGTGATCGTCATTAGGTGCGGTCATATACCAGGACCCTGCGTTGGGCGGGAACCACGCGGTGACGCCGTTACCATCGGGATACATCGCCAGGGTATAGACAATACCCGGAATATTCGTCCGGAAGGTGGCTTTGTTATCTATGTAGCCTGCCAGCATTGAGTTGTCGGTAATCTGATAGGTGTTTTCACCGTCATTTCCCCCAGCACAGTGAGATTTTAACGCAGGCGTTGTTTCCATAATGATCGTATTACTGATCTGTATGGGAGTTGTTACTGTGCCCACAGGCAGAGGAGTGATAACTGGTTGTGCACCTGGAGACATAATCTGCAAGTCATCATTACCGTAAAATTTGCACTCCTCGAAATTAGCCCGTGCTGCGCCAGACAGCCCGAACGCTGCGAACGCTAATATAGTGAGGTATTTTTTCATCCTAAATCCCTTTATTCGTAGCTGACATTAACCAGAACATTACTTATCACAGCGCCGCTGGTGATCGTTCCAATATTCTGATAACGTGCGTAAAAGCCATAATCCTTTATATAGTTCTCACTACTTCCACCGACATCGTAAATAACGTTTGATGTCCCGTCGCTGTTCAGGACGTTAGTTTTGAACGTATCTGAAAAAATAACGATACCCACATTTTCAGCCGCACCGGCTGTGGCATCGTTTTTAAACACCTGGTTGTGATTACTCCAGAAACCATTTTGCGGAGCAAAACTAAATTTTAGTTTGTTAATCGTTGCGCCTTCTGTACTGCTCGCATAGCAGTCATCTACGTGGATGGTAAAAGGCGTTCCAGCTTCATCATCGTTTGGCGATAAACGATCGCTCTTGTCGCTGTTATAAAACCAGTCTCGTGACACGGTCGGCAAAGTGATCTCTCCGCCGTTTTCGACGCTTAGCCGACAGGTATTATTAACGATGTTTGCTGTCAGGTTTACATCCATACCTGAACCTGCCTGGCTTACGCCAGGCAGAGTGCTACCAGCCAGACCGATAAGCAACACAAGACCGGGCTGGTGTAAATTAAACGGTGATTGTTGCATAATGGTTCCTGGAATTATTGATAGGTGACTGTGAAGGTTACTGGCGCAGTAACGGCACCTGTGCCAACATCGGCAATATTTCTGTCTTTCGCAATCACAATGCGTGAGTTCATCGGGAATTCCCCTACACCGTCAGCAATGGTGACCTCCTGTGCCGCCGGAGGCCTTTTGCAACTCAACATTACGCCAGTATCTACAACTCCTGACCAGATTTCGAAGCCTGTTGCTAACCCAGCAGAATAAGAATCTCCGTCCGTTTTCGGACCCGAGCATCCCCCACCTGCACCACTCGCTGCGGCTACCGTTGCCTTAGTTACACCAGAGCAGTTTGTAAAGGCAATTTTTAACGGCTCGACACGAGTCTTATTTACCAGATCGGTTTTATATACGTCGCCAAACGCAATTTCAGTGGACGCAGTTCCTGCACCGTTAAGCACTTTTGCTGTACACGTGCCCGAGACTATTTTTGATTTTATCGTTAATTTAACACTGTCAGTACCTGTAATTGCTGCGTTTGCCATTCCCGAATACAGAAGTGCAGAAACGGACAGGGCGATAAAAGTAGATTTAAATTTCATAATGTTGCTCCGTTTTCCTGCACCAATTACTCGTAGCTAAATTCAAAAGTCGCAGTAGCCTCAAAATCACCAACTGTCATGCTATTAACTTTGGTTTCACGTATTGTGGCTACTAAAGGAACTTCTTTATTCTGGATTTCTGTTGCACTCCAGACCAGTCGCTTAGCATCATCGTCAGAGTTGATCATAAAAGGGGCCTCCGGTGCGCTGGCTCTGGCAATTTCAACAGCAGAGAAATCTGCGCCTCCATCGGCTTTTGGTTTTTGATTAACAAGGCCGCTAAGCAAATAACCCGATTGGCTTCCTTTTACCGTGGCTTTCAGTGAGGTCAGAGAGGCCGGGCATTCAACAATCACAATTTTGAAATTGGCATTTGCGGTGCCAGCTTTGACATCGTCGAGACGCACCTGGCCGCCGTTACCAATGAGCAGTGTTTGATCCGTATCGGAACCCGTACCGCCCATCAGTTTCATATCACAAGTGGTTTCACGGATATTGGCCGTAAAGTTAACATCGAGATTCGTGCCCTCGGCGAGCGCCGAACCTGATAACGCCAGCATCGTTACGGCAACGACTGACAGGCTATAAAGATTTTTTTTCATACAAACTCTCGTCTATTTTCCCGAATAATTACATCTGGCACACTTGATTGCTGAGCACCGTTGTAAGTCCTACTTTTTGAGCATGTGATGAGACGTTATAATGCACGTCACATTTACTGTCTTTATCGCTTCCCCAGACAACATGAAGCGTGCCTTCATCCTCAACGCCGCGGACATAGGCTTGCCCCGCCTGTCCCACGGTGCCAATAGATTCATTTTTTTCATTTAAAACATCAGCGCCTAAAGGAATAAATCCGTTATCGGTGCGCTTAAGTTCTAAAATTAATGAACGACCTTCATCGGTTGCAAAATCAACCAGCACAACGGAACCACTGCGGGGAACCGTAATTTCACTGGTGTTTTTAATTTCAACGTCGTTTTCCAGCGTGCTGATATCAAGGTATACGCGGTTTTCACGGTAGGCAGACATATAAGGCAGAATGCCATAGCCGGAACTGCCTATTTCGCTGTTACCAAAGCCGATACCGGCGCCTTTCGCACCACTCGCTTTGACCAGTGCCAGCGCATCGTTGTCACCAATACTCCCTGGCGCAAATGCAATACCTCCTGAATGGATGACCATGCCACCGTTATAGGAGGCAGAATATTGTTTACTGTTGTCATCACCAAAAGAGGCAGATAACCCCAGCGGGCCATATTCACTGTTATAGGACCCGTAGCCGCTTATCTGATTCAGGTCACCATAATTACCACTGTTTGACGAGGCGCTAACGGAATAACTCACCTTATTATCTTGCGTATTTCCACCCGCGGACGTGTTAAAGCTTGTGCCGCCTTTAAGGTCGGAACGTAATCCCATATTGATGTTTGAGAATCCACCGGCATTCCCTCTATCTTTTGAGAATACACTTAATGGAATGCTTAGGCTTAAATAAACGCTATCGTCTTTCTTGCCGTTCTGATCATAGGTTCGCTGTAATGACAAGCTGTAGCTGCCGTAGGTGAAGCTATTGTTATACCCAATATTGTAATTGGAAGTAGAGCCCGTCGCGTTCCAGTAATCCTGCCAGGTGCCGCTTACATACAGGGAGCCAAAATTGTCTTCTCCGGAGGTTAGCGGTTGGTTAAGACTAATTTGCACCTGGTTTTTGGTGCGCTGATAGTCTGCATATAGCGCTTCGTTTGAGTCATAGCTACGGTTTGAGTACTTCTGGTGCCTAATACTGTCCTGAAGTTGCGCCGCATCGTTAAGCGTCAGGTAGTCTTCCGTCGAGAAACGATAAGCCGCAACGTTAAAGGAAGTATTCGTCGACTCAATCATTTTGCTGTAGGTTAAACGATAACTTTGCCCGCTTAATTTATCCAGCCCCTCAATATCTGCATAAGATTGCGTAACGTCGAATGCAAACGCACCAACAGGGGTGTTCATTGCCACGCCGAGAATACCGGCATAAAAATCCATGTCGGTATATTGCGCGCCAATATAACCCGTGAACGTATTATTCAGGCCATAGTAAAGCGTACCGTAACCCACTTTAGGCGCATCAATCAGTGAATCGTCATTTAATTCACCTAAACCGACGTCCCAGCGAGAGGCTCCCGGACGGAGCATCTGCGTGACGGATGAAAAGGGTACGGTAAAGGAGCGTTTGCTGCCATCCGCTTCTTCAATCGTTACCAGTAAATCATTTCCGTAACCTGTGGTACTCAGGTCGTTTATTTCAAACGCGCCTGGTGGCACCGAGGTTTCATAAATCTTATTGCCGCTCTGCGTGACGCTGACCTTCGCGTTACTGTTCGCGACACCCCGAATGACAGGCGCGTAGCCTGTGGACCCCATTGGCAACATGCGATCGTCACTGTACATGCGTGCGCCGCGAAGGCTCATAGAGTTAAATGCCTCGCCACGCGTGTAAGAGTCGCCGATGACAAACTGGGCACTCAATGGTGTAATATCGCGCTGCAAATAGACATCCTGACTGGAGTATTTTGTGCCGCTATCTTTGTCCCAGTTAAAATTGCCACGCGAGCGCAGGCGCCATGGCCCCATATTCAGACCATAGCGTAACCCTACATATGCACTTTCTGATGTACTGCCGTTGTTCTCGCTACGCCAGCCGTTCATGTCATAAGAGAGCAGAGCGGCAGGAATCCCGTTATCCCACAACGATGGATCGACATAGCCCGCCGGGCGTTTCAGCACATAAATCTGGGGAAAATTAAAATCCATAGCCTGCTTGCCACTGTCATAGCTAACCGTAGCGCCAGCGAAAGATTTTTTAATATCGACGCAGGTTTCATCGTCTTCCGGTCCGTCAGGCAATGTGCTGGTGTCGACACCCGATTGTGACAGCAGCAGTTTTGTTATGCACGGGGTCGCACGAGGTGTTCCGTTATCTTTAAACGTGACCTCCACGGTGGACTTCAGTTTACCGTTCAGGTTGATCTTAGTGCGATAGGTCCCCGGTAAAACCGGGTTGCCATGTGAAAAACGATTAATATCAATATTAGCGCTGCCATTTAAAAGAAATTGATCGTTAAACTCGACCTCTTCTTCATTATCAGGCAGATCTTTTGCTGGCGTGATATTTTCTGCACAGGCATAAAAAGGCAATGCTGCACTTATCGTAAGACATAAAAGAGAACGTTTAAATAACATGGCACATCCACTTAATCAGTGCAGAGAGGGTGCTCTCCACAGAGTTAATGCTATTAATTATTATATGTATTAAAGGGTGCTCTATTTTAGTCCCGCTTCGTGATGGTCTGTGCCGCCATAGTCATTAATAGAATCAAACTCTACTTTACCATTTACGGCAGAAGCTAAACCTTTAACCGTCATTGTGGTATCACTGAACGGTGGAACGGCCTTATGATCAACGTCGTATGTTTTTTGACTGGCTTTAATGGTTACCGCCGAAACGGAGACGTTATACGGTGAATTATTATGGGCAACAAGCTTAACCGCGTTTCCTTCTTTTTTCTGCGTCCATGTTAAATGCTCAGCTGCTTCACCTGCCGAGCCTTTTAACCCGTCAGGACGGTAAAAGAATTTAATACGTGTTCTGAATGCCAGCTGAAGCTGGTTAAGATTCTCTTTATCCGCAGCTTTTGATTTTGGTGGAATCTCCAGGACATTGAACCAGAAAAGCGATTCACGATCCTGTGGTAAAGGTGTACCTGTGTAGGTAATACGTACGGATTGGCCTTTTTTCGGGTCAATACGGGATACTGGAGGGGTAATGATAAAAGGAAGCTTTAACTCTTCCGGATTTACGCCATCACGCCCATCATCAAGCCAGGTTTGAACCAAAAGCGGTTTGGTTCCATGGTTATCGAGATTAACAACAACATCCTTCGATGACTGTGGATAGATAATACGGGTGCCGGAAATAACAATATCCGCACTTGCATTCGATGTGGCCAAAACGGCAGTTGCGAGCAATACGGCTTGAAAACTTTTAATGAAGACTGAATGAGACATTTTTTCCACTTCCTTTTGGAATTACACAAGCAATCCCTCATTCATCATGAAGGATTGCTTAATTTAAAGTTTACGAATCTCTTATTCGTAAATCATGGTGAAGGCAACCTGTGCCTGCACGGTACCAGCAGAAACTGGATTACTTGTTGCATCCCAACCCTGACCCTGGGTGTACGCTACGCGGTAGTACAGGTTTCCTGCGCCAGAAGTTTCATCGATGGTTGCTTTCTGGGAGTTGTTAGTCTGGTCAATTTTGATCTGATCGGTAGCTGAGTTACCGTCGTTTGACAGCACCAGGTTAACGTTCTTAGCTGAACCCTGAGCATTGCTTGGTGGAACCAGCAGACCGCCTTCGGTAGAAGAGGAGCCAGCCCAGGAAGAGAACTGTGCAGATGCTTTCTTCACAGTTGCGGTATCACAACCGGTCAGTGAAAGGCTGAATTTCTTTTCACCCAGGGTGCTGGTGCTACCCAGTGCGTTTGCGAAATCACGCACAAATACAGTGTCCAGAGTCACGTCAAAATCGTTACCGTTCTGATCGATTTTCTGGTCAAGGGAGACCTGGCAAGTATTGTTAGAAACCATGCCGTGGAAAGTAATAGTGCCGGTGTCAGGATCTGCTGCTACCGCTGAACCCGCAGCCAATACGCTTGCCATAGCAATTGCCAAACCATATTTTTTAGAAATCATTTAAATATCCATATTCGTTGAGTGAATAATAAGTGCCCGTAAAGCTTTTATTTGAAATTAAATTTCGTGGCGAATTATATTGTTAATCTCAATGAAATATAGATGTTGTGCGTGATTTAAACTAAATGAATAGTTTAGTAAATTTAAAATTATTTGTTATCAATGTGATGGGATTGTCTGGTTGTGCGGGGAGAGTTTGAATATTAATTCTATAAATGCTTTTTAAAGACCCATTCATTTAATAAATGCGCAGGAATGGGTCGTGGGATAAATATTATCAGGCAACCTGTACCGGAATCGCCTTCGCGGTACGTTTCATCTCATTGTCGCCTTCAAAGTAGGCTACTTTTGGCTGCCAGCGACGCGCTTCTTCGTCAGACATCATGACAAAGCTGGCGATAATCACGATATCGCCTACGTCCGCGCAGTGCGCCGCCGCACCGTTGACGGAGATGATTTTGGACCCGCGCTCAGCGGCAATGGCGTAGGTAGAGAAGCGTTTGCCGTTATTTACGTTCCAGATATCAATGGCTTCGTTTTCGAGAATACCCGCCGCGTCGAGAAAATCCTGGTCGATCGCGCAGGAGCCTTCATAATGCAGGTCGGCCTGAGTGACTTTCACACGGTGAAGTTTACCTTGCAGCATTTTGCGAATCATTACGTTTACCTTTCATCTTCCGGGTAGAAAAACTACGCCAGCTCAACCACTTTGTTATCGATAAGGCGGGCCTGGCCGAGCCATGCCGCCACCAGAATTACCGCACGTTTGCTGGTCTCTGTAAGTGCCAGAAGCGTATCGGCATCCCGAATTTGAACGTCGTCAGCACGAAGACCTTTCTCGTTCAGCGCCTGTTCAGCCAGGGCGATAATCTCTTCTGCTGTTAACTCTTTTGCCAGCAGTTGCTCTGCCATTGTATTCATGACTTTGCTTAAGCCCGGCGCAATTTTACGCTGTTCGGCGGTCAGATAGCCGTTACGGGAACTGAGCGCCAGGCCATCTTTCGCGCGTACAATCGGCACGCCGACGATCTCGATGTCGTAGCCCATGTCGGCAACCATTTTGCGGATCAGCGCCAACTGCTGGAAATCTTTCTCGCCAAAGCAGGCGATGTCCGGCTGCACAAGGTTAAACAGCTTGCTGACGATGGTGGAGACGCCACGGAAATGGCCCGGGCGGCTGGCGCCCTCCAGCATGGTCGAAATACCCGGCACGTCGACGTAGGTCGATTCAGTGGTACCCTGGGGATACACATCTGCGGGTGCCGGTGCGAAGACGATATCCGCATGACGTTTTTTGAGCTTCTCGCAATCTTCCTGCAAGGTACGTGGGTAGCGCGCCAGATCGTCTTCGCGATCGAACTGCATCGGGTTAACGAAGATACTGACCACCACGATATCTGCCCGGGCTCTCGCTTCATCGACCAGCTTCATATGGCCGTCGTGCAGGTTGCCCATGGTTGGAACAAGGGCGATACGTTTACCTTCCTGACGCGCCCGACGAATATGCTGACGCAGCAGCGGCAGGGTTTCTATGATTAGCACACCTGGACTCCTTAATGGAAACTGTGTTCTTCGCCCGGATAAACGCCGGACTCAACCTCGGCAATATACTGCCGCACAGCAGCACGCATGTCGCCTGCTTCTGACAGGAAATTTTTAGCAAATTTTGGAATATGGCCACCGGTGATCCCAAAGGCGTCGTGCATGACCAGAATCTGGCCATCGGTGACGTTACCCGCGCCGATGCCGATCACCGGAATCGACAGCGCCTCAGTGATACGCTTAGCCAGCTCAACCGGCACACACTCCAGCACCAGCAGCTGCGCGCCCGCGGCTTCCAGCGCCACGGCATCATCAAACAGCGTCTGCGCCGCATCGCCTCGGCCCTGCACCTTATATCCGCCAAAGATGTTGACCGACTGCGGCGTCAGCCCCAAATGACCACAAACCGGCACGGCGCGGTCGGTGAGCATTTTCACCGTATCGACCAGCCAGGCGCCGCCTTCGATTTTGACCATATTGGCGCCGGCGCGCATCACGGTCGCCGCATTTTCGAAGGCCTGCTCCGGGGTGGCATACGCCATAAACGGCAGATCGGAAAGCAGCAGGCAGGCGGGGGCACCCCGGCGCACGGCGCGGGTATGGTAAGCAATATCCTCGACCGTGACCGGCAGAGTGGAATCATGTCCTTGTACCGTCATCCCTAACGAGTCTCCGACCAGCATGACGTTGATCCCTTCTTCGGCAAACAGTTTTGCGAAGCTGTAGTCATACGCGGTGATAGTGGCGAAGCGTTTTTTTTCCTGTTTGCATTTCTGCAATAAGGAGATGGTGGTTGGTTTCATACTGTTTCCTGATGGCCCAAAAGCGAATCTTTGCGCATTCTAACAGTAACATTTGAGGGAACAATGATTTTAGGCAATCGATTAACCGCAAATAAGGAATGGTTAATCGATGCGGAGGCGGGATTACCAGCGGGCCGGTTTATCCGCGTTGAGATTTTGCAGAACGGCTTGCAGCGAGGAGCCGTCAGGGAAGGTGAGATCGGGCGCGACTTCAAACAGCGGCCAGAGCATAAACCCGCGGTTTTTCATGTCGTAATGCGGAACGGTGAGGCGTTCGGTGTTAATCACCTCGTGACCGAAAAGCATAATATCGAGATCGAGCTTGCGCGGTCCCCAGCGTTCGGCTTTGCGGACACGACCCTGCTGTAGCTCAATACGCTGGGTATTATCCAGCAGCGTTTCTGCGTCAAGGGTCGTTTCCAGCACTACGGCGGCGTTCAGATAATCAGGTTGATCCTGCGGGCCGAGCGGCGGCGTACGGTAAAATGAGGACAGCGCGACAATGCGGCTTTGGGGGATCTCTCCCAGGGCCTGCACGGCAGCGTTAACCTGCTCCAGCGGAGAGGCCAGATTGCTGCCGATGGCGATATACGCAAGGGTCATGCCGTACCTTCACGACGCGGTGCGCGTTTGCGCGGGCGACGGTGACGACGGCGCGGTGCCGGTTCATCATCCAGATCCGTAAGCATATCTTTTTGCTCCGGTGGCGCAGAAACCTGAAACTCGCCCCACCACTGCGCCAGGCGCTGTAGTTCCGGGTTCCTTTCAACTTCAGCACGCAGAGAGAGCAGATCGAACGCGGCGCGGAACTTAGGATGCTCCATCAGCTTCCAGGCGCGTTTACCCTGACGGCGGGACATACGCAGCTGAAGCTGCCAGATATCACGCACCAGCGTGGTAATACGTTTCGGGATCGCCAGCGTGCGACAGCCTTCGTCCAGCACGTCGTTTGCCGCCAGCGCGAACGCATCATAATAGGCGAGACCGCTCTCCTGGGTAATGCGCTGCGCCGTTTCCAGCAGCGGATACCAGAACATGGCCGCGAACAGGAACGCCGGATTCACGCGCATATCGTTATGAATACGGGTATCGGTGTTCTTCAACACCTGCGCAATTATCCGCTCCATTGCGCTGTCACCGTTTTCGGTGAAGTAGCGGGTAATGGTCGGGAACAGCGGCTGGAACAGGTTGTACTCACGCAGCAGGTTGTAGGTTTCAAACCCGTAGCCTGCCTGGAGCAGCTTTAACGACTCCTCAAACAGACGGGCAGGGGGCACGTCGTTGATCAGCGTCGCCAGGCGCGGGATCGGCTCTGCGGTTTCCGGGCTGATACGCATGTTCAGCTTGGCGGCGAAACGCACGGCGCGCAGCATTCGGACCGGATCTTCGCGATAGCGTGTTTCCGGCGTGCCGATCAGGCGAATCAGACCGTCTTTCAGATCCTGCATACCGCCGACGTAATCGCGCACGGTAAAATCCGCCACGCTATAGTAAAGGCTGTTGATGGTGAAATCGCGACGCTGAGCATCTTCTTCAATAGAGCCGAAGATGTTGTCGCGCAGCAGCATACCGTTTTGGCCGCGCTGGGAAGTCGTGCGATCGTTAACGCCCGCTTCGTGGTGACCGCGGAAGGTCGCCACTTCAATAATTTCCGGTCCAAACATCACGTGCGCCAGACGGAAACGGCGGCCAACCAGACGGCAGTTGCGGAATAATTTACGCACCTGCTCAGGCGTGGCGCTGGTCGTCACGTCGAAATCTTTTGGTTTTTTGCCCAGCAGTAAATCGCGCACCCCGCCGCCGACGAGATAGGCCTCGTAGCCTGCTTTATTCAGACGATAGAGCACCTTGAGGGCATTTTCACTGATATCTTTGCGGGAAATATTGTGCTGCTCACGCGGAATGACCGACATGTGTGGCTGTGCAATAGCGTCGTTCGCCATGCTCTCTTCGCGGCTCAGCACTTTACGGCAAAAATTAGCGACTCGGGTAAAAATAGTACACCTCGTAGTGTGTTTTGTTATCAAAAAAGCGGCTAATCATAGCTCAGCGCAACGCATTTGAGAATGCTGGATTTTTGGCACGGCCATAAGCGTCCAGTCAGCAATGGCCGTTTTCAGCAATTCATCCAGACTCAGATCCTGCCATTCCTGCGTTACATTCTGGTTGAGAAATCGCAGCGCGTCGATCAAAACCGGGCGCGGATCGCCGTCAGGCAGCGCCGGGGCATGATTCTGTTTCGATAGCTTATTTCCCTGTTCATTGACTGCCAGCGGCAGATGGATGTAATCCGGCACCGCCCAGCCAAACTGCTGGTAAAGCGATATTTGCCGCACGGTAGGCTCAACCAGATCCGCCCCGCGCACGATTTCCGTAACGCCCTGGAAATGGTCATCGATAACCACCGCCAGGTTATAGGCAAACAAACCATCACGACGGTGAATAATAAAATCTTCACGCGCCAGGCGTTCATCCGCCTGAATTGTTCCTGAGAGAACGTCGGTAAACTGCGTCACCGGAGAACGCTGTATCAGCCGTACGGCGGCATTCTCAGGACCGTTGTGCCGCGTACGGCAGTGGCCGTCATAAACGCCACCTACGCTCTGAATACGCGCCCGCGTGCAGGTGCAGTTATAGGAAAGGCCCTGTTCAGCAAGCCACGCCAGACGTTCACGGTAGGCATCATGGCGTTGAGACTGCCAGAGTACGTCGCCATCCCAGTGAAGACCGTAATGTTCCAGCTGACGCAGAATAGTTTCTGCTGCACCGGGAACTTCACGTGGAGGATCGATATCTTCAATGCGGACCAGCCATTGACCCTGACGGGCGCGAGCCTGTAGGTAGCTGCCGAGCGCGGCAATTAATGAGCCGAAGTGTAATTCACCGGAGGGAGATGGCGCAAAGCGCCCGATATAGTGAGATTCAGACATATCAACGGTAACAAGGCGGGAGAGACTCCCGCCTTAGCTGAGTAGTGAGAGGGCAGGCGTTAGCCGGCCATCTGTTTTTCGCGGATTTCTGCCAGCGTTTTACAGTCGATGCACAGATCGGCTGTTGGACGCGCTTCCAGGCGACGAATACCGATTTCAACACCGCAGGATTCGCAGTAGCCAAAATCTTCGTCCTCGACCTTCTTCAGCGTTTTTTCGATCTTTTTGATCAGTTTGCGCTCGCGGTCACGGTTACGCAGTTCGAGGCTGAACTCTTCTTCCTGAGCGGCACGGTCGACCGGGTCCGGGAAGTTAGCAGCTTCATCCTGCATATGTGTAACGGTGCGATCGACTTCATCCCTGAGTTGATTACGCCATGCTTCAAGAATACGCTTGAAGTGCGACAGCTGGGCTTCGTTCATATACTCTTCGCCCGGCTTCTCTTGATACGGCTCCACCCCAGCGATGGCGAGAATACTCAGGGACGATGTTTTACGGTTTTGCCCTTCTTGCATGTTGCTTCTCCTTAACACGCACTATCGATCCCCGTGTTGGGGGAAAAATCAGGTCGCTATAAATAGCAGATGCTTTTCCGTATGGCAATTATCTAAACGTAACACTTGACAACCCTGTGAGGAAAAGCGTATTTGCGCACGCGGCCAGAACACTTATTAGTCAATCGTCTAATCCCTTATAAGACAATGGGAAGAGAGGATCTCAGAGTCATATTATCGGCAGAAAGTTCCGCTTTATAAGCGAAAATCTCTACCCCCTGCTTTTGTGCCTCATTCAACAATTGCGCGTATTTAGGATCAATATGACGGGCCGGGGAAAACCGTTCAATGGCTGAATGCAGAACCGCAAACAGCAACACGGCGCGCTTGCCCGCCGCCGCTACACTCATTAGCTCTCGCAGATGCTTCTGGCCACGTAGCGTTACCGCATCCGGAAAGAAGCCGTTTTCCTGTTCCGCTAACGTCACTGATTTCACTTCAATATAGCACTCAGGGCGCTCTTCCGCCTGTAACATAAAATCAATTCTGCTGCCTTCATCGCCATATTTCACTTCGCTTTTTTGCGTGCCGTAACCCACCAGTTCAGGAAGCATTCCATTTGTCAGGGCTTCCTTAACCAGCTGATTTGCGCGCAGGGTATTCACGCAAATAAATGCCCCGCTTTGCGTCTCGGTCATTTCCCAGGTATGAGGATATTTGCGTTTAGTATTTTCTGATGTGGAATACCAGACCGTGTCACCCGGCGTGGCGCAACCGGTCATGGCGCCGGTGTTAGGGCAGTGCAGCGTGAGCGTTTCGCCCTCAGGGGTGATCACATCAGCGAGAAAGCGTTTGTAACGCTGGATCAGCGTGGCGGGCTGGAGTGCAGGGCTAAACTTCATCAGGATTCCTTAACGTGTCGCCCAGCGTCCAGCGCTGAAGCGGAGTATAGCGGGTGCGTCCTTGTACAAAGGCAGATTCGTACAGCGCAAATTCATTCACCTGAAAGGACCAGTGAAAGCCCGGTGGCGGGATGGCAACGGCCTGACCCGCGTCGCGCAGCAGGGTAATGTGGGGATGAAACGGCTGCGGGCTCTGATAACAGCCGCTGCGCGCGGCCTGCGCCCGCAGCATGTTGGCGAGCTGTAGCAGTCCGCGAGGGGGCTGCCGCGTCCCCAGCCAGACCACCCGAGAGCGCAGCCATTGCCCGGCATCGTCAAGATGCAGCGTAAACCCCGGCTGCGAAATGCGTCCGGCCATTGCGCTTAACGCGCGCTGCTTTTCAGCGCTTACTTCACCAAGAAAGGCTAACGTCAGGTGCATATTGGCGGCGACGACGGGGCGGCCCGCTTCCGCGGGGAAGTGGCTGGCGCGCCAGCGAACAATCTGCCGTTGAAGCGTGGTGGGTAATTCAATGACGAAGAATAGCCGTTTTGACTCAGACATGCGCAAGACTCGGTAATGATATGCGCCGATGCTACAATGTACGCCGATTAATGTTAACCCTCTGGAGCCGTAAGTGTCCTTTTTGCCCGTCGCTGTCGTCCTTCCTGAGCTTCTCGCAGCCTTAGAACATGCGCCACAGGTTTTGCTCAGCGCGCCCACCGGAGCGGGTAAATCCACCTGGCTGCCCCTGCAAATTCTGCGCGAGGGGAGCATCAGCGGGAAAATTATCCTGCTGGAGCCACGCAGGCTGGCCGCGCGCAATGTGGCGCAGCGCCTGGCGGAACTGCTGAATGAAAAACCGGGCGAGACGGTAGGGTACCGGATGCGCGCCGAAACCTGCGTTGGACCGTCCACGCGGCTGGAGGTGGTCACCGAGGGTATTCTCACCCGTATGCTGCAAAACGATCCGGAGCTGACCGGCGTCGGGCTGGTGATCCTTGATGAATTTCACGAGCGCAGCCTCCAGGCCGATCTGGCCCTTGCGCTGCTGCTCGACGTTCAGCAGGGGCTGCGCGACGACCTTCGGTTGCTGATTATGTCGGCGACGCTGGATAACGAGCGGCTCCGGCAGACGCTCCCTGACGCGCCGATGATCTCCTCTGAAGGGCGTGCGTTCCCGGTCGAGCGCCGCTATCAGCCGCTGCCTGCCCATCAGCGTTTTGACGAAGCGGTTGCCATCGCCACCGCCGAATTGCTCCGCCAGGAGCCCGGCTCGCTGCTGCTGTTTTTACCCGGCGTAGGCGAAATCCAGCGCGTACAGGAGCAGCTGGCATCCCGGGTGAACGGTGACGTTATGCTGTGCCCGCTCTACGGCGCGCTGCCGTTGGCTGACCAGCGCAAGGCGATCCTTCCCGCACCGGCGGGGCAGCGCAAAGTGGTGCTGGCAACCAATATCGCGGAAACCAGTTTGACCATCGAAGGCATTCGCCTGGTGGTGGACAGTACGCAGGAGAGGGTAGCCAGTTTTGATCCGCGTACCGGGCTGACCAGGCTACTGACGCAGCGCATTAGCCAGGCCTCGATGGTGCAGCGCGCAGGGCGAGCAGGGCGTCTTGAGCCGGGTATTTGCCTGCATTTAACCAGCGCCGAGCAGGCGGAGCGTGCGGCATTGCAGAGCACGCCTGAGATTTTACAAAGCGATCTCTCCGGGCTGGTGATGGATCTGATGCAGTGGGGCTGCCCGGACCCTGACCAGCTCACCTGGCTTAATCCTCCGCCTGTCGTGAACCTTTCCGCCGCGCGTAGCCTGCTGACCCAGCTTGGCGCGCTGGAAGGCGAGCGACTGACGGCGCGCGGTCAGAAAATGGCGGCGCTGGGCAACGATCCGCGTCTGGCGGCAATGCTGGTGGCAGCACAGGGCGATGATGAAATTGCCACGGCGGCAAAACTGGCGGCTATTCTTGAGGAGCCGCCGCGCGGTGGCAGCAGCGATCTGGGACAGGCCTTTTCTCGTCATCAGGGAAACTGGCAACAACGCGCGCAGCAGCTGTGTAAACGCCTGAATTGCCGGGGCGGTTCGCCTGACAGCGATAAAGTTATCCCTCTGCTGGCCCAGGCTTTCCCGGACAGGATTGCGCGCCGTCGCGGGCTGGATGGTCGCTATCAGCTGGCAAATGGGATGGGCGCGATGCTGGACAGCGATGACGCCCTGACGCGTCACGAATGGCTGATCGCGCCGCTCTTGCTCCAGGGCAGCCACTCCCCGGACGCGCGTATTTTACAGGCGGTTGCCGTGGATATTGACGCGCTGACGCGTGCCTGCCCGCAGCTGCTTCAGCAATCTGACATCGTGGAATGGGATGATGCCCAGGGCACGCTGAAGGCGTTCCGTCGTAGCCAGATTGGCAAACTGACGCTCGGGACGAAACCGCTGGCGAAGCCGTCGGAGGAAGAGTTACACCAGGCGATGCTGAACGGCATTCGGGAAAAAGGGCTGAGCGTACTGAACTGGACGCCGGAGGCCGAACAGTATCGCATTCGCCTGCATTGCGCCGCGAAGTGGCTGCCGGAACAGGGGTGGCCAGCGGTGGATGATGAGACGCTGCTCGCGACGCTTGAACAGTGGCTGTTGCCGCAGATGAACGGCGTACACTCGCTGCGCGCCCTGAAGGCGCTTGATGTTAAGGCAGCGTTACAGAATTTACTGGACTGGTCGTTACGTCAACGTCTGGATAGTGAACTGCCTGGGCATTACACTGTGCCAACCGGGAGCCGGATTGCCATTCGTTATCATGAGGATAATCCGCCGGCACTGGCGGTTCGGATGCAGGAGATGTTTGGTGAGGCCACCACGCCGTCCATCGCTGAAGGGCGCGTGCCGTTAGTGCTTGAGCTGCTTTCGCCTGCGCATCGTCCCTTGCAGATCACCCGCGATCTGGGGGCGTTCTGGGCGGGGAGCTATCGTGAAGTGCAGAAAGAGATGAAAGGGCGATATCCCAAACACGTCTGGCCGGACGATCCGGCGAATACCGCGCCGACACGGCGCACGAAGAAATATTCGTAATGGATCGAAAAGGGGAGTGCGGCCTGATGCCCTCACCCCGGCCCTCTCCCACGGGGAAAGGGAGAAACAAACTTTGAGAGATTTCTTCTTTCACTGACCTGTGCAAGATAAGAAAATCTGGCCTTTGCGCCTGAATGTTGCGGAGAAAAAGCATGGCGGGGAATGACCGCGAGCCAATAGGACGTAAGGGAAAGCCGACGCGTCCGGCGAAAGAAAAGGTAAGCCGTCGTCGCCTCAGAGATGAGGAGTATGACGATGACTATGAAGACGATTATGAGGATGAAGAACCGATGCCACGTAAAGGGAAAGGCAAAGGGCGTAAGCCTCGTGGTAAGCGCGGCTGGTTCTGGTTGCTGCTGAAGCTGTTCATTGTTTTTGTTGTCCTGATCGCGATTTACGGCGTTTATCTGGATCAGAAGATCCGCAGCCGTATCGACGGGAAAGTCTGGCAATTGCCTGCGGCAGTGTACGGCCGCATGGTGAACCTTGAGCCGGACATGTCCATCAGCAAGAACGAGATGGTGAAGCTGCTGCAAGCCACGCAGTATCGTCAGGTCACGAAAATGACCCGTCCGGGTGAATTTACCGTCCAGGCGAAAAGCATTGAGATGATCCGCCGTCCGTTCGACTTCCCGGACAGTAAAGAAGGGCAGGTGCGCGCGCGTCTGACCTTTGACGGCGATCGTCTGGAAACCATTGAGAACATGGATAACGATCGCCAGTTCGGTTTCTTCCGTCTCGATCCGCGCCTCATCACCATGCTGTCGTCCGCAAACGGCGAACAGCGCCTGTTCGTGGCGCGTAACGGCTTCCCGGATCTGCTGGTAGATACCCTGCTGGCAACCGAAGACCGCCACTTCTACGAGCACGACGGTATTAGCCTTTACTCCATTGGTCGTGCGGTACTGGCGAACCTGACTGCCGGGCGTACGGTGCAGGGGGCGAGTACCCTGACCCAGCAGCTGGTGAAAAACCTGTTCCTCTCCAGCGAGCGCTCTTACTGGCGTAAAGCCAACGAAGCGTACATGGCCGTGCTGATGGATGCGCGCTACAGCAAGGATCGTATTCTTGAGCTGTACATGAACGAGGTGTACCTCGGTCAGAGCGGTGACAACGAGATCCGCGGCTTCCCGCTGGCGAGCCTGTACTACTTTGGTCGTCCGGTAGAAGAGCTGAGCCTTGACCAGCAGGCGCTGCTGGTGGGCATGGTGAAAGGCGCGTCGATCTACAACCCGTGGCGTAACCCGAAACTGGCGCTGGAGCGTCGTAACCTGGTGCTGCGTCTGCTGCAACAACAGCAGGTGATTGACCAGGAGCTGTACGACATGCTGAGCGCGCGTCCGCTGGGCGTTCAGCCGCGTGGTGGGGTGATCTCTCCGCAGCCTGCCTTTATGCAGATGGTGCGTCAGGAGTTGCAGTCTAAGCTCGGGGATAAAGTGAAAGATCTCTCCGGCGTGAAGATCTTTACCACCTTTGACTCCGTGGCACAGGACGCCGCAGAAAAAGCGGCGGTAGAAGGTATTCCGGCGCTGAAAAAGCAGCGTAAGCTGAGCGATCTGGAAACCGCGATGGTAGTGGTTGACCGTAACACCGGCGAAGTTCGTGCCATGGTGGGCGGTGCTGAGCCGCAGTTTGCGGGCTATAACCGTGCCATGCAGGCGCGTCGTTCAATTGGTTCACTGGCAAAACCGGCGACCTATCTGACCGCGCTGAGCCAGCCGAATCTTTATCGCCTGAATACCTGGATTGCCGATGCGCCAATTTCCCTGCGCCAGCCTAACGGCCAGGTTTGGTCACCGCAGAACGATGACAGACAGTTCAGCGGCCAGGTCATGCTGGTGGATGCGTTAACCCGCTCGATGAACGTGCCAACGGTTAACCTCGGAATGGCGCTGGGCCTGCCGGCCATTACCGACACCTGGCAGAAACTGGGGGTACCGAAAGATCAGCTGCACCCGGTGCCAGCGATGATTCTGGGGGCGCTTAACCTGACGCCAATCGAAGTGGCGCAGGCGTTCCAGACCATCGCCAGCGGCGGTAACCGTGCTCCGCTTTCCGCTCTGCGTTCGGTGATTGCCGAAGATGGCTCCGTGCTGTATCAGAGCTTCCCGCAGGCAGAACGTGCAGTTCCGGCGCAGGCGGCCTATATGACGCTGTGGACCATGCAGCAGGTTGTCCAGCGCGGTACAGGCCGTCAGCTGGGAGCGAAGTATCCGGGCCTGCATCTGGCGGGTAAAACCGGGACCACCAACAACAACGTCGATACCTGGTTCGCCGGTATTGATGGTCGTGAAGTGGTCATCACCTGGGTGGGGCGCGATAACAACCAGCCGACCAAACTGTATGGCGCGAGCGGTGCGATGTCGATTTACCAGCGCTACCTGGCCAACCAGTCTCCGGTGCCGCTGAACCTGGTTGCCCCGGAAGATATCGTTGATATGGGGGTGGACGCATCGGGCAACTTTATCTGCGGTGGCGGGATGCGTACGCTGCCGGTCTGGACGACTAACCCGGATGCGCTGTGTCAGCAAAGTCAGCCAGAAGAACCGACAGGTAACCCGTTCGATCAATCTTCTCAACCTCAGCAGCCGCAGCAGCAACAGCCGCAGCAGCAGAATGAGAAGAAAGACAGCGACGGTGTCGCCGGCTGGATCAAGGACATGTTTGGCGGAAACTAATTAGTTTCCTGAATAAAAGGCCGCTTAATGATTAAGCGGCCTTTTTTTATGTTTACATTCATTTATATTTAAAATTATTAAATTTAAAATGTAGAATTATTAATTTTTGCTTTTTTTCATCTAAAACAGAAAGTTGTGTCCGATTATTCGGGCATTATCATTTTGCGATCTAGACGTGATGAAGAATAATCTGATTAAATCCTCCCCAGAAATTTACTGACCTCACAGGATATTCCTTAGAGGACTTCCCAACATTTTTGTATATATCAAGAATGGATATCTTCATCATCACATATAAGGATATTGTTATGAGTAAATATGTTGTTTCAACGGTGTTGGCCAGCACGCTTATGGCTGCACTCTCTCTGCCGGTATTTGCAGCGAATGATTCTGGTACGGTAAATTTCGCCGGAAAAATTGTGGCGGATACCTGTGAAATTGATGTTGATGGCTCGGGGTCCAATACTTCCACCGTCACATTTGCAGATACTTATCCTTCTGATTTTGGTACTGACGGTCAGGTCGGGACGTCGAAGGCCTTTAAGATTGAAGTGAAAAAATGTGATCCGCTGGTTGCCAAACTGAACCTCAAGTTCAGCGGCACCACAACGGATGCGGAATACAAGCGCCTGAAGAACGATCTTTCCGGCGCTGGCAATGCGACCAACGTTGGCATCATTGTCAGTAATGAAAATGGGACTAAGGGGGACGTGGTTTTCAACGGATCAGAACCGGAAGCCGGTACCGATGTTGCGAACGATGCCACTGGCGCCACAGCATCTGTCTTTAATTACACCGCGAAAGTTATTCAGGTTGGTGATAACAAACCAACAGCAGGTCACTACTCCTCATCTGCAACGTTCGAGGTTGTTTATCGCTAAATCTATTTTGGCAGCCTGAAAGGGCTGCCTTCTGGAACGTAGTATGAATTATTTATTAAAATTGTTAGGTGGATGTTTGATTATCTCTTGCTGTTCAGTACAGGCAAGTGTGGTTCTCGGTGGCACGCGAATTATTTATCCATCGAATAAATCCGAAGTACAAATAGCACTCAAAAATAAAGACCCTCATACTCGATATCTGGTGCAAAGCTGGGTGAGTTACCCCAACGATGCAAAAGCACCTTTCATCATTACGCCGCCTGTCTATAAATTACAGGAAAATCGTCAGACCCTTTTGCACATCATTTTTACCGGCGATAAAAAAAATCTGCCCGCAGATCGCGAATCTTTATTTCTGGCGAATGTGAAATCCGTCTCGGCGTTATCACCTGACTTAAAAGACAAGAATACGCTGCAATTCGCGATGAAAACGCGTCTGAAGCTGTTCTGGCGTCCTGCTGATTTGAAAGAAACCGATGCGCTACAAGCCTATGAAAAAATCACCTTCCGCCGCCAGGGGAACAAGCTCATTGCGAAAAACCCAACGCCGTTTTACGTCTCCTTTGGCGAGCTGGCCGTGGGCGGGAAAAGTGTCCCTGTGACTGACACAAAAACCACGCCGGGGGCAATTTCAATGATGGTCGCACCTTTCAGCGAGCAATATTTTTCTGTGCCTCAATCTGCAAACGGGCCCGTGACGTGGACTGCTATTAGCGATTTCGGCGCGCAAACCTCCCAGCGCAAGCAGGCTCTTTAAACACACAATGCTGGTACCCTATGTCGTCATCTCCACTCTACAAACAGGTTCTGAAGGGAATCGCGTTAGCGCTGCTCGCGATGATCCAGCCTGTGAGTGCAGATGACGAATTTAACCTGCGGATCCTCGAGATGGACACTCCGCTGGAAAACACCTCAACGCTAAAAAATTTCATCAATGATAATGGCTTACTGCCGGGAAACTTTCTGACGACCATTATGTGGGATCGGGATGTTCTGGATAAACGCACGGTGAGTTGGATCTTGTCTGACGATAAGCAGCGCCTGTTACCGGAGCTGACCAAAGCGGATCTGCGTGCATTAGGGGTAAAAGTCGACACGATCCCGGATATGAAAGATCTGGATGATGCGGTGATAATCGATGACATCTCCCATTTTATTGATAATGCCCGCTACGATTACGACCAGGATAATCAGACCCTCAAGCTGGTGATCCCGCAAAAATACCGCGATCAGGCTGCGGCCGGGGCTATCGAGCCTAAATTCTGGGATGACGGTGCTCCCGCCGCCTGGACAAGCTACCAGTTTAGCGGCTCTCAGCAGCACTACCGTTCTGGTGAAACGTCATCTGCATGGCTTGGTCTGGAGTCGGGGATCAACCTCGGGGCGTGGCGGTTGCGTAACAACAGCACCTGGAGTGACAACGCCGGTTGGGATGCAATCGCCAGTACGCTGCAACGTGATATCAAAACCCTGCAAAGCCAGCTTGAGATAGGCCAGACGTACACTAACGGCGAGCTTTTCGACAGCGTCCAAATGACCGGCGTGAAGCTGGAAACGGATACTTCCATGCTGCCCACCAGCCAGCAGGGGTTTGCCCCCGTGGTGCGTGGTATCGCAAATAGCGATGCAAAAGTCACCATCAGGCAAAACGGCTACACCATTTATCAAAGCAACGTCTCTCCGGGGCCATTTGAGATCCGCGATTTAAGCCAGGTCACATCCGGCGCGGATCTGGAGGTGACGGTGGAAGAGGCCGACGGCAGCGAACACAGCTTCATCCAGGCCAGTGCATCGGTTCCGGTGCTACAGCGGGAAGGAGCATTTAAATATTCGCTGGCGGCAGGGCGTTATCGCGGTAATGAAGGTGAGGACGAGCCCCCTTTTCTGCAAGGGACGGTCATTTACGGCCTGCCTTATGGCGTAACAACATACGCCGGCGCGCTCGTTGCATCGTCGTATCAGGCTATGCTGGCGGGAACAGGGGCCGATCTTGGCCGTTTCGGATCGGCATCCGTGGATGTGACCGCCGCCCGTACGGCTTTTGATGATGGACGAGATGATGCCCGCGGGATGTCATGGCGTGCGCAGTATTCCAGGGATATTCCGGATACAGACACCACCGTGACGCTTGCCAGCTACCGTTATTCCACCTCAGGGTTTTATACCTTTCAGGAAGCTGTCGACCAGCGTGACAGCGAGATTGACGATGGGATTTATACCTATCGGCGAACCAATAATCGGCGCAGCCGCATGCAGGTTAATCTTTCCCAACGCGTTTCGGACTGGGGATCGGCTTACCTTAATGGTTATCAGCAGGATTACTGGAACATGGCGGGACACGAGCGCAGCGTCAGTGCGGGGCTAAGCTCCGGCTGGCGCGGTATAACCTGGTCGGTAAGCTACAGCCTGACGCGTACGCCGGACGCCAATACTGATCGGCAAATGGCGTTGATGGTCAACGTACCTCTTTCACGCTGGCTAGCGAACGCATGGTCAACTTACAGCGCCAACACTGCCAGCGGTGGATTCGTTTCGCATCAGGTAGGGATCGGCGGCACGGCACTTGAGAACAATAACCTCAGCTATAACCTCCAGCAGACCTATGCCAGTCAAGATACTGGCTATGGCGGCAGTGTATCCGGGCGCTACCGGGGATCTGCCGGTGATGTCGGGCTGGGGTATAACTACGGGGGCGATAACCGACAGTGGAACTACAGCGCGCAGGGTTCAATTGTTGCGCATGAACATGGAGTAACCCTGGGGCAATCCGTCCGCGACGCCTTTGCCATTGTCCATATCAAAGATGGCGATAACGTCAAAGTACAGAACGGGCGAGGGATCTACACCGATCGCTTTGGTAACGCGATTGTCCCTTCCCTGACGGCCTACCGGAAAAACGGTATTACGGTCAACACCCAGGATCGTGAAGATATTGAAATTGCCGCCGCTACCCAGGATGTTGTCCCAACAAAAGGCGCGGCCATCTCAGCGAATTTTGATGCACGAGTGGGGAAGCGTGCGCTTATCACGCTGCTTTTCCACGGCAAGCCGGTACCTTTCGGCGCCATTGTCACGCAGGAAAGTGCAACGGCTATCGTCGGTGATGAAGGAGAAGTCTGGCTTACCGGTCTGCATGAAGCGGTTTCCCTGAATGTGCAGTGGGGTGACGGGCGCGATCAACGGTGTGCGTGGGCGGGGGATCTCCCTCCCGGGCGCTCAGCAACTATTTTGAAAATGACGGTAAATTGCCAATGAGGCGTAGCAAAGAACTATTCATCAGCGCAATGGCTGGCCTAATCATGCTGTTTTCAGCTCCGGCATTCGCAACTTGTACATTTACGGGAGGCGGAAGTAGCGGGGGAATTGTTACCTTCAACATTCCCGCTGTCATCCAGCTTGAGCCAGACGTTCAGGTCGGTACCATTATTTATGACGCCAGTGTGGAATCAGGTGAAATTGCGCAAAGATGTGATGGTGATTCCGTTCGGGTACGTAGAGGCTATCTCTCATTGAGTGATGCTGATGCACGTGAAGATGTTTTACCCGGAGTGTATAAAACCAACGTGGCCGGGATTGGCATTCGCGTTGCAGCGTCTACAACCCAGTTCCCCAGCTATACCGAAGAAGACATTATCAGGCCGGAAACTTATCTTGGCACGATCAGAAGCTTTTCAACGAATTACAATTTCCGGGCTACCGCTCAGTTGATCGTTATTGGTGAAGTCGAAGAGGGCGATCTTAATACGTCCCTGTTAACCTCACATGAAACTTACGATAACGACGTGATAGGCGAAATTCGCTTTTCACCAACCAGTGTGCACATCACGACAAACACCTGTAACCTGGCGGATAAAAACATCTACGTGCCGCTAGAAACGGTCAATGCGCACGATTTTAACGGTCAGTATTCTGACATCCTGACCGACAGTCGTTTCAGGATTGATATTACGGACTGCGCCGCCGGGACAAAAATTGATTATCAGTTCACCAGTGCAGGGTCGACTGGCGTAACGGATGGCAATATCCTCAACATTGCTACCGGAGACAACGCTGCAAGCGGCGTAGGCATTCAAATCCTCGACAAGAACGATGCGGTGTTACAGTTCGACCAGAGCTACACGGCAATAACCCGTAGCCAGGACAACGTCCCGGTTGAGATCCCACTCAAAGCCCGTTACATCAAAACGGGAGAGGTTAAAGCCGGGAAAGTCGACGCCGTCGCGACTTTCGAACTCTTTTATCGTTAAGCCCTCCGGCCCGTTTCGGCGGGCTTTAGCGATCATTCCGCTAACTTCATTAACCCTCTATTTTCATCTGGTTAATTCTTAAACCCTTAAATCTTGTAGGGCCGCATACTGCTTGCTATGCAGCCAACGTTTCGCATATTATTCTGCGGTCATAATAATAATTCTCGTTTACGTTATCATTCACTTTTTCCATCAGAGATCCATCATGGCGCTTTCCAATACTGCTCAGCCAATTAACACGTCGCTGCGTAAAATCGCGGTCGTCGTAGCCACAGCGGTTGCCGGCATGTCTGCTTATGCTCATGCCGCCGAAACCCCGAAAAAAGAAGAAACCATTACTGTTACTGCCGCACCGGCTGCGCAGGAGAGTGCCTGGGGGCCTGCACCGACGATTGCAGCAAAGCGCACTGCAACGGCGACGAAAACCGATACACCGATCGAGAAAACCCCGCAGTCCATTTCCGTGGTCACACGTGAAGAGATGGACATGAAACAGCCGGGGACGGTTAAACAGGCGCTGGCCTACACGCCGAGCGTTTTCGCAACGCGCGGCGCCTCCACGACCTATGACGTGGTTTCTATTCGTGGTTTTACGACCTCCAGTACAGTGAACACCAACCAGTATCTGGACGGTATGAAGCTGCAAGGGGATAACTACTCTGAAGCGTCGATGGACCCATACTTCCTGGAGCGCGTAGAGCTGCTGCGAGGCCCGACGTCCGTACTGTATGGAAAAAGCCACCCTGGCGGCGTAGTGAGTATGGTCAGCAAGCGTCCAACCACGGAACCGTTAAAAGAAATTCAGTTCAAAATGGGGACGGATAACCTGTGGCAGACTGGGTTTGACTTCAGCGACGCGATTGATGATAACGGCGTGTGGTCCTACCGTCTGACCGGCCTGGGACGCAGTGAAAATGCGCAGCAGGAGATGGTGAAGTCTACTCGTTACGCGATTGCGCCGTCTTTCAGCTGGCGTCCTGATGATAAAACCGATTTCACTTTCCTGAGCAACTTCCAGAGCGATCCGGATGCGGGTTACTACGGCTGGCTGCCGCGTGAAGGTACCGTTGTGCCTTACTATGATGCTAACGGAAAGGCGCACAAACTGCCGACCGATTTCAACGAAGGCGATGAAGACAATAAGATCTCCCGTCGTCAGAAAATGGTGGGTTACAGCTTCGCGCATGAATTCAACGACACCTTCACCGTGCGTCAGAATCTGCGTTATACCAAAATCAATACGCTTTACCGTTCAGTTTACGGTAATGGCTATATCGCTCCGGCCCAGATCAGCCGTGCGTACGTGCGCTCAGATGAAGACCTCAACTCGTTCACGGTTGATACACAGCTCCAGTCGAAATTCGCGACCGGTGCCGTTGACCATACGCTGCTGACGGGGGTGGATTACCTTCGTATGCGCAATGATATTGATGCTGACTACGGTACCGCCGATCCGATCAGCATGAACAATCCGCAGCACGGCAATGCGAACGTCAATGTGAACTTCCCGTATGCCATGCTAAATCGCCAGGAGCAGACCGGGCTCTATGCGCAGGATCAGGCGGAATGGGATAAGTGGGTACTCACCATGGGTGGCCGCTATGACTTTGCAAAAACGTCTGCCTTTAACCGTAATAACGGGACCACCGCGGAAATTAACGATCAGGCATTTACCTGGCGCGGGGGGATTAACTACCTGTTCGACAACGGGATTACCCCATACTTCAGCTACAGTGAATCCTTTGAACCGCTCTCTGGCACCACCCAGGGCGGCAAACCGTTCGATCCGGCGCGCGGCAAGCAGTATGAAGCGGGCGTGAAGTATGTTCCTAAAGATCTGCCTGTTGTGGTGACGGCCGCGGTATATCAGCTGACCAAGAACAACAACCTGACCGCCGATCCGGCGAACCCGACCAGCGGCTTTAGCGTGCAGGGCGGTGAAATTCGCTCCCGTGGCTTTGAGCTGGAAGCGAAAGCGGCGGTGTCGGCTAACGTGAACGTAACGGCGGCCTACAGCTACACAGATGCGGAATATACCCACGATACCTGGTATGAAGGTCGTCGTCCGGCAGAAGTACCGCGCAACATGGCATCCCTGTGGGCGGATTACACCTTCCACGAGACGGCGCTGAGTGGCCTGACCGTCGGTGCGGGCGCGCGTTACATCGGTAACACGGTGACGTACTACTCCTCAGCGTCGCCTAAAGCCTATGAGTCCTTTAACGTCGCGGGTTATGCCCTGGCGGATGCGACCGTGAAATACGATCTGGCGCGCTTTGGTCTGCCGGGATCTTCCGTCGGCGTCAACGTGAACAACATCTTTGACCGTGAATACGTCTCCAGCTGCTACAGCGAGTATGCATGCTACTGGGGAGCAGGACGCCAGGTTGTTGCCACCGCGACCTTCCGCTTCTAACCTCTTTATGGGCACGGTTCGCCGTGCCCTTTTTATTTAAGTTGGCTGACATGCAGGATAATAAAACGCAATCCGACTCCACCTTCACGCTTAACAATCTCTCCTTTCGCGTACCCGGGCGCACCTTGCTGCATCCGCTCTCTTTGACGTTTCCCGCAGGTAAAGTGACCGGTTTAATCGGGCACAATGGTTCCGGTAAATCGACGCTGCTGAAGATGCTGGGTCGTCATCAGCCGCCGTCCGAGGGCGACATATTGCTGGATGACCAGCCGCTGGCGAGCTGGAGCAGTAAGGCCTTTGCCCGCAAGGTGGCCTATCTGCCGCAGCAGTTGCCGCAGGCGGAGGGGATGACGGTGCGCGAGCTGGTGGCGATTGGACGTTATCCGTGGCACGGTGCGCTCGGGCGTTTTGGCGTCGCTGACAGAGAGAAAGTGGAAGAGGCGATCGCGCTGGTTGGGTTAAAACCGCTGGCGCACCGTCTGGTGGATAGCCTGTCCGGTGGCGAGCGTCAGCGCGCATGGATCGCGATGCTGGTGGCGCAGGACAGCCGCTGCCTGCTGCTCGACGAACCCACGTCGGCGCTGGACATTGCGCATCAGGTTGACGTCCTGGCGCTGGTGCATCGCTTAAGTCAGCAGCGCGGCCTGACGGTGATTGCCGTTCTGCATGATATCAACATGGCGGCACGCTATTGCGACTACCTGGTAGCGCTGCGCGGCGGTGAAATGATCGCTCAGGGTACGCCTGCCGAACTGATGCGCAGCGAAACGCTGGAACATATCTACGGTATTCCTATGGGCATCCTGCCTCACCCGGCCGGTGCTGCACCCGTGAGCTTTGTCTACTGATGCTGGATCCAACATTCATTAGCCGCCGTCGCCTGCTGACGGCCATGGCGCTCTCACCGCTGCTGTTAAAGATGGGTCCGGCCCGCGCTGCCTCTATCGATCCGCACCGCATCGTGGCGCTGGAGTGGTTGCCCGTCGAACTGATGATGGCGCTTGGCGTGACGCCTTACGGCGTGGCCGATATTCCCAACTACACCCTGTGGGTGAATGAGCCAAAACTGCCGGACTCCGTCATCGACATTGGCCTGCGTACGGAGCCGAACCTTGAGCTTCTCACCCAGATGAAACCGTCTTATTTATTCTGGTCTGCGGGGTATGGCCCGTCGGAAGAGACCATGGCGAAGATTGCGCCCGGACGGGGCTTTTCCTTTAGCGACGGCAAAAAGCCGCTGACCATGGCAAAAAATTCCATCCACGAGATGGCGCAGTTTCTCAACCGTGAGGCTCAGGCGAAAAAACATCTCGATGAATTTGATGCGCTGATTGATTCCCTCAAGCCGCGCTTTGCCCATCGTGGCGATCGGCCTTTGCTGATGGTAACCCTGCTGGATGCCCGCCATATGCTGGTCTTTGGAAATAACTGTCTGTTCCAGGAAGTGCTCGACAGCTTTGGCATTCGCAATGCCTGGGAAGGCGAGATGACGTTCTGGGGCAGTACCGCCGTGGGTATTGACCGTCTGGCGGCGTTTCGTGATGTGGACGTGCTGTGCTTCGATCACGGGAACGAGCGCGAGATGCAAACCCTGATGGCGACCCCGCTCTGGCAGGCAATGCCGTTCGTCCGCGAGCAGCGCTTCCTGCGCGCGCCAGCGGTATGGTTCTACGGCGCGACGCTGTCGGCAATGCATTTTGCCCGCGTGCTGGACAATGCACTGGGAGGCAAGGCATGAGCACGCGTATGGCCCGTTTCCCGATGTTACTGTTAGCGCTCATTTTTCTGGCTGCCCTGGTGTTAACCGGCTTTAACCTGACCACGGCATTACCGCGCGATCAGTGGGCAGCCGCGTTTGCCGCACCGGATATCGATAATATTCAGCAAATGCTGTTCCACTACAGCCTGCTGCCGCGTCTGGCTATCTCCCTGCTGGTCGGGGCGGGACTGGGACTGGTGGGCGTACTGTTTCAGCAGGTGCTGCGTAACCCGCTGGCAGAGCCGACCACGCTGGGCGTGGCGACGGGGGCTCAGCTGGGGATCACCATCACCACTCTCTGGACCCTGCCGGGAGCGTTAACCTCGCAGTTTGCCGCGCTGGCAGGCGCATGTGTGGTCGGTGCGCTTGTCTTTGGCGTGGCCTGGGGAAAACGTCTCTCGCCGGTCACGCTGATCCTCGCGGGGCTGGTCGTCAGCCTCTACTGTGGGGCGATCAACCAGCTGCTGGTGCTGTTTCACCACGACCAGCTGCAAAGCATGTTTATGTGGAGTACCGGCACGCTCACCCAGACCGACTGGAGTATCGTCCAGCGCCTGTGGCCGCAGCTGTTCGGCGGCGTGGTGCTGACGCTGCTGCTGCTGCGTCCGCTGACGTTGATGGGCCTCGATGACGGCGTGGCGCGCAATCTGGGGCTGGCGCTGTCGCTGGCGCGTCTGGCGGCCCTGACCCTGGCGATTGTGCTGAGTGCGTTACTGGTTAACGCCGTCGGCATCATCGGTTTTATCGGCCTGTTTGCGCCGTTGCTGGCAAAAATGCTCGGCGCACGCCGTCTGCTGGCGCGGCTGATGCTGGCTCCGCTGATTGGCGCGCTGATCCTCTGGCTTTCCGATCAACTCATTCTCTGGCTGGCGCGCGTCTGGATGGAAGTTTCCACGGGCTCGGTGACGGCCCTGATCGGCGCGCCGCTGCTGCTGTGGCTGTTGCCGCGCCTGCGCAGCATTAGCGCCCCGGCAATGGATGCCGGCGATAAAGTACATGCCGAACGTCAGTCGGTGGTGTGGTTCAGCCTTGCCGGACTGGCGGTGCTGGTTATCGCCTCGTTTGCCGCACTCTCGCTGGGACGCGACGCCACAGGCTGGCACTGGGCGACGGGGGATTTGCTGCATGAACTCATGCAGTGGCGCTGGCCGCGGATCTTCTCCGCGCTGATTGCGGGCGTCATGCTGGCGGTGGCGGGCTGTATTATCCAGCGTCTCACCGGCAACCCGATGGCAAGCCCGGAAGTATTAGGGATCAGCTCCGGAGCCGCGTTTGGCGTAGTGTTGATGTTGTTCCTCGTGCCGGGAAATGCGTTCGGCTGGCTGATGCCTGCCGGGAGTATCGGCGCGGCAGTCACGCTGATGATTATCCTGATCGCCTCCGGGCGAGGGGGGTTCTCACCTCACCGCATGCTGCTGGCCGGGATGGCGCTCAGCACCGCGTTTACTATGCTGCTGATGATGTTGCAGGCGAGCGGCGATCCGCGCATGGCGCAGATCCTGACCTGGATTTCCGGTTCAACGTACAACGCCACCGGCAGTCAGGTGGTGCATACCGGGATTGTGATGATCGTGCTGCTGGCGATTGTGCCGCTGTGCCGTCGCTGGATGACCATTCTGCCGCTGGGTGGGGATACCGCCCGCGCGGTCGGGGTGGCGCTGACGCCAACGCGTATCGCCCTGTTGCTGCTGGCCGCGTGCCTGACGGCGACGGCCACCATGACTATCGGCCCGCTCAGTTTTGTCGGATTAATGGCGCCGCACATCGCCCGTATGATGGGCTTCCGCAGGACTTTGCCGCATATCGTGATCTCTGCGCTGACGGGCGGAGCGATCCTGGTCTTTGCTGACTGGTGCGGAAGGATGGTGCTGTTTCCGTATCAGATCCCGGCGGGCCTGCTGTCGACCTTTATCGGCGCGCCGTACTTTATATATCTGTTGAGAAAGCAGAGTCGGTAATAAAAGTAAACGGCAATCCTTAGATTGCCGTTTTCGTGTTTGCTCCCTCTCCCAAGGGAAGATGGAGAACATCGTAGGCCGGGTAAGCGTTAGCGCCACCCGGCAATGCCCTTAGAGCTTCGCAAACACCTTACGCGCTGCGTCGATGGTGTTATTGATATCTTCTTCGCTGTGCGCCACGGACATAAAGCCCGCTTCAAACGCTGACGGGGCCAGATACACGCCTTCTTCCAGCATCAGGTGGAAGAAGCGTTTGAAGCGTTCCACGTCGCATTTCACCACGTCCTGATAGCAGGTCACGGTTTTCGCATCGGTGAAGAAAATCCCGAACATCCCGCCGACGTGGTTTACCACCAGCGGAATACCCGCGTCTTCTGCGGCTTCCAGCAGGCCGTTTGCCAGCTGCGTCGTCCGGTCCGTCAGGGTTTCGTGGATACCCGGCTGCGCCACTTCGGTCAGACAGGCAAAGCCCGCCGCCATCGCAATCGGGTTACCGGAGAGCGTACCCGCCTGGTAAACCGGACCGGTTGGCGCCAGCGCGTCCATCACGTCCTTACGGCCGCCAAACGCGCCGACAGGCATGCCGCCGCCAATGATTTTACCGAGGCAGGTCAGATCCGGCTCAACGCCGTAGTATGACTGCGCTCCCGCCAGCGCGACGCGGAAACCGGTCATCACTTCGTCGATGATCAGCAGCGCGCCGAACTCATCGCACAGTGCGCGCAGGCCCGGCAGGAAATCCGGCTGCGGTGGAATACAGTTCATGTTGCCCGCCACCGGTTCAACGATGATGCAGGCGATCTCCTGCGGATACTGCTCGAACGCGGCGCGAACGGTGTTCAGATCGTTATAGGTGCAGGTCAGCGTGTGTTTCGCGAAATCAGCCGGCACCCCCGGGGAGTTCGGTTGACCGAGCGTCAGCGCGCCGGAACCGGCTTTTACCAGCAGGCAGTCGGCGTGGCCGTGATAACAACCTTCGAACTTGATGATCTTGTCACGACCGGTAAAACCGCGCGCCAGACGGATAGCGCTCATGGTCGCTTCGGTACCGGAGTTCACCATACGCACCATGTCCATCGTTGGCACCAGCTCGGTGACCAGCTCCGCCATTTTGACTTCCATCTCGGTTGGCGCGCCGAAGCTCAGGCCGCGCTGAGCGGCTTCAATCACCGCGTTGCGGATCGCCGGGTGGTTGTGCCCCAGTACCATCGGGCCCCAGGAGCCGACGTAATCGACATAGGCTTTACCATCCACATCATACAGATATGCCCCATCCGCACGTTCGATAAACAGCGGGGTGCCACCCACGCCGGTAAAGGCGCGCACGGGTGAATTCACGCCGCCTGGGATAAGCTCGCGGGCTGCGCTGTAGAGGTTTTCAGACTTGCTCATGGCGTCGTTCCTGGTTCGTAGAAATAAGTTAAGGCAACTATTCTAAGTGATTCGGAAGAGGTTATAAAATTTTTGCCCCTCAGAAGGCTTAACAATTGTTAAGTATTTTTCAGGGGACGAGGGGATTGTCTCTGGTAGAATCCCTGCGGCCTTTTGTATGACGAAACAGAACAGGTAATGAACGAGAACACACCTTCTTTTGAACAACAACAGTTTACGCGCGCGAAGCACCGGGTCAGTATCCGGCGGCTGCTCAACCGTGACAAAACCCCGTTAGCCATTCTGCTGGCAGCCGCCGTGGTCGGTACGCTGGCCGGGCTGGTGGGGGTCGCATTCGAGAAAGCGGTCAACGCGGTGCTCAACTGGCGCATAGGTACCGTCGCCAGCTTTGCCGATCGGGAATGGCTGGTCTGGGTGTGGGCCTTTGGCCTTTCGGCGCTGTTTGCCATGGTGGGGTATTTTCTGGTGCGTAAATTCGCACCTGAAGCAGGTGGCTCGGGGATCCCTGAAATTGAGGGGGCGCTGGAGGAGCTACGCCCGGTTCGCTGGTGGCGGGTGCTTCCTGTGAAATTTATCGGCGGGATGGGAACCCTCGGGGCGGGCATGGTGCTCGGTCGGGAAGGGCCAACGGTACAGCTGGGCGGTAACGTCGGGCGCATGGTCGGCGATCTGTTCCGTATGCGCAGCGCCGAAGCACGGCATACGCTGCTGGCGACGGGGGCCGCAGCGGGGCTGTCTGCGGCGTTTAACGCGCCGCTGGCGGGTATCCTGTTTATCATTGAAGAGATGCGCGCCCAGTTCCGCTACAACCTGATCTCCATTAAAGCGGTGTTTACCGGCGTGATTATGTCGAGCATTGTCTTTCGCGTCTTTAACGGCGAAGGGGCGGTGATTGAAGTTGGCAAGCTGACCAATGCGCCGGTCAATACCCTGTGGCTGTATCTGGTTCTTGGGATGATTTTTGGCGTCGTCGGCCCGCTTTTTAACACCCTGATTTTACGGGCGCAGGATATGTTTCAGCGCATCCATGGCGGAAATACCACGAAATGGGTGCTGGTGGGAGGCCTGCTTGGCGGCGTGTGCGGGATCCTCGGTTTCATCGAACCGAATGCGGCAGGCGGCGGTTTCGGCCTGATTCCCATTGCCGCGGCGGGGAATTTCAGCGTAGGCCTGCTGCTGTTTATGTTTATTTCACGCGTCATCACCACGGTATTGTGCTTCTCCTCTGGCGCCCCGGGCGGCATTTTTGCTCCGATGCTGGCACTGGGGACGCTGCTGGGTACGGCGTTCGGGATGGCGGCGGCGGCAGGTTTCCCGGCCTACCATCTGGATGCGGGGACGTTTGCGGTTGCGGGAATGGGGGCGCTGCTGGCGGCCTCCCTGCGCGCGCCGCTGACCGGGATCGTACTGGTGCTGGAAATGACCGACAATTACCAGCTCATTTTGCCAATGATCATTACCTGTCTCGGCGCGACACTATTAGCCCAATTCCTGGGTGGAAAACCGCTATACTCCACCATTCTTGCCCGTACCCTGGCGAAACAGGAAGCTGAACAGGCCCTGAAGCAGAATACTTGAATGAATTACCAGGGTATTAGATAATGACAAAAAGAATTGGGTGATTTTTGCCCAATAGCAGTCGCAGTATTCATGGGAGCATAAGATGAGTGATGACGTAGCGTTGCCGCTGGAATTTACCGAAGCAGCAGCGAAAAAAGTGAAAACCCTGATTGCCGACGAGGACAATCCGGATCTGAAACTGCGTGTTTATATTACCGGCGGCGGCTGTAGTGGCTTCCAGTATGGTTTTACCTTTGACGATCAGGTTAACGATGGTGATATGACTATCGAGAAACAGGGCGTCGCGCTGGTGGTTGACCCGATGAGCCTGCAATATCTGGTGGGCGGTTCAGTGGACTACACTGAAGGTCTGGAAGGTTCGCGCTTTGTGGTGACTAACCCGAATGCGACCAGCACCTGCGGGTGTGGTTCTTCGTTCAGTATTTAAGCCTGAATGCAGATTGTAGGCCCGGTAAGCGAAGCGCTACCGGGCTTATAAACGACGCCTATCTTGAATTTTCATCCAGCGCAAACGTCGGCAGCTTCAGGTGCCAGCGTATCGCCGCTAAACGGATCACCAGCGTGACCACCATCCCCAGCATCGCCGCATTCTCCAGCGGGACAGCAAAGGTGTAATACGCCGTGGCGTGAACAATCCCCCCGATGATACAGGCCGTCGCGTAGATTTCCGTTCGCAGGATCATCGGGACTTCTCGCGCCAGTATGTCGCGAATAATCCCTCCGCCCACGCCGGTTAACACGCCCATACAGATCGCCACCAGCGGGCCAGTCCCGGCAATAAAGGCTTTATTCACCCCTATCCCCACAAAGACTGCCAGACCGACGGCATCCAGCACCGGTAATATCCATTTTGGCAGTCTGCGAGGCTGACGAACCAGCACGATGGTTAACAGGCAGGTGACCATCGCCACCACCAGATCCGTGGGATCTTTTACCCAAAATACCGGGCCATTTGCCAGCGCCATATCGCGGATCGTTCCGCCTCCCACTGCCGTAACGACGCCGAGTACCAGTACGCCAAAAGGGTCCATGCGCAGTTTTCCGGCAAGCAAAACGCCGGAGATAGCAAAAACGGCTGTGCCAAGAATATCCAGCCAATACACGAGCATCGTTAAATCCTCGAAGGGGGTATTTATCTGTTTGAGTGACTCTCTGCCAGTTCGGCGCAGAGTTGTTTTGCGGCGAGGATAATACGCGGGCTGGCGCGTTCAAACCAGTCGCTGTTGAGTGCGATGACCGGAATTTTAAGCTGCCGATGCCAGAATTGTTCTATTTTAGGAATCTCGCTCGCATTTCCGACCACCACAATGGCCTGCGGTTGTCGCGCAAGAACCTGCTCACGACTGACCTGGGGCCAGGGAACCCGGCTTTCTGCAAAGATATTTTCACCTCCACAGGTTTCAAGCACCTGGTTCTGGATCGAGCCTTTCCCGGTAGTGAACAGCGGCTGACTGCCAAATTGCAGAAAAACGCGTTGTTTCGGTTGCGTGCCGTATCGGGCTTTTAGCGCGGCATAGTCGTTGAGCATCTGCTGTGCAGCCTGCCCGGCGCGTTGGGGGGTAGGGCTGAAAGGCGCGAGGTCACGGAGGGTTTGCGCCACCTGTTCGATGCTCACCGCGTCCACCCATTTCACCGTTATTCCCAGCGAAGAGAGCTGGTTCACCTGCCGTTCGGCATTACCGCCGCGCCAGGCGAGGACCAGATCGGGCTTTAGCGCCACGATGCGTTCCAGGTTCATTCCCTGCCAGGTGGCAACCTGTTCGATATGGGCGGCCTGCGGTGGATAATCGGAAAAGCTGCTCACCGCAACGGGCGTGATCCCGGCGGCAAACGCCAGTTCCGTATTGGCAGGGGAGAGAGTGATCACCCGCGGCGCGGCGATGAGCCAGGCCGGAGCGAGCAGAAGCAGGGCGACCAGCGCCCTGAATGACACCTTACCCACGCGCCAGTTTCTGCACCAGGGTTTCCACCATCACGGTGGACTGTTTGGCCGCAACGGCCAGGAATTCGTCGAAGCTGATGTGGGACTGCTGGTCCGCCACGTCAGAGATCGCGCGAACGACCACGAACGGCACGCTGAAGTTATGGCATACGTGCGCGATGGCTGTGGCTTCCATCTCCACGGCCACAGCCTGCGGGAAGTTATGACGGATTTTCGCCAGACCGACAGAGCCGTTGATAAAGGCATCGCCGCTGACGATCAGGCCACGCACCGCATTGAGGTTCAGCTCGTTAATGCAGCTTTCAGCGGCGGCAATCAGCTTATCATCCGCTTTAAACCCGGCCGGGCAGCCCGGAAGCTGACCATATTCGTAGCCGAATGCGGTGACATCTGCATCGTGATAACGCGCTTCGTCGGAAACCACGATATCGCCCACTTTCAGCGTCGGCGCCAGACCGCCCGCAGAACCCGTATTAATGATAACGTCAGGCTTGCAGCGCTCAAGCAGCAGGGTCGCGCCCAGTGCCGCTGCAACTTTACCGATGCCTGATTTCAGCAGAGCCACGTCAACACCGTTCAACTGGCCGGTGTAGATCTCACAGCCACCGAGGGAGAGGGTCTGACGGTTCTCAATTTTGTCACGCAGCAGCGTAACTTCTTCTTCCATTGCACCAATAATGCCGATTTTCATAGATTTACTCGCGATGTGCCTTGTTAAGATGCATAGTCTATCATGCGGTTAAGGGGAAACGCATTCTCACGCGGGGGAGCACATGGCACCAATCGATTTTCGCACCAAAATTAACTGGCACCGACGTTTCCGTTCGCCACAGGGCGATAAGAGCGAACATGAGATCCTGCGCATTTTCGAAAGCGATCGCGGACGCATCATCAACTCGCCCGCTATCCGTCGGTTACAGCAAAAAACCCAGGTGTTCCCGCTGGAGCGTAACGCCGCGGTGCGTACGCGGTTAACGCACTCCATGGAAGTGCAGCAGGTGGGGCGCTACATTGCGAAAGAGATCCTCAGTCGCCTTAAAGAGCAACGTCTGCTGGAAACCTACGGACTGGATGAACTGACCGGGCCGTTCGAAAGCATCGTTGAGATGGCCTGCCTGATGCACGATATCGGCAATCCTCCCTTTGGTCATTTCGGCGAGGCCGCCATCAATGACTGGTTTAAACAGCGGCTTTTTCCCTCTGACGCCATAAGCCAGCCGCTCAGCGATGACCGCTGTGTGGTACGCGATTTATGCCTGCGTGAAGGCGAAGATAGCCTGAACGATCTGCGCCGTAAGGTGCGCCAGGATCTGTGTCATTTCGAAGGTAACGCGCAGGGGATCCGTCTGGTGCACTCCCTGATGCGGATGAATCTGACCTGGGCCCAGGTGGGCTGTATTCTTAAATACACGCGTCCCGCATGGTGGACCGGAGAAACGCCCGCCACGCATAGCTACCTGATGAAAAAACCGGGCTATTACTTATCGGAAGAAGCATACATCGCGCGGTTGCGTAAAGAACTGTCTCTGACCCCTAATGGCCGTTTTCCATTGACATGGATTATGGAAGCGGCTGATGACATTTCTTATTGCGTGGCCGATCTGGAAGACGCGGTGGAAAAAAGAATATTCAGCGTCGAGGAGCTGTATCAGCATCTTCATGATGCCTGGGGAGAGCATGAAAAAGGTTCTCTGTTTGCGCAGGTCGTCGAGAATGCCTGGGATAAATCGCGTTCAAATTCGCTGAGCCGCAGTACCGAAGATCAGTTCTTTATGTATTTGCGGGTGAACACGCTGAATAAACTGGTGCCGTATGCGGCCGCCCGTTTCATTGATAATTTGCCGATGATATTTAGCGGGGAATTTAATCACGCCCTGCTGGAAGATGAGAGCAGTTTTAGTCAGCTTCTTGAATTATATAAAAACGTGGCTGTTCGCCATGTTTTCAGCCACCCGGATGTCGAGCAGCTGGAGCTGCAAGGATACCGGGTTATCAGCGGGTTGCTGGAGATTTATGGCCCGCTGCTTCAGCTGACGGTCGATGAGTTCAGTGAGCTGGCAGATAATGAACGTGTTCGCCGCCTGCCGATTGAATCTCGTCTCTATCAGAAGCTTTCAACCCGCCACCGGCTGGCATACATTGAAGCCGTCAGTAAAATAGATCGCCATTCTTCCCAATGGCCAGTCATGGAATATTATTATCGCTGTCGTCTTATCCAGGACTATATCAGCGGGATGACAGATTTGTATGCCTGGGATGAATACCGCAAGCTTATGGCCGTTGAATAAGCCATGAGTTTTGTAAAGACGACCAATAAATTTTTACTTTTTCCATAAACTTAATCCCGGAACTAAGCGGTATAAAACGAATCTGAGTTACACAGCAATTTTGCGTTATCTGGTAAATCGAGATTGAGAAACATGAAAAAAACCACATTAGCAATGAGTGCACTGGCTCTGAGTTTAGGTTTAGCGCTGTCCCCTCTGGCGATGGCGGCCGAGACAGCTTCCTCGGCAGCGACTGCGCAGCAGATGCCAAGCCTGGCCCCGATGCTCGAAAAAGTGATGCCATCGGTGGTGAGTATTAACGTTGAGGGCAGCACGACCGTCAATACGCCGCGTATGCCGCGTAATTTCCAGCAGTTCTTCGGCGACAATTCGCCATTCTGCCAGGACGGTTCGCCATTCCAGAGTTCTCCGTTCTGTCAGGGCGGCGGCGCAGGGGATGACGGTCAGGGCGGCGGCCAGCAGCAGAAATTCATGGCACTTGGCTCGGGCGTCATTATTGATGCAGCGAAAGGCTACGTGGTGACCAATAACCACGTGGTAGATAATGCTAACACCATTAAAGTGCAGATGAGCGATGGCCGTAAATTCGATGCCAAAGTGGTCGGTAAAGATCCGCGCTCTGATATCGCGCTGATTCAGATTCAGGATCCGAAGAACCTGACGGCGATTAAGCTTGCCGACTCTGACGCGCTGCGCGTGGGTGACTACACCGTCGCCATCGGTAACCCATTTGGTCTGGGCGAAACCGTGACCTCGGGTATCGTCTCTGCGCTGGGACGTAGCGGCCTGAATGCGGAAAACTATGAAAACTTCATTCAGACGGATGCGGCCATTAACCGTGGTAACTCCGGCGGTGCGCTGGTTAACCTGAACGGTGAGCTGATCGGTATCAACACCGCTATCCTGGCACCGGACGGTGGCAACATCGGTATCGGCTTTGCTATCCCGAGCAATATGGTGAAAAACCTGACTGCGCAGATGGTGCAATATGGACAGGTGAAACGCGGTGAGCTGGGGATCATGGGTACCGAACTGAACTCCGAGCTGGCGAAAGCGATGAAAGTGGACGCTCAGCGCGGCGCATTCGTAAGCCAGGTCATGCCGAACTCTTCGGCGGCGAAAGCCGGCATTAAAGCGGGTGACGTCATCACCTCTTTGAACGGTAAGCCGATCAGCAGCTTTGCCGCCCTGCGTGCGGAAGTGGGTTCTATGCCAATCGGCAGTAAAGTGACCCTCGGCCTGCTGCGTGAAGGTAAGCCGGTTAACGTGAGCCTGGAACTGCAACAAAGCAGTCAGAATCAGGTCGATTCCAGTACCATCTTCAGCGGTATTGAAGGTGCCGAGATGAGCAACAAAGGGGCAGATAAAGGCGTGGTGGTGAACAACGTGAAAGCGAACTCACCTGCTGCCCGTATCGGCCTGAAAAAAGGTGATGTGATCATGGGCGCTAACCAGCAGCCGGTGAAAAACATCGCTGAACTGCGCAAAATTCTCGACAGCAAGCCTTCTGTGCTGGCACTGAATATTCAGCGTGGTGATACCTCTATTTATCTCCTGATGCAGTAATCTTCTTAAGCCCCTGTTCGCAGGGGCTTTCTCTTTTCTGTGACCTTTCCCACAACTCCATACATCTCTCTCTGCCTTTGGGCATCTGCACAATGCAGCCTTAGCTGAACTTCCCTATGCTTGAGCTCTGCTCACGGGAGGGTTATATGGCTGGCTGGCATCTTGATACCAAAATGGCGCAGGATATCGTGGCGCGAACCATGCGCATCATTGATACCAATATCAACGTAATGGATGCCCGCGGGCGCATTATCGGCAGCGGCGATCGTGAGCGTATTGGGGAATTGCACGAAGGGGCGTTGCTGGTGCTCTCTCAGGGGCGCGTGGTCGACATCGATGACGCCGTGGCGAAACATCTGCACGGGGTCCGTCAGGGGATCAACCTGCCGCTGCGTCTGGAAGGAGAGATTGTTGGCGTTATCGGTCTGACAGGCGATCCTGAATCGCTGCGTAAATACGGTGAGCTGGTCTGCATGACGGCGGAGATGATGCTGGAGCAGTCGCGTCTGATGCATCTGCTCGCCCAGGACAGCCGCCTGCGTGAAGAGCTGGTGATGAATTTGATTCAGGCGGAGGAGCACACGCCTGCCCTGAGCGAATGGGCGCAGCGTCTGGGTATCGACCTGAATCAGCCGCGCGTAGTCGCCGTTATTGAGGTGGATAGCGGCCAGCTTGGTGTGGACAGCGCCATGGTGGAGCTACAGCAGCTGCAAAACATGCTGGCGACGCCGGAGCGTAACAACCTGGTGGCGATTGTCTCTTTGACGGAAATGGTGGTGCTCAAGCCTGCGCTTAATCAGTTTGGTCGCTGGGACGCGGAAGATCATCGTCGCCGCGTTGAGCTGCTCATCGAGCGCATGAAGGAGAACGGACAGCTCCGTTTTCGCGTCGCGCTGGGAAATTACTTTACCGGGCCGGGAAGTATTGCCCGTTCATGGCGAACGGCGCGCACCACCATGATGGTAGGGAAACAGCGCATGCCGGAGAGCCGCAGTTATTTCTATCAGGATCTGATGCTGCCGGTCCTGCTCGACAGCCTGCGCGGTGGCTGGCAGGCCAACGAGCTGGCGCGTCCGCTTGTGCGTCTGAAAGCGATGGACAACAACGGGCTGCTGCGCCGCACGTTGCAGGCATGGTTCCGGCATAACGTGCAGCCGCTGGCAACGTCAAAAGCGCTGTTTATTCACCGTAATACGCTGGAGTATAGGCTAAATCGGATCTCGGAACTGACGGGGCTGGATTTAGGGAATTTTGACGACCGGCTACTGCTGTATGTGGCGTTGCAGCTGGATGAACAGAGATGATGCTGTTTGCCGGGCGGCGGCTTCGCCTTACCCGGCCTACATGTGTTCGTAGGCCCGGTAAGCGAAGCGCCACCGGGCAATAAAACGGCTCATTTGTTACGCGTCAATTTCTCAAGATCCGCTTCAATCTCGCTGATCTTATTGGTGACTACGCTTTCCAGGTGACGCAGGTCGTCAAGGATCTTACGTTTCAGATCGACTTCGCTGCGATCGCGCTGGCAGATTTGATCGAGTTCGTCGATCACGTAGCGCAGGTTAGGGCTGATTTCCTGTACTTCTTTATATCCCTGACCGATACCGTCAGCGACAACGGTCTTACGCTGGCGAGGGTATTTAAACTTCACGCTTTTGGCGAAGAACTCTCCTTTGTCCTTGTGAAAATAGATTTTCAAAATATCGTTATTGGCTTCCTGGCGGAGACTATAACGATCAATTTCATCAGGATTGGTAATGCCCAGACTTTTCAGATTATCGTACATAGCGGTACCCTTGATCTCAACATAACCTATGAATAATTAACGAAAAAATCTATTTTCGCCACCTTCGGATATAAAAAAAGCGGGGTTGCCCCCGCTTTTTGTTATACCCGATTAATCGATGGTGCGCAGCAGTTCATTGATGCCCACTTTACCGCGCGTTTTCGCGTCCACTTTTTTCACGATGACCGCGCAATACAGGCTGTATTTGCCATCTTTAGACGGCAGGTTGCCGGAAACCACAACGGAACCGGCTGGAACGCGGCCGTAGTGAATTTCACCGGTTTCGCGATCGTAAATACGGGTGCTCTGGCCAATATAAACGCCCATGGAGATCACAGAACCTTCTTCGACGATCACGCCTTCCACCACTTCGGAACGTGCGCCGATGAAGCAGTTGTCTTCGATGATGGTTGGGTTAGCCTGAAGTGGCTCTAGAACGCCACCGATGCCCACACCGCCGGACAGGTGAACGTTTTTACCGATCTGCGCGCAGGAGCCGACGGTAGCCCAGGTGTCCACCATGGTGCCTTCGTCAACGTAGGCGCCGATGTTCACGTAGGATGGCATCAGCACGGTGTTGCGTGCGATGAAGGCACCCTGACGAACGGCCGCGGGTGGTACTACGCGGAAGCCCTCTTTCTGGAAGCGCGCTTCGTCGTAATCCGCAAATTTCATTGGCACTTTATCGAAGTAGCGGCTTTCTGCTCCGTCGATAACCTGGTTATCGTTGATACGGAAAGAGAGCAGCACAGCTTTCTTCAGCCATTGATGAGTAACCCACTGACCGTCGATTTTTTCTGCCACGCGCAGCGCGCCGGAATCCAGCAGGGAAATAACCTGGTTTACCGCTTCACGGGTCACGGTATCCACATTTGCCGGAGTGATGTCGGCGCGACGCTCAAAAGCGGACTCAATAACGTTCTGTAACTGCTGCATTGTTTACTCTTTCCATTTCACTAAAAAACACGTCACCCTTTATCGTTTGGATTGAGGGCTGCTGTCAACCGTTGTTGCACTTCAAGTTGCAGGTCATTATTAAGGGCACGCCGGTCGGCCGTCGCGATTATAAATAAATCTTCTACTCGTTCGCCAATGGTTGTAATTCGGGCGCCGTGAAGCGAAATTCCCAGATCGGCAAAAACCTGACCGACGCGGGCGAGCAGCCCTGGCTGGTCGAGCGCAATCAGCTCAAGGAACGATTTACGGTCGGTATGGGTCGGCAGGAAATTGACCTCGGTATCGACGGTAAAGTGGCGCAGTTTTGCCGCCTGACGACGCGGCTGCGGAGGTTGCCAGCTGCGCTGCGTAATCGCCTGCTCGAGGCCAAAGCGTATCCCCTCATGCCTGTCCGACGACAGCGGGCTGCCGTCCGGCTCCAGCACAATAAAGGTGTCCATCGCCATGCCGTCGCGGGTGGTAAAAATCTGCGCGTCGTGCACGCTCAGGTTACGCCTGTCCAGCTCGGCACAGACCGCTGCAAACAAATAAGGCCGGTCCGGACTCCAGATAAAGATCTCTGTCCCGCCGCGCGTGGCCTGCGGGCTGAGCAGAATCATCGGTTTTGTCAGGTCGTGCTTCAGCAGATGCCGGGCGTGCCAGGCAAGCTGGTTTGGGCTGTGGCGCACAAAGTAGTTGGCGCGACAGCGCGCCCAAATCTGATGCAGCGCCTCTTCGTTGATGTTATCCATGCGCAGCAGAGCCAGCGCCTGCAACTGATGGTGGCGCACACGCTCGCGCATGTCGGGGGTGTTCTGCATCCCGCGACGCAGCTGTTTTTCGGTGGCGAAGTAGAGTTCGCGCAGCAGGCTCTGCTTCCAGCTGTTCCACAGGGTTTCGTTGGTGGCGCAGATATCGGCTACCGTCAGGCAGACCAGGTAGCGCAGGCGGTTCTCCGTTTGCACTTCCTCGGCGAACTGCTTGATCACTTCCGGATCCTGAATATCACGACGCTGAGCGGTAACTGACATCAGCAGATGATGGCGAACCAGCCAGGCGATAAGCTGCGTTTCACGCGAGTTCAGGCCGTGCAGCTCGGCAAATTTCAGCACGTCCTGGGCACCGAGTACGGAGTGGTCGCCGCCGCGACCTTTGGCGATATCATGGAACAGGGCGGCGATCAGGATCAGCTCCGGGTGCGCCAGACGTGGCCACAGATCAACGCACAGCGGATGGCGGGATCGCGTCTCTTCTTTAGCGAAGCTTTCCAGCTTCAGCATGACGCGGATTGTGTGCTCATCTACCGTATAGGCGTGAAACAGGTCGAACTGCATCTGCCCGACAATATGCGACCACTGGGGCATATAGGCCCACAATACGCTGTGACGGTGCATCGGCAGCAGACCGCGGCTGACGGCGCCCGGATGACGAAGCATGCTCAGGAACAGCGAGCGCGCCTCCGGGATGTAACACAGCGGCTGCTTCAGATGGCGTCGTGCATGGCGCAGATGACGCAGGGTGGTGGAGTAGATCCCGGTGATCGTGCTGTTGCGCACCATGGTGTAGAACATTCGCAGGATCGCTTCCGGTTCGCGAATGAACAACGTTTCGTCGCGCAGATCGATAAGCGTGCCGCGCAGCTGAAATTCGTCATCAATCGGACGCGGTTTTTCGTCTGCCGTCAGCGCGAGGATCGCCTCATCGAACAGCTGTAACAGCATCTGGTTTAGCTCAGAGACGCGGCGGGTGACGCGGAAGAAATCCTTCATCATTTGCTCGACCGGCTCGTTGCCCTCGCCCTGGTAATTCAGGCGCTGCGCCACGCTGAGCTGTCGGTCAAACAGCAGGCGGTTATCGTAGCGGGTGACTTCCAGGTGCAGGGCAAAACGGATGCGCCACAGCAGATGCAGACACTCATTGAGTTCGTTACGTTCGGCTTCGGTCAGAAAACCAAACCCGACCATTTCGTCCAGCGATGTTGCCCCAAAATGGCGACGGGCGACCCATTGCAGCGTGTGGATATCGCGCAGGCCACCGGGGCTGCTTTTAATATCCGGTTCGAGATTATAGCTGGTACCGTGATAGCGCTGGTGGCGCTGGTTTTGTTCTTCGACTTTCGCGGCGAAGAATTTTTCCGAAGGCCAGAAGCCGTCGCTAAAGATGTGCTTTTGCAGTTCGAGGAACAGCGCAACGTCGCCAATCAGCAGGCGGGTTTCAATCAGGTTGGTGGCGACGGTCAGGTCAGATAACCCTTCCAGCAGACACTCTTCCAGCGTGCGTACGCTGTGGCCCACTTCCAGCTTTACGTCCCAGAGCAGGGTCAACAGTTCACCGATTTTCTGCGCCCGATCGTCCGGCAGTTTTTTACGGCTTAAGATCAGCAGGTCGATATCAGAGAGTGGATGCAGTTCACCCCGGCCATAGCCGCCGACCGCAACCAGCGCGACGTCGCTCACCTGTCCGAAACCGTAGTCGATCCACAGACGTTGCAGGAGCTGGTCGATAAATTCGGTGCGCGCTTCAATGAGCTGTTCGGCCGAAATGCCTGCGTCAAATGCGTTACCCAGCCAGCGATGGAAAACCTCCATGTGGGCTTTGATATGCGCGCAGGTCAGCTCATGCGGTGGCCAGACGCCCGGGTTATCAGGCTGGTCGGGGAGGGTGGGAAGTGCTGTATTAGCATACTGTTCGGGTAAGAGATTACTCATCGTGCGCCACCCATAAGAAAAAGCTATCGCCATTAAAAAAGCCGGCATTCGCCGGCTTCTTATCACTCAATGTTCGTCAGTATCGCCGGGATGGTGTCATCCTTGCGCAACGTCATAATTTCGCAGCCGTTGTCTGTAACCACAATAGTATGCTCGTACTGGGCAGACAAGCTTCTGTCTTTGGTTTTTACCGTCCAGCCATCTTTCATGGTACGGATGCGGTAATCACCCGCGTTGACCATTGGTTCGATAGTGAAGGTCATGCCCTTTTGCAGCACTACGCCACCGTCGTCTGCATCGTAGTGCAGAACCTGCGGTTCTTCATGGAACACACGACCAATACCGTGACCGCAATATTCGCGCACCACGGAGAAACCTTCCGCTTCCACAAATTTCTGGATTGCGGCACCGATGGTGCGCAGGCGGATGCCCGGCTTCACCATTTTCAGCGCCAGGTAGAGGCTCTCTTGCGTCACTTTGCACAGACGCTCGCCCAGAATCGTCGGCTTGCCAACGATGAACATCTTAGAGGTGTCGCCGTGGTACTCGTCTTTAATCACGGTCACGTCGATGTTGACGATGTCGCCATCTTTCAGCAGTTTTTCGTTGTCCGGAATGCCGTGGCAAACCACTTCATTAATAGAGATGCAGACGGATTTCGGGAAACCGTGATAGCCAAGGCAGGCGGAGACCGCGTGCTGCTCGTTGACGATATAGTCGTTACAGATGCGATCCAGTTCGCCAGTGCTGACGCCCGGTTTCACAAACGGCTCGATCATTTCCAGCACGTCCGCGGCCAGACGACCGGCGACGCGCATCTTTTCAATTTCTTCAGGTGTCTTAATAGAGATAGCCATGTAATCTGTCCATCGGTGTCGATTTTTTCGACAATACTAGTGTAAGTGTTGTCAATGGTATCAGTCAGGCGCACCCCGTGCCAAATTGAGAATCATTAACAGCACACTCCGCCAACAATTATTGGTTTCTGGCCGTGTTTTGTGATATAAAGCGCGCCGGACTTCCGATCCATCTCAGATACACAGGCTGGACGGGAGCGACAAATCTCACTTTGTGTAACAACACACACGTATCGGCACATATTCCGGGGTGCCCTTCGGGGTCGGTAATATGGGATACGTGGAGGCATAACCCCAACTTTCAATATAGAGGTTTTAAACATGGCAACTGTTTCCATGCGCGACATGCTCAAGGCTGGTGTTCACTTCGGTCACCAGACCCGTTACTGGAACCCGAAAATGAAGCCTTTCATCTTCGGCGCACGTAACAAAGTTCACATCATCAACCTTGAGAAGACTGTACCAATGTTCAACGAAGCCTTGGCTGAGCTGAACAAGATCTCTTCCCGTAAAGGTAAGATTCTGTTCGTTGGTACTAAGCGCGCTGCAAGCGAAGCTGTGAAAGATGCTGCTAACAGCTGCGACCAGTTCTTCGTGAACCATCGCTGGTTGGGCGGCATGCTGACCAACTGGAAAACTGTTCGTCAGTCCATCAAGCGCCTGAAAGATCTGGAAACCCAGTCTCAGGACGGTACTTTCGATAAGCTGACTAAGAAAGAAGCGCTGATGCGCACTCGTGAACTGGACAAGCTGGAAAACAGCCTGGGCGGTATCAAAGATATGGGCGGCCTGCCAGACGCGCTGTTCGTAATCGATGCAGACCACGAGCACATCGCAATCAAAGAAGCTAACAACCTGGGTATCCCGGTATTCGCTATCGTTGATACCAACTCCGATCCGGACGGTGTTGACTTCGTTATCCCGGGTAACGACGACGCAATCCGTGCTGTTAGCCTGTACCTGAGCGCTGTAGCTGCTACCGTTCGTGAAGGCCGTTCCCAGGATCTGGCTTCTCAGGCGGAAGAAAGCTTCGTAGAAGCTGAATAATAAGGTTTTACCCCTTATTAGTACCGTGTATGAATAGGGGCCCATTATCGGCCCCTTTTTTCAATTTATACTGTTTGGCTCCCGGCCGGGCAGTTCACATCTCCCGAGGATTTAAGAATGGCTGAAATTACCGCATCCCTGGTAAAAGAGCTGCGTGAGCGTACTGGCGCAGGCATGATGGATTGCAAAAAAGCGCTGACCGAAGCGAACGGCGACATCGAGCTGGCAATCGAAAACATGCGTAAATCCGGTGCGATCAAAGCAGCTAAGAAAGCAGGCAACGTTGCTGCTGACGGCGTGATCATCACCAAAATCGACGGCAACTACGGCATCATTCTGGAAGTTAACTGCCAGACTGACTTCGTTGCTAAAGATGCTGGTTTCCAGGCATTTGCTAACAAAGTTCTGGACGCAGCGGTTGCAGGCAAAATCACTGACGTTGAAGTTCTGAAAGCACAGTTCGAAGAAGAGCGTGTAGCGCTGGTTGCTAAAATCGGTGAGAACATCAACATCCGTCGCGTTTCTTCCCTGGAAGGCGATGTTCTGGGCTCTTACCAGCACGGCGCGCGTATCGGTGTTCTGGTTGCGGCTAAAGGCGCTGACGAAGAGCTGGTTAAACAGCTGGCAATGCACATCGCTGCAAGCAAACCAGAATTCGTTAAGCCAGAAGACGTGTCTGCTGAAGTGGTAGAGAAAGAGTACCAGGTTCAGCTGGACATCGCGATGCAGTCTGGTAAGCCAAAAGAAATCGCAGAGAAAATGGTTGAAGGCCGCATGAAGAAATTCACCGGCGAAGTTTCTCTGACTGGCCAGCCTTTCGTAATGGATCCAAGCAAGTCTGTTGCTCAGCTGCTGAAAGAGCACAACGCTGATGTAACTGGCTTCATCCGCTTCGAAGTGGGCGAAGGCATCGAGAAAGTTGAGACTGACTTCGCAGCAGAAGTTGCTGCAATGTCCAAGCAGTCTTAATGATTGAAAAGGAGCCGCCTGAGGGCGGCTTCTTTTTGTCACCCGTCTCACGAAATCAGACAGGCTCCAGTATCGCTGTGCTGATTTGCGACATATCATGTCGCCAGAATTAACCCCATCTTAATCGTTGACAGTCTCAGGAAAGAAACATGGCTACCAATGCAAAACCCGTGTACAAACGCATTCTGCTTAAGCTGAGTGGCGAAGCGCTGCAAGGATCGGAAGGCTTCGGTATTGACGCAAGCATCCTTGATCGCATGGCACAGGAAATCAAAGAACTGGTCGAACTGGGTATTCAGGTTGGCGTGGTCATTGGCGGTGGCAACCTTTTCCGTGGTGCTGGTCTGGCGAAAGCGGGGATGAACCGCGTAGTGGGCGACCACATGGGTATGCTGGCAACCGTGATGAATGGCCTGGCGATGCGTGATGCGCTTCATCGCGCCTATGTGAACGCTCGCCTGATGTCCGCTATTCCTTTGAATGGCGTATGCGATAACTACAGCTGGGCAGAGGCCATCAGCCTGCTGCGCAACAACCGCGTGGTGATCCTCTCCGCCGGTACGGGTAATCCGTTCTTTACCACCGATTCCGCAGCCTGCCTGCGCGGTATCGAAATCGAAGCCGATGTGGTGCTGAAAGCGACCAAAGTAGATGGCGTGTTTACTGCCGACCCGGCAAAAGATCCTTCAGCGACCATGTACGATCAGCTGACCTACAGCGAAGTGCTGGAAAAAGAGCTGAAAGTGATGGATCTTGCCGCCTTTACGCTGGCTCGTGACCACAAACTACCGATCCGTGTCTTCAACATGAACAAGCCAGGCGCGCTGCGTCGCGTTGTTATGGGCGAAAAAGAAGGCACTTTGATCACGGAATAATTTCCGTCGGCGATAAATACAGGTAAGATTCCGCTTTATTTCGACGTGGTATCTTACCCGGGCGCGCCTTTGGCGTTGTCATGAATTAAACGCGACTATACTTAGCACACCTGTAGCGCTGTGCTGGCGGATAGTCTGCCTGAGACAAGTTTTCAAGGATCCGTAACGTGATTAACGACATCAGAAAAGATGCTGAAGTACGCATGGAAAAATGCGTAGAAGCGTTCAAAAACCAAATCAGCAAAATCCGTACTGGCCGTGCTTCCCCAAGCCTGCTGGATGGCATCATCGTAGAATATTACGGTACGCCAACGCCTCTGCGTCAGCTGGCGAGCGTGACGGTAGAAGATACCCGTACCCTGAAAATCAACGTGTTCGACCGCTCAATGAGCCCGGCCGTTGAAAAAGCAATCATGGCATCTGACCTGGGTCTGAACCCAAGCTCAGCCGGCGCGGATATTCGCGTTCCACTGCCTCCTCTGACGGAAGAGCGTCGTAAAGACCTGATCAAAGTAGTGCGTGGCGAAGCTGAGCAGGGTCGTGTTTCCGTGCGTAACGTGCGTCGCGATGCGAACGATAAAGTGAAAGCCCTGCTGAAAGAAAAAGAGATCAGTGAAGATGACGATCGTCGTTCTCAGGACGACATTCAGAAAATGACCGACGCGGCCATCAAGAAAATTGATGCGGCGCTGGCAGAAAAAGAAGCGGAACTGATGCAGTTCTGATTTTCGCTGTACACTGATAAACGCCGTTCAGAAGGACATTGGGTCTTGCTGGCGGCGTTTTGCTTTTATCTGGTCTAACTTTTGGGCATCTCATGAAGCATCTCACTCTCCTCGGCTCGACCGGCTCTATCGGTTGCAGCACTCTCGACGTTGTACGTCATAATCCTGACAGCTACACCGTAGCCGCGCTTGTGGCCGGAAAAAACGTGCAGCGAATGGTCGAACAGTGCCTGGAGTTTACCCCCCGTTTTGCGGTGATGGATGATGAAGAGAGCGCCCGCCAGGTGAAAGCGCTGTTGCAGGAGAAGGGCTGCCGTACCGAGGTGCTCAGCGGGCAACAGGCGGCGTGCGATATGGCCGCGCTTGATGAAGTTGATCAGGTCATGGCGGCAATCGTCGGGGCGGCGGGTCTTCTGCCGACGCTTGCCGCTATTGATGCGGGGAAAGATGTCCTGCTTGCGAACAAAGAGTCGCTGGTCACCTGTGGACGCCTCTTTATGGAGGCGGTAAAACAGCGTGGGGCGCGTCTTTTGCCGGTCGATAGCGAGCACAACGCGATTTTTCAGAGTTTGCCTCAACCTTTTCAACAAAACCTGGGGTACGCTGACCTGGAGCAGAATGGCGTTGTGTCGATTCTGCTTACCGGGTCTGGTGGCCCGTTCCGTGAAACGCCACTGTCTGAATTGAGCGCAATGACGCCGGATCAGGCGTGCCGTCATCCGAACTGGTCAATGGGGCGTAAGATCTCCGTCGATTCGGCCACCATGATGAACAAAGGTCTGGAATACATTGAAGCTCGCTGGCTGTTCAATGCGTCGGCGAAACAGATGGAAGTGCTGATCCACCCGCAGTCGGTGATTCACTCGATGGTGCGCTATCAGGACGGCAGCGTGCTGGCCCAGCTGGGCGAACCGGATATGCGTACGCCTATTGCTCATACGATGGCGTGGCCAAACCGCGTTAAATCGGGCGTTAAACCTCTCGATTTTTGTAAGCTGAGTTCACTGACGTTTAGCGAGCCTGATTACGACCGTTATCCCTGTCTGAAACTGGCGATGACGGCCTTCGATCAGGGGCAGGCGGCGACAACGGCGCTTAATGCAGCCAATGAAGTGACCGTTGAAGCATTCCTGAATCAGCAGATCCGCTTTACTGACATCGCCGCGTTGAATTTATCCGTGCTGGAGATAATGGATTTGCGTGAGCCGCAGAGCGTGGAAGAGGTGCTGGCCGTGGATGAACAGGCACGCATTGTTGCGCGTAAACAGGTGACACGTCTCGCAAGCTGGTGATAAAGCAAGCACTAGTCGTCGTGCTATTTGTTAGCGTTGGGCTTCAGTGATATAGTCTGCGCCACCTGATCGCAGGTATTTGGCTTTAAGTGGTCAGGTAAGCCGTGGTTTGACACGGCTTTTTTATGTATAGGCTTCAGTATTCCTGTGTACCGTTAAATCCTTTCAGGGACTAAAAACGCGTTATGTTGTCTGCGAATCAACCAATAAGCGAAAACTTGCCAGCACATGGCTGTCGCCATGTTGCAATCATCATGGATGGCAATGGCCGCTGGGCGAAAAGACAAGGGAAGATACGAGCCTTTGGGCATAAAGCTGGGGCGAAATCTGTTCGCCGCGCCGTCTCTTTTGCCGCCAATAACGGCATTGATGCGTTAACGCTCTATGCTTTTAGCAGTGAGAACTGGAATCGACCTGCGCAGGAAGTGACTGCGTTGATGGAACTGTTCGTGTGGGCGCTCGATAGTGAAGTAAAAAGCCTGCACCGCCACAACGTCCGCTTGCGTATTATTGGCGAAACCAGTCGTTTTAACTCACGTTTGCAGGAACGGATTCGCAAAGCAGAAGCGCTGACGGAAAATAATACCGGCCTGACGCTCAATATCGCGGCGAATTACGGCGGACGCTGGGATATTATCCAGGGGGTTCGGCATTTGGCTGAGCAGGTTCAGGAAGGGCTGTTAAGACCCGACCAGATTGATGAAGAGGCGCTGAGTCAGCAAATCTGCATGAATGAACTGGCACCCGTGGATTTGGTTATAAGGACAGGGGGGGAACATCGCATAAGTAACTTTTTGCTGTGGCAAATTGCCTACGCCGAACTTTACTTTACGGATGTTCTTTGGCCAGATTTTGATGAACAAGACTTTGAAGGTGCGCTGCATGCCTTTGCCAATCGAGAGCGTCGTTTCGGCGGCACCGAGCCTGGTGGCGATAACGCCTGATGGGGGTAGCTTTTGCTGAAGTATCGCCTGATTTCCGCTTTTGTATTAATACCCGTCGTCATCGCAGCGCTGTTTTTACTGCCTCCGGTGGGATTCGCTATTGTTACGCTGGTGGTGTGTATGCTCGCCGCGTGGGAATGGGGGCAGCTTAGCGGCTTTACCTCGCGCACTCAGCGGGTATGGCTGGCGGTACTCTGTGGTTTTTTACTGGCCCTGATGCTGTATACCTTGCCTGAATATCATCATGATGTTCACCAGCCGCTGGTTGCCGGATCCTTATGGATATCGCTGGCCTGGTGGATTGCTGCGCTTGTTTTAGTGCTTTTCTATCCGGGCTCTGCGGCGATCTGGCGTAACTCTAAAGTGTTGCGCCTTATTTTTGGTCTGCTCACGATTGTTCCGTTTTTCTGGGGGATGGTTGCGTTGCGCGCCTGGCACTATGACGAAAACCACTACAGCGGCGCGATATGGCTGCTTTATGTGATGATTCTCGTCTGGGGGGCTGACTCCGGGGCCTATATGTTTGGTAAACTGTTCGGCAAACATAAACTGGCGCCAAAGGTTTCTCCGGGCAAAACCTGGCAAGGCTTCATCGGCGGCCTGTTTACGGCAGCGATTATCTCCTGGGGCTATGGCGTCTGGGCGAATCTTGAGGTTGCCCCCTCGACGCTGCTGGTATGTTCGATTTTCGCGGCGCTGGCATCGGTGCTGGGTGATTTAACCGAGAGTATGTTTAAGCGTGAAGCAGGGATTAAGGACAGTGGTCACCTGATTCCAGGACATGGCGGAATACTGGATCGCATTGACAGCCTTACCGCGGCTGTTCCCGTATTTGCTTGCCTGCTTTTACTGGTGTTTGGGACGATATAACGGAAGGTTTTATGCTGAGCATTCTCTGGAATCTGGCGGCGTTCATTGTTGCACTGGGTGTACTGATTACCGTGCATGAATTTGGCCATTTCTGGGTTGCCCGGCGCTGTGGTGTGCGGGTGGAGCGATTCTCGATTGGCTTTGGCAAATCGCTCTGGAAGCGCACCGATAAGCATGGCACCGAGTTTGTCATTGCTCTGATTCCCCTGGGCGGCTATGTCAAAATGCTCGACGAACGCGTTGAGCCTGTCGCCCCGGAACTTCGCCATAGCGCGTTTAACAATAAAACTGTTGGACAACGTGCTGCCATCATCGCTGCCGGCCCGGTAGCCAATTTCATCTTCGCTATCTTCGCTTACTGGCTGGTGTTTATCATCGGTGTGCCTGGCGTGCGCCCGGTCGTGGGCGAAATCACTACGGGTTCTATTGCGGCAACGGCGCAAATTACACCGGGAATGGAACTTAAAGCGATTGATGGTATCGAAACCCCTGATTGGGATGCCGTGAGGTTACAACTGGTTGCCAAAATTGGTGATGAGCAGACAAGCGTCAGCGTATCACCTTTTGGTTCCGACCAGCGGCAGGAAAAAGTGCTGGATTTACGCCACTGGCGCTTTGAGCCAGACAAAGAGGACCCTGTCGCCGCACTCGGGATTCGACCGCGCGGCGCGCAGATCGAGCCGGTATTAGCCGAAGTACAGGCCAAATCGGCAGCGAGTAAAGCAGGTTTACAAGCGGGTGACAGGATCGTTAAAGTCGATGGTCAGCCATTAACACAATGGATGACCTTTGTTACTCTGGTGCGCGATAATCCAGGCAAGCCGCTCGCGCTGGAAGTGGAAAGGCAGGGGAGTTCGCTCTCACTGACTCTCACCCCGGATACCAAATCGGGCGGCGGTAAGGCGGAAGGGTTTGCAGGCGTTGTGCCGAAAGTGATCCCACTGCCAGATGAGTACAAGACAATACGCCAGTATGGGCCGTTTAGCGCCATCGTTGAGGCCACGGATAAAACATGGCAGCTGATGAAGCTTACGGTCAACATGTTGGGGAAATTGATAACCGGTGATGTGAAACTGAACAACCTCAGTGGGCCAATTTCGATTGCTCAGGGGGCTGGGATGTCAGCGGAGTTCGGGGTGATTTACTATCTCATGTTCCTTGCGCTGATTAGCGTGAACCTGGGGATAATCAACCTGTTCCCGCTTCCCGTATTAGATGGGGGCCATCTGCTGTTTTTAGCGATTGAAAAGCTAAAAGGCGGACCGGTATCCGAGCGAGTTCAAGACTTTAGTTATCGCATTGGCTCGATTTTGCTGGTGCTGTTAATGGGGCTTGCACTTTTCAATGATTTCTCTCGGTTGTAAGAGAGTTAGTTAGGAAGAACGCATAATAACGATGGCGATGAAAAAGTTGCTCATAGCGTCGCTGCTGTTTAGCAGCGCGACCGTATACGGTGCTGACGGGTTCGTAGTGAAAGATATTCATTTCGAAGGCCTTCAGCGTGTCGCCGTTGGTGCGGCCCTCCTCAGTATGCCTGTGCGCCCCGGCGATACGGTTAATGATGAAGATATCAGTAACACCATCCGTGCTCTGTTTGCCACTGGCAACTTTGAGGATGTCCGCGTCCTGCGCGATGGTGATACGCTGGTGGTTCAGGTAAAAGAACGTCCAACGATTGCCAGCATCACTTTCTCCGGTAACAAATCGGTGAAAGATGACATGCTCAAGCAGAACCTTGAGGCATCGGGTGTTCGTGTGGGGGAATCTCTGGACCGCACAACCCTTGCAGACATTGAAAAAGGTCTGGAAGATTTCTACTACAGCGTCGGTAAATACAGCGCGAGCGTTAAAGCGGTTGTTACACCGCTGCCACGTAACCGTGTTGACCTGAAACTGGTCTTCCAGGAAGGTGTTTCTGCGAAGATCCAGCAGATCAACATCGTGGGTAACCACGCGTTCAGCACCGACGAACTGATCTCCAACTTCCAGCTGCGTGACGAAGTGCCGTGGTGGAATGTGGTAGGCGATCGTAAATACCAGAAACAGAAACTGGCGGGTGACCTTGAAACCCTGCGCAGCTACTATCTGGATCGCGGTTACGCCCGTTTCAACATCGATTCAACTCAGGTGAGTCTGACTCCGGACAAGAAAGGTATCTACATTACCGTTAACATCACAGAAGGCGATAAGTACACGCTTTCGGGTGTTGAAGTCAGCGGCAACCTGGCAGGACATTCAGCTGAAATTGAATCTCTGACCAAAATTCAGCCGGGCGATCTGTACAGCGGATCTAAAGTCACCAAAATGGAAGACAGCATTAAGAAGCTGCTCGGCCGTTATGGTTATGCGTATCCGCGTGTGCAAACGCAGCCGGAAATTAACGACACGGATAAAACCGTTAAGCTGCACGTTAACGTTGATGCGGGCAACCGCTTCTACGTGCGTAAGATCCGCTTCGAAGGTAACGATACCTCTAAAGACTCCGTTCTGCGCCGTGAAATGCGCCAGATGGAAGGGGCATGGCTGGGAAGCGATCTGGTAGATCAGGGTAAAGAGCGTCTGAACCGTCTGGGCTACTTCGAAACGGTCGATACCGATACTCAGCGTGTACCAGGTCGTCCGGATCAGGTTGATGTTGTTTATAAAGTTAAAGAACGTAATACCGGTAGCTTCAACTTCGGTATTGGTTACGGTACTGAAAGTGGCGTGAGCTTCCAGGTCGGTGTTCAGCAGGATAACTGGCTGGGTACGGGCTACTCTGTCGGTATCAACGGGACGAAAAACGACTACCAGACCTACTCTGAGTTCTCCGTTACCAACCCATACTTCACCGTTGACGGTGTAAGCCTGGGCGGTCGTATCTTCTATAACGACTTTAAAGCGGACGATGCGGACCTCTCCTCGTATACCAACAAGAGTTACGGTCTGGATGGTACGCTTGGCTTCCCGGTTAACGAATACAACACCTTGCGCGCAGGTTTAGGGTACGTGCATAACGACCTGTCCAACATGCAACCGCAGGTGGCGATGTGGCGTTACCTGGACTCCATCGGTCAGTCGGCGAGTACGTCCAGCGATGACAACGGTTTCGCCGCGGATGACTTCACCTTCAACTACGGTTGGACCTACAACCGTCTTGACCGTGGCTACTTCCCGACGGAAGGTTCACGCGTCAATCTGAACGGTAAAGTGACTATCCCGGGCTCGGATAACGAGTTCTACAAGGTCACGCTGGATACGGCGTCCTACTTCCCAATTGATGAAGATCACAAGTGGGTTGTTCTGGGTCGTACCCGTTGGGGTTATGGTGACGGTATTGGAAGCAAAGAACTGCCGTTCTATGAAAACTTCTACGCCGGTGGTTCAAGCACCGTGCGTGGCTTCCAGTCCAATAACATTGGTCCGAAAGCGGTTTATTACGGCGGTAATGACGAAGATAACTGCGCAAGCCGTGATCCTAAGCAAGTATGTAGCTCTGATGACGCAGTAGGTGGTAACGCTATGGCCGTGGCGAGCCTCGAGTTCATCACGCCTACGCCGTTTATCAGTGATAAGTATGCGAACTCCGTGCGTACCTCCTTCTTTATGGATGCAGGTACGGTGTGGGACACCAACTGGGAGAACACCGCCCAGATGCGTGCGGCGGGGGTTCCGGACTACAGCGATCCGAGCAACATTCGCATGTCCGCAGGTATCGCATTACAATGGATGTCACCGCTGGGGCCGTTGGTCTTCTCTTACGCCCAGCCGTTTAAGAAATACGATGGAGACAAAGCGGAGCAGTTCCAGTTTAACATTGGTAAAACCTGGTAATAATCCGCTGCAATGGAATGCGTTGGCAGTGTAGCGCTGACAACCGGCGATCGGTAACACGGTCGCCTTGCCACGCAAAGAACGGTACCCCTCGGGTGCCAATGGGATGGTAAGGAGTTAATTGTGAAAAAGTGGTTATTAGCTGCAGGTCTCGGTTTAGCGATGGCAACTTCTGCTCAGGCAGCGGATAAAATTGCAATCGTCAACATGGGTAATTTGTTCCAGCAGGTTGCACAGAAAACCGGTGTTTCTGCAACGCTGGAAAACGAATTCAAAGGCCGTGCGAGCGAACTGCAACGTATGGAAGGTGATCTTCAGTCCAAGATGCAGCGTCTTCAGCGTGATGGTTCTACCATGAAAGCGAGCGAGCGCAGCAAACTGGAAAAAGACGTCATGTCTCAGCGCCAGACCTTCTCTCAGAAAGCACAGGCTTTCGAGCAGGATCGTCAGCGTCGTTCTAACGAAGAGCGTGGCAAACTGGTGACGCGTATTCAGTCTGCCGTTAAAGCAGTAGCAGCCGATCAGAGCATCGATCTGGTTGTTGATGCGAACGCCGTTGCATTCAACAGCAGCGATGTTAAAGACATCACCGCTGATGTTCTGAAACAGGTTAAATAAGTAATGCCTTCAATTCGACTGGCTGATTTAGCTCAGCAGTTGGATGCAGAATTACACGGTGATGGCGATATCGTCATCACCGCTGTTGCGTCCATGCAATCTGCTAAAGCAGGCACTATTACCTTCATGGTAAGCCCTAAGTACCGTGAACACCTGGCCCAGTGCCAGGCGTCTGCCGTTGTGCTGACGCAGGACGATCTTCCGTTTGCCACTAGCGCTGCACTGGTAGTGAAAAATCCCTACCTGACCTATGCGCGCATGGCCCAAATTCTTGATACCACGCCGCAGCCGGCACAGAACATTGCAGCCAGTGCTGCGATTGATCCGACGGCTCAGCTGGGTAACAACGTATCAGTCGGCGCAAACGCCGTTATCGAATCCGGCGTTGTTTTGGGTGATAACGTGGTGATTGGCCCTGGCTGCTTTGTTGGAAAAAATACGAAAATTGGCGCAGGGACTCGTCTGTGGGCCAATGTCTCTGTCTACCATGAGGTTGAGATTGGCGAGAATTGTCTCGTTCAGTCCAGCACGGTGATTGGTTCTGACGGATTTGGTTACGCCAACGATCGGGGTAACTGGGTTAAGATCCCTCAGCTGGGTCGCGTGATTATCGGCGATCGTGTGGAGATCGGCGCTTGTACAACTATCGACCGCGGTGCGCTTGACGACACCATTATTGGTAACGGTGTTATCATAGACAACCAGTGCCAGATTGCACATAACGTTGTGATTGGCGACAATACCGCAGTTGCGGGTGGTGTTATCATGGCAGGCAGCCTGAAAATTGGCCGTTACTGCATGATTGGCGGTGCCAGCGTGATCAATGGCCATATGGAAATATGCGACAAAGTCACGGTGACGGGGATGGGTATGGTGATGCGTCCAATCACTGAGCCTGGCGTTTATTCCTCAGGTATTCCGCTGCAACCGAACAAGGTCTGGCGTAAAACAGCTGCACTGGTGATGAATATTGATGATATGAGCAAGCGACTCAAAGCGATTGAGCGCAAAATCGATCAACAAGACTAAGCGTTCATCCGTTTAACGCTAAATTTCCCGGCCTGTCGGCTTTGTTTATAAACCGGCAGGCCGTGTTATTATTGCTACTTAGTACATTTGACAGGAAGAGTATTTTGACTACTGACACTCATACTCTGCATATTGAAGAGATTTTAGAACTTCTGCCGCACCGCTATCCGTTTTTACTGGTAGACCGTGTGCTGGATTTTGAAGAAGGTCGTTTTCTGCGCGCAGTGAAAAATGTCTCCGTTAACGAGCCGTTCTTCCAGGGGCACTTCCCTGGTAAGCCTATCTTCCCGGGTGTATTGATCCTGGAAGCGATGGCACAGGCTACCGGTATTCTGGCGTTTAAAAGCGTAGGTAAACTGGAACCGGGTGAACTCTATTACTTCGCGGGTATCGATGAAGCGCGCTTCAAGCGTCCGGTCGTGCCTGGTGATCAAATGATCATGGAAGTCACTTTTGAAAAAACGCGTCGCGGCCTGACTCGCTTCAAAGGCGTAGCTATGGTTGACGGCAAAGTTGTTTGCGAAGCGACAATGATGTGTGCGCGTAGCCGGGAGGCCTGATACGTGATTGATAAATCCGCCTTTATTCATCCTACCGCCATTGTGGAAACGGGTGCCATCATTGGTGCCAATGTCCACATTGGCCCGTTTTGTATTGTTGGACCCCATGTCGAAATTGGTGAGGGTACAGTACTGAAATCTCACGTTGTCGTGAATGGTCATACCACCATTGGCTGCAACAATGAGATCTATCAGTTCGCCTCCATCGGCGAAGTTAACCAGGATCTCAAGTATGCTGGCGAACCGACCCGCGTGGAAATCGGCGATCGTAACCGCATTCGCGAAAGCGTCACCATTCATCGTGGTACAACGCAAGGCGGTGGATTGACGAAGGTGGGCAGCGACAACCTGTTTATGGTTAATGCGCATATTGCGCACGACTGTACCGTGGGTAGCCGCTGTATTCTCGCCAACAACGCAACGCTGGCGGGACACGTATCGGTTGATGATTTCGCCATTATTGGCGGCATGACCGCAGTCCATCAGTTCTGCATCATTGGTGTACACGTGATGGTCGGCGGATGCTCCGGTGTGGCGCAGGACGTCCCACCGTTTGTGATTGCGCAGGGCAACCATGCCACGCCGTTTGGCGTGAACATCGAAGGTCTCAAGCGTCGTGGTTTTAGTCGCGAAGCGATTACTGCGATCCGCAACGCGTACAAACTGCTGTACCGTAGCGGTAAAACGCTGGAAGAGGCTAAGCCGGAAATTGCCGAGCTGGCGAATAAGCACCCTGAAGTGAAAACGTTCATGGAATTCTTTGAACGTTCAACCCGTGGTCTGATTCGTTAATGGTCGACAGTCGTCCGCTTACCATCGCCCTGGTCGCCGGAGAAACCTCCGGCGATATTCTTGGTGCAGGTCTTATCCGCGCGCTTAAAGCCCGTGTACCCAATGCTCGCTTTGTGGGCGTGGCTGGGCCGCTGATGCAGGCCGAAGGCTGTGAAGCCTGGTATGAAATGGAAGAGCTGGCTGTGATGGGCATCGTCGAGGTGCTGGGGCGCTTGCGTCGCCTGCTGCATATTCGCGCCGACCTTACCCGCCGCTTTACCGACCTTAAGCCCGATGTATTTGTCGGCATTGATGCGCCTGATTTCAATATTACCCTTGAAGGGAACCTGAAAAAGCAGGGGATCAAAACTATCCATTACGTCAGTCCGTCCGTGTGGGCGTGGCGACAGAAACGCGTTTTCAAAATCGGACGATCCACTAATCTGGTGCTGGCTTTTCTGCCTTTCGAAAAAGCGTTTTACGACAGATTTAATGTCCCGTGCCGTTTTATCGGTCATACCATGGCGGATGCCATGCCGCTGGATCCGGATAAAAACGCGGCGCGTGACGAACTGGGCATCCCGCATGATGTGCACTGTCTGGCGCTGCTGCCAGGGAGCCGGGGTGCGGAAGTTGAAATGCTCAGTGCCGATTTCCTGAAAACGGCGCAAATTCTTCGCAAGACTTATCCCGATCTTGAAGTGGTCGTGCCGCTGGTGAATGCCAAACGCCGCGAGCAGTTTGAGCGTATCAAAGCTGACGTCGCCCCGGATCTTCACGTCCGCCTGCTGGACGGGAAAGGGCGGCAAGCCATGTTTGCGAGCGATGCCGCACTACTGGCTTCCGGCACGGCTGCGCTGGAGTGTATGCTGGCAAAATGCCCAATGGTGGTCGGTTATCGCATGAAGCCGTTTACCTTCTGGCTGGCAAAACGTCTGGTAAAAACAGATTACGTATCCCTGCCAAACCTGCTTGCGGGTCGCGAACTGGTGAAAGAGCTCTTGCAGGATGAATGCCAGCCGCAGGCACTGGCTGATGCATTACTGCCGCTGCTGGCCAACGGTAAAACCAGCCACCAGATGCATGATACCTTCCGTGAACTGCATCAACTGATCCGCTGTAATGCTGATGAGCAGGCGGCCGATGCGGTGCTGGAGTTAGCACAATGATGGAATTTATTTATCCCCATACCCACCTCGTTGCCGGTGTGGATGAAGTCGGTCGTGGCCCGTTAGTGGGTGCCGTTGTGACCGCGGCGGTGATCCTCGATCCAGCCCGCCCGATCGTTGGCCTGAACGATTCGAAAAAACTGAGTGAAAAGCGTCGCCTGGCGCTGTTCGATGAAATTAAAGAAAAGGCGCTGGCCTGGAGTCTCGGGCGCGCAGAGCCGGATGAGATCGACGATCTGAACATTCTGCACGCCACCATGCTGGCGATGCAGCGTGCCGTCGCTGGCCTGAAGATTGTGCCTGAGTATGTGCTGATCGACGGTAACCGTTGCCCGGCGCTGCCGATGCCTTCCATGGCTGTTGTTAAAGGCGATAGCCGCGTCGCAGAAATCAGTGCGGCGTCAATCATTGCCAAAGTGACGCGCGATGCCGAAATGGCCGCGCTGGACCTCACTTATCCCGCGTATGGTTTCGCCCAGCACAAGGGATATCCAACGGCTTTCCATCTGGAAAAGCTGGCTGAACATGGCGCAACTGAACATCATCGGCGCAGCTTTGGCCCGGTGAAACGCGCGCTGGGACTGGTGTCCTGAATCAAGACGCAAGCAATTAAGTAACGCGGGATTTGAAGATGGCTGAACCACGTTTCGTACACCTGCGGGTGCATAGCGACTACTCCATGATCGATGGGCTGGCAAAGACCGGGCCGCTGGTAAAAAAGGCGGCCTCGCTTGGCATGCCTGCGCTGGCGATCACCGATTTTACCAACCTGTGTGGCCTGGTGAAGTTCTACGGAACGGCGCATGGCGCAGGATTAAAGCCCATCGTCGGCGCGGATTTTCATGTGCAGAGCGACCTGCTCGGCGATGAGATGACGCAAATTTCCGTGTTAGCCATGAATAACACGGGTTATCAGAACCTCACTCTGCTGATCTCAAAAGCCTACCAACGCGGTTACGGCGCACTGGGTCCATGGATTGACCGCGACTGGCTGGCGGAGCTGAACGAAGGTTTGCTGCTGATCTCCGGTGGCCGTATGGGGGATGTCGGCAAATGTCTGCTACGCGGTAATAACGCGCTGGTGGATCAGTGCGTCTCGTTCTACGAAGAGTATTTCCCGGATCGTTATTACCTGGAGCTGATCCGTACCGGGCGTGCGGATGAAGAGAGCTACCTGCATGCGGCCGTCGCCCTGGCGGAAGCGCATGGCCTGCCTGTGGTGGCCACCAACGATGTGCGCTTCCTTGAGGCGGGTGATTTTGACGCGCATGAAATTCGCGTCGCTATCCACGACGGTTTCACCCTCGACGATCCAAAACGCCCGCGCAACTACTCATCGCAGCAGTACATGCGCAGCGAAGAGGAGATGTGTGAGCTCTTCTCGGACATCCCGGAAGCGCTGGAAAACAGCGTAGAGATTGCCAAGCGCTGTAACGTCACCGTGCGTCTCGGCGAATACTTCCTGCCGCAGTTCCCGACGGGAGACATGACCACCGAAGATTTCCTGGTCATGAAATCGAAAGAGGGTCTGGAAGAGCGTCTGGAATTCCTCTTCCCGGATGAAGCGGTCCGTAAAGAGAAACGTCCTGAATATGACGAGCGCCTGGATATTGAACTCCAGGTGATCAACCAGATGGGGTTCCCAGGCTACTTCCTGATCGTGATGGAGTTCATCCAGTGGTCGAAAGATAACGGCGTGCCGGTAGGTCCGGGCCGTGGTTCTGGTGCCGGCTCGCTGGTGGCGTATGCTCTGAAAATCACCGATCTCGATCCGCTGGAATTTGACCTGCTGTTCGAACGTTTTCTCAACCCGGAACGTGTCTCCATGCCCGACTTTGACGTCGACTTCTGCATGGAAAAACGCGACCAGGTGATTGAGCACGTGGCCGATATGTACGGTCGTGATGCGGTTTCGCAGATCATCACCTTCGGTACGATGGCCGCGAAAGCGGTTATCCGCGATGTGGGCCGCGTTCTGGGCCACCCGTACGGTTTTGTCGATCGTATCTCTAAGCTGGTGCCGCCCGATCCGGGCATGACTCTGGCGAAAGCCTTTGAAGCTGAACCTCAGCTGCCGGAAATCTACGAAGCCGACGAAGAGGTCAAAGCGCTGATCGACATGGCGCGCAAGCTGGAAGGCGTCACGCGTAACGCCGGTAAGCATGCGGGGGGTGTGGTTATCGCCCCGACCAAAATCACCGACTTTGCGCCGCTGTACTGCGATGAAGCGGGCCAGCATCCGGTCACCCAGTTCGACAAGAACGACGTAGAATACGCCGGGCTGGTGAAGTTCGACTTCCTCGGCCTGCGTACGCTGACCATCATCAACTGGGCGCTGGAGATGATCAACGCCCGTCGCGAGAAGAACGGCGAGCCGCCGCTGGATATCGCGGCTATCCCGCTTGATGACAAGAAAAGTTTCGACATGCTGCAACGCTCGGAGACGACAGCCGTCTTCCAGCTTGAATCCCGCGGCATGAAAGATTTGATTAAGCGTCTGCAACCAGACTGCTTCGAAGATATGATCGCGCTGGTGGCCCTGTTCCGTCCGGGGCCGTTGCAGTCGGGGATGGTAGATAACTTTATCGACCGTAAACATGGGCGCGAAGAGATTTCCTACCCGGACGTGCAGTGGCAGCATGAAAGCCTGAAACCGGTACTGGAGCCAACCTATGGCATCATCCTGTATCAGGAACAAGTCATGCAGATCGCCCAGGTGCTTTCTGGTTATACCCTTGGCGGCGCAGACATGCTGCGTCGTGCGATGGGTAAGAAAAAGCCGGAAGAGATGGCCAAGCAGCGTTCCATCTTTGAGGATGGGGCGAAGAAAAACGGCGTCGATGGCGAACTGGCGATGAAAATCTTCGACCTGGTGGAGAAATTCGCCGGGTACGGATTTAACAAATCCCACTCCGCCGCCTATGCTTTGGTTTCGTATCAAACGCTGTGGCTGAAGGCTCACTATCCCGCTGAGTTTATGGCGGCGGTAATGACCGCCGATATGGACAACACCGAGAAGGTGGTTGGCCTGGTGGACGAGTGCTGGCGCATGGGGCTGAAGATCCTGCCGCCGGATATTAACTCTGGCCTGTACCATTTCCACGTTAACGATGACGGGGAAATCGTCTATGGGATCGGCGCGATCAAGGGCGTAGGTGAGGGGCCGATCGAGGCGATCATCGAAGCGCGTAACAACGGCGGCTATTTCCGCGAGCTGTTCGATCTGTGCGCCCGCACCGATACCAAAAAACTGAACCGCCGCGTGCTGGAAAAACTGATCATGTCCGGCGCGTTTGATCGGCTGGGGCCACACCGCGCCGCGCTGATGAACTCGCTCGGCGATGCGCTGAAAGCAGCCGATCAGCACGCGAAAGCGGAAGCCATTGGCCAGGCAGATATGTTCGGCGTGCTGGCGGAAGAGCCAGAGCAGATTGAGCAGTCTTATTCCAACTGCCAGCCCTGGCCAGAACAGGTGGTGCTGGATGGGGAGCGTGAGACGTTAGGCCTGTACCTGACGGGGCACCCGATCAACCAGTATCTGAAAGAAATTGAGCGCTATGTCGGCGGCCACAGGCTTAAAGACATGCATCCGACAGAACGTGGTAAAATCACCACGGCTGCGGGGCTCGTGATTGCTGCAAGGGTAATGGTCACCAAGCGCGGCAATCGTATCGGCATCTGTACCCTGGATGACCGTTCCGGGCGTCTGGAGGTGATGTTGTTCACCGACGCGCTGGATAAATACCAGCAATTGCTGGAAAAAGACCGCATACTTATCGTCAGCGGACAGGTCAGCTTTGATGACTTCAGCGGGGGGCTTAAAATGACCGCCCGCGAAGTGATGGACATTGACGAAGCCCGGGAAAAATATGCTCGCGGGCTTGCTATCTCGCTGACGGACAGGCAAATTGATGACCAGCTTTTAAACCGACTCCGTCAGTCTCTGGAACCCCACCGCTCGGGGACCATTCCAGTACATCTCTACTATCAGAGGGCGGATGCACGTGCGCGGTTGCGCTTTGGTGCAACGTGGCGTGTCTCTCCGAGCGATCGTTTACTGAACGATCTCCGTGGCCTCATTGGTTCGGAGCAGGTGGAACTGGAGTTTGACTAATACAGGAATACTATGAGTCTGAATTTCCTTGATTTCGAACAGCCGATTGCAGAGCTGGAAGCGAAAATCGATTCTCTGACAGCCGTGAGCCGTCAGGATGAAAAACTGGATATTAACATCGACGAAGAAGTGCATCGTCTGCGCGAAAAAAGCGTAGAACTGACGCGCAAAATCTTTGCCGATCTCGGCGCATGGCAGATCGCCCAGCTGGCGCGTCATCCACAGCGTCCGTACACCCTGGATTATGTCCGCCTGGCGTTTGACGAATTTGACGAACTGGCAGGCGACCGCGCATACGCTGACGATAAAGCTATCGTCGGCGGTATCGCGCGTCTGGATGGACGTCCGGTGATGATTATTGGTCATCAGAAAGGCCGTGAAACCAAAGAGAAAATCCGTCGTAACTTCGGTATGCCAGCGCCAGAAGGCTACCGTAAGGCCCTGCGTCTGATGGAGATGGCTGAGCGTTTCAATATGCCTATCATCACCTTCATCGACACGCCGGGTGCTTACCCGGGTGTTGGCGCTGAAGAGCGCGGTCAGTCTGAAGCCATCGCACGCAACCTGCGTGAGATGTCTCGCCTGAAAGTGCCGGTCATCTGTACCGTTATCGGTGAAGGTGGGTCCGGCGGTGCGCTGGCAATTGGTGTGGGCGATAAAGTGAATATGCTACAGTACAGTACCTATTCCGTTATCTCTCCGGAAGGCTGTGCCTCCATTCTGTGGAAAAGTGCCGATAAAGCGCCGCTGGCTGCTGAAGCGATGGGCATCATTGCCCCACGTCTGAAAGAGCTGAAGCTGATCGACACCGTTATCCCTGAACCGCTGGGTGGCGCGCATCGTAAGCCGGAAGTGATGGCTGCTTCCCTGAAAGCGCAGCTGCTGGCAGATCTGGCGGACCTGGACGTGCTGAGCACAGAAGATCTGCTCAACCGTCGTTATCAGCGTCTGATGACCTACGGTTACGCGTAAGCCTCACAATTATCCTAAAAGCCGCACATTGTTGCGGCTTTTTTTATACCTGCCGTTTACCTTAACTATGCTTATCTGATGTTTTTCAAGGAGGTAAACCATGAACATCATTGCCATCATGGGGCCACACGGCGTCTTTTATAAAGACGAACCCATCAAGGAGCTGGAGCAAGCCCTTAAAGCACGCGGATACCAGCTGATCTGGCCGCAAAACAGCGCCGACCTGCTGAAATTTATCGAACACAATCCGCGCATCTGTGGCGTGATATTCGACTGGGACGAATACGACATGGAGTTGTGCAGCGATATCAATAAGCTCAACGAATATCTTCCGCTGTACGCGTTTATCAACACTCACTCGACCATGGACGTGAGCGCGCATGATATGCGTATGGCGCTGTGGTTCTTCGAATACTCACTCGGCGTTGCCGAGGACATTGCGACCCGCATTCAGCAGTACACCGGTGAATACCTCGATAACATCACACCGCCGTTCACGCGCGCGCTGTTCACCTATGTGAATGAAGGGAAGTACACCTTTTGTACGCCAGGCCACATGGCGGGAACAGCCTATCAAAAAAGCCCGGTGGGATGTCTGTTCTACGATTTCTTCGGCGGTAACACGCTGAAGGCGGATGTGTCGATTTCGGTCACCGAGTTAGGCTCTCTGCTGGATCATACCGGCCCGCATCTGGAAGCCGAAGAGTACATCGCCCGGACCTTTGGCGCCGAGCAAAGCTACATGGTGACCAACGGTACCTCAACCTCGAACAAAATCGTCGGGATGTACGCCGCGCCTGCCGGCAGTACGCTGCTGATTGACCGCAACTGCCATAAATCACTGGCGCATTTGCTGATGATGAGCGACGTGGTGCCGCTCTGGCTGTCGCCTACGCGTAATGCGCTGGGTATTCTCGGCGGCATTCCTCGCCGTGAATTCGCGCATGAAGCCATTGAAAATAAGATCGCGGCGATCCCCGAGGCAAGCTGGCCTGTGCACGCGGTGATCACCAACTCCACCTATGACGGGCTGCTTTACAACACGAACTGGATCAAGCAGACGCTCGACGTGCCGTCGATCCACTTTGACTCCGCGTGGGTGCCTTACACCAATTTCCACCCGATTTACTCGGGTAAAAGTGGGATGAGCGGCGAGCGGGTGCCGGGCAAGGTGTTCTTCGAAACGCAGTCGACGCACAAAATGCTGGCCGCGTTTTCCCAGGCGTCTCTTATTCACATCAAGGGCGAGTACGACGAGGACACCTTCAACGAAGCCTTTATGATGCACACGACCACGTCGCCGAGCTACCCGCTGGTGGCGTCCATCGAAACGGCGGCGGCGATGCTGCGCGGTAATCCGGGTAAACGCCTGATCAATCGTTCGGTGGAACGGGCGCTGCATTTCCGAAAAGAGGTTCAGCGACTTAAAGATGAAGCGGACGGCTGGTTCTTTGATATCTGGCAGCCGGAAGAGATTGATGAGGCAGAATGCTGGCCCGTCGCGCCGGGGGAGAGCTGGCACGGTTTCCGGGATGCCGATGCGGACCACATGTTCCTCGATCCGGTTAAGGTGACGATCCTGACGCCGGGCATGGATGAGCAGGGCGTGATGGGTGAGGAAGGGATCCCGGCTGCGCTGGTGGCGAAGTTCCTTGATGAGCGCGGCGTGGTGGTGGAGAAAACCGGCCCCTATAATTTGCTGTTCCTGTTCAGCATCGGGATCGATAAAACCCGCGCGATGGGGCTGTTGCGCGGACTGATGGAGTTTAAGCGTGCATATGATCTGAACCTGCGGGTGAAGAATATGCTGCCGGATCTCTACGCGGAAGATCCTGACTTCTATCGCAATATGCGTATTCAGGATCTGGCCCAGGGGATCCACAGGCTGATCCGCCAGCACGATCTGCCGCGCCTGATGTTGCAGGCATTTGATGTTCTGCCTGAAATGAAGCTGACGCCGCACAGGGCGTGGCAGCGCCAGGTGAAAGGGGAGGTTGAAACCGTTGAGCTGGAAAACCTGGTCGGGCGGGTATCGGCCAACATGATCCTGCCTTATCCGCCGGGCGTGCCGCTGCTGATGCCGGGTGAAATGATCACCGAGGAGAGCCGGGCGGTGCTCGATTTCCTGCTGATGCTCTGTTCGGTAGGGCGCCACTATCCGGGCTTTGAAACGGACATTCATGGCGCGAAACGCGATGATAACGGCGTGTACTGGGTGAGAGTCCTAAAATAAAAGGGTCTGCTTGCCAGGGGCGGGTTGTCGGTTGTAACGTTCAGAGCATCATAAAAAGGAGAAACTATGCTGGGTTTAAAAGCGGTTCATCATATTGCGATCATTGCCACCGATTACGCGAAAAGTAAGGCATTCTACTGCGACGTTCTCGGCTTTACGCTGTTGAGCGAGGCTTACCGTGAGGAGCGCGACTCCTGGAAAGGCGATCTGGCGTTAAACGGACAATATGTGATTGAACTGTTCTCTTTTCCTTTCCCGCCAGCGCGTCCTTCACGCCCGGAAGCCTGCGGCCTGCGCCACCTGGCCTTCAGCGTCGATGACCTGGACAGCGCGGTAAAACATCTGGAAGCCCACGGCGTGGCCTGCGAAGCGATTCGTGTCGATCCCTTTACCGATAAACGTTTCACTTTTTTCAACGATCCGGACGGGCTGCCGCTGGAGCTTTACCAGCAGTAATCGCCGTCATGTGTGATAATGCCCGTTCAGTTCGGGCGTTTTTTTATGTGTAATTTCCTATGACCTTACCTGCTATCGCGCACGCCGTTTCACCCTATCGCCAACTGCTGGTGGGGTTCAGCGGTGGCCTGGATTCCACCGTTTTGCTGCACCGCCTTAAGCTCTGGCGCGACCGTGAGCCTGACGTCCAGCTGCGGGCGATGCATATCCATCACGGCTTAAGCCCTCATGCCGACGACTGGGTAGCGCACTGCGAAGCGGTGTGTTCAGAGTGGGCGATTCCGCTGATCGTTGAACGCGTCACGCTTGAGGATGAGGGGCTGGGTATTGAGGCGCAGGCGCGGAAAGCCCGCTACGCCGCGTTTTCCGGCGCATTACAGCAAGGGGAAGCGTTGGTCACCGCGCAGCATCTGGACGACCAGTGCGAGACGTTTTTACTGGCGCTCAAGAGGGGCAGCGGGCCTGCGGGGTTATCTGCCATGCCTGAGCGCGCTGATTTTGCTGAAACAGAGCTCATCCGCCCGCTGCTGGGTGAGACGCGCGCATCACTGGAAGCCTGGGCGCAGCAGCATCATCTGTGCTGGATTGAAGACGAGAGCAATCAGGACGACAGTTACGACCGTAACTTCCTGCGCCTGCGCGTCTTACCGCTGCTGAGTGAGCGCTGGGCGCATTTTTCCGAAGCGGCGGCCAGAAGCGCCATGCTGTGTGCTGAACAGGAAAGCTTGCTGGATGAGTTGCTGAGCGAGGAGCTGGATACGCTGACTACCGCTGACGGTGCCCTGAACATTGCGCCGTTGAAGGTGATGAGCCCCGTGCGCCGGGCTGCTCTGATTCGTCGCTGGCTGGCTTACCACCGTGCGGTTATGCCGTCCCGGGCGATGCTCAACCGTATCTGGGAGGAAGTTGCACAGGCGAGGGAAGATGCCGCCCCGTGTATACACCTGAATGGTTATGACGTCAGGCGCTATAAAGGGCAACTCTGGTGGGTAAAATCTGTGCCGTCGCTGGCTGACGTTGTGCTCGACTGGCCGTCGCCGGAAAAAGCATTAACGCTACCGATGAATGCCGGTGTCGTTGCGTTAAGCCATTCGGGCAATGTGCGTCTACCTGAGCCGGACGAGAACGTTACCATACGCTTCAGGACCAGCGGCATGCTGCATATCGTCGGTCGTAACGGCGGGCGTAAGCTGAAGAAAATCTGGCAGGAACAGAACGTTCCGCCCTGGCGACGTGATACCACGCCGCTTCTGTTTTACGGCGACACGCTCATCGCGGCGGCAGGGGTTTTCATCACTGAAGAGGGGTGGGCTGAAGCGGGTGTTAATTTTGAATGGAAAGCGTAACGGGCAGCCTGGCTGCCCGTTGGTTATCAGGATTCGCTCACCACAACGGTGCCGATTTCCGGATGGCTGAAACTGGCAATTTTGTCGAGGCGTAGCTCACGCGTTGCACCTGCATCTTCCACAACCAGGTATTCCACATTTTTACGGGAAACCAGATCGCTGGCCTTTGCCTTTAGCACTTCGCCATCTTTTAGCTCCAGCGTCAGTATTAAATGATGCTGGCAGGCGAGTTCGAGGTTGTCATAGTCATCACAATTGATGGGTTGATAGGTATCATTCATCGACATAATCGCTCACCAGTAAATTCGCCGCAGCATACGCTGCTTTTTCCCTGACCGATTCAGAAAGGCTCTCATCAGAGGCCACTTCATTTAGCACGTTCAATACACAGCCCAACGCATCCGGAATGTACCCCAGATCTCCGCTGGCGATCTCCGCATACCGTCTGCGAATCAACTCACAATAATTATTCACATCACCTCCTGCCAGCGTACTGACTTACTGTGAGATATCATTAAGCCTACGAAGTTAAACTCGGTTTAGCAAGGTGACTATACCATACTCATTTAAGCATTATCAGCGCCTTGATAAGAGGAAGCCACCACCTCGTAACAGCCTTTTGCCGCGGTTTTCGCTACAATGTATGCCTGATTCGAAAGGAGTTCTCTCATGGCGCTGAAAGCGACAATTTATAAAGCTGTGGTCAATGTGGCGGATCTTGACCGTAACCAGTTTCTGGATGCGTCATTGACGCTGGCGCGTCACCCTTCTGAAACCCAGGAGCGCATGATGCTGCGCCTGCTGGCGTGGATTAAGTATGCCGACGAGCGTCTGCAATTTACCCGTGGTTTAAGCGCGGAAGATGAACCGGAAGCCTGGCTGCGCAACGATCATCTGGGTATCGATTTATGGATTGAGCTTGGCCTGCCGGATGAACGCCGGATCAAAAAGGCCTGCACCCAGTCTGCTGAAGTGGCGTTGTTTGCCTACAACCAGAGAGCGGCGGAGATCTGGTGGCAACAAAATAAAAATAAATGTGCGCTGTTCAAAAATCTTACCGTCTGGTATCTGGATGATGAACAGCTGGCGCAGCTGAGTGCGTTCGCCAGCCGGACGATGGCGCTACAGGCGACGATTCAGGACGGCGCCATCTGGCTTTCCGATTCTCAGAATAATCTGGAAATTCATCTCACAGCCTGGCAGCCCGCATCATGATTGTATTGTCCCGAAACGTCAGCATCCCTGATAACGAGCTGGAGATCACCGCCATCCGGGCCCAGGGAGCAGGGGGACAGCACGTTAACAAGGCCTCAACGGCTATCCATTTGCGCTTTGACATTCGGGCCTCCAGCCTGCCAGAGTATTATAAAGAAAGCCTGCTTGCCGCCAGCCATCACCTGATCACCAGCGAGGGTGTGATGGTGATTAAAGCGCAGGAGTATCGCAGCCAGGAGCTTAACCGGGAAGCGGCAATAGCCCGGCTGGTCGCGGTCATCAAAGAGCTGACGGCTGTACAAAAAAGTCGCCGGGCAACACGTCCAACGCGGGCATCGAAAGAACGTCGGTTGTCATCGAAGGCGCAGAAATCCACTGTAAAATCACTGCGTGGCAAAGTCCGTCACCCATAATGTGACGAAAGGGATACCCTTTTTCATAAGGAAAGTATTGTGAAAAAAGCATTATTATCAGCGCTGGCCGTGACAAGCCTGTTCGCGCTTTTTGGCTGTAATAACCGTTCAGAAACGCAGGTACTACAGCCAACGCAAAATGAAGAATTAAAGCCGATGCAGCAAAGCTGGCGCGGCGTATTACCGTGTGCAGATTGCGAGGGCATCGAAACCTCTCTGTTCCTGCAAAAAGATGGCACCTGGGTCATGAACCAGCGTTACCAGGGGGCGAAAGAACCGTCTTCTTTTGCATCTTACGGAACATGGGCGCGTACGGCTGAGAAGCTGGTATTGACGGATACCACGGGCGATAAAACCTTCTTCCGCGCCAAAGGCGAGGGGATGGAGATGCTCGATCGCGAAGGCAATCCAATTGAATCCCAGTTCAACTACACGTTGGCCCCGGTGAAAGCGACCCTGCCAGCCACCCCAATGGCGATGCGAGGGATGTATTTCTACATGGCGGGTGCGGCGATCTTCACTGACTGTGCAACCGGGAAGAAAGTCAGCGTGGCGAACAATGCCCAGCTGGAGCGAGACTATGCCGTCGCGCGCGGCAACGACAGTAAGCCAGTGTTGCTGACGGTTGAAGGGCATTTTACGCTGGAGCCAAACCCGGATAGCGGCGAGCTGGTGAAAACGCTGGTGGCAGATAAAGATGCGAAGTTTGCTGCGGGGAAAGACTGCGAAAGCAAATAAGATATAGCCATTAAAAAACCCCGCACTGGCGGGGTTTTTTGTTTCTTAACCTTTGATGGCTTTCACCAGGTAATCAAGAATATCTCCCGTCTTGATCATCTGTTTTTCGCCGTTGCGACGGTATTTGTATTCAATCTCGTCGCTGTCGAGGTTACGGTCGCCAATGACGATGGTGTGTGGAATACCGATCAGTTCCATGTCAGCAAACATCACGCCAGGACGCTCTTTACGGTCATCCATCAGCACGTCGATACCTTTCGCGCTCAGCTCAGCGTAGAGTTTCTCAGCCAGCTCCTGCACGCGGTAAGACTTGTGCATGTTCATTGGCAGGATCGCCACCTGGAACGGCGCGATGTTATCCGGCCAGACGATTCCGCGTTCGTCATAGTTCTGCTCGATAGCGGCAGCAACAACGCGCGTTACGCCAATGCCGTAGCAGCCCATGGTCAGAACCTGGTTACGGCCATCTTCGCCCTGAACGGCAGCGTTCATTGCGCGCGAGTACTTATCGCCCAGCTGGAAGATGTGGCCTACTTCGATACCGCGTTTGATCATCAGAGTACCCTTGCCGTCCGGGCTTGGATCGCCTGCGACCACGTTACGGATGTCAGCCACTTCCGGCGTCGCCACGTCACGATCCCAGTTGATGCCGAAGAAGTGTTTACCGTCGATGTTTGCGCCCGCAGCGAAGTCGCTCATCGCCGCAACGGTGCGGTCAATGACCACCGGAACAGGCATGTTCACCGGACCCAGAGAACCAGGACCAGCATTCACCACGGCGCGGATCTCTGCTTCCGTTGCGAAGGTCAGCGGGCTGGCAACCTGCGGCAGCTTCTCGGCTTTCACTTCGTTCAGCTCGTGATCGCCTCGTACCAGCAGGGCAACCAGTGGATAAGCGCTACCTTCAGCCGATTTCACCAGCAGGGTTTTCACGGTTTTTTCGATCGGCAGAGTAAACTGCTCAACCAGCTCGGCGATAGTTTTCGCGTTTGGCGTATCAACCAGCGTCATCTCTTGCGTTGCCGCGCCGCGTGGTTCTTTTGGTGCCAGCGCTTCTGCAAATTCGATGTTCGCGGCGTAATCAGAGGAGTCAGAGAAGATCACATCGTCTTCGCCGCTCTGCGCCAGAACCTGGAATTCATGGGAGGCGCTACCGCCGATTGAACCGGTATCAGCCTGTACAGCACGGAAATCCAGCCCCATGCGGGAGAAGATTTTGCTGTAGGCCGCGTACATTTTGTCGTAGGTCTCTTGCAGCGATTCCTGAGAAGTATGGAAAGAGTAAGCATCTTTCATCAGGAACTCGCGAGAACGCATGACGCCAAAGCGTGGACGCACTTCGTCACGGAACTTAGTCTGGATCTGGAAGAAGTTCAGCGGCAGCTGTTTGTAAGAGCTCAGCTCGTTACGGATCAGGTCGGTGATCACTTCTTCATGCGTTGGGCCGAGAACGAATGGACGATCGCCACGATCGGCAATACGCAGCAGTTCAGGACCGTACTGCTCCCAGCGACCGCTCTCCTGCCACAGTTCAGAGGGCTGAACGACCGGCATTAACACCTCGATAGCACCGGCGTTGTTCATCTCTTCACGCACGATGTTTTCGACTTTTTTCAGGACGCGCACGCCGGTCGGCAGCCAGGTGTATAACCCGGAGGCCAGCTTGCGGATCATCCCGGCGCGCAGCATCAGCTGGTGGCTGATCACCTCGGCGTCGGCAGGTGTCTCCTTCAGAGTGGAGAGCAGATATTGGCTAGTACGCATGTTGTTACGGTTCCATTTCGACGATTGGAACAGGCTGAAACACCAGCCTGACACAAAAAAAGTGGTTTAGTTTACCAGTGTGGCAAAGATGCCAAAAGAGAGGAGAACAAAATTACCTGGGTTCCAGGGCAAACACTTCAAAACCCGCCGCAGTCACGCGCCAGCGCACGTTAAAGTCCAGCAGCCAGACGGCGTACGTATTCCCGGCTTCCTCTTCTTTGCGGTAGGCGGGACGGGGGTCCTGGGCCAGCACTTCAACGATAAAGTCACGCAGGCGAGGATAACGCTTTTCCAGCTCGCTGATTTGCGTCGTTATTTCAGACGTGAAGTGAACCGGCATATCTGCCTGCGGTGCGTCCTGAGCATAGCTTGCTCGGGCATCCGGCAGCGCTTCGGCGAAGGGCAGGTAAGGCTTAATATCTATGACCGGCGTGCCATCAACCAGGTCAAGGCTACCTAACTCCAGGATCACCTGATCTTTCTGACAACGTATGCCTTTCAGCTCGACCAGCGACATCCCGATGGGGTTGGGACGAAAGGTTGAGCGGGTGGCAAAGACACCCATTCTGGCATTTCCGCCCAGACGAGGCGGACGCACGGTAGGACGCCAGCCGCCTTCCATGGTCTGGTGAAATACAAAGACCACCCATAAATGGCTGAACGCCTCAAGCCCGCGCACTGCATCGGCCTGATTATACGGCGCGACAAGATGAAGCTCGCCGCCGCCGTTAATGACCAGACCCGGCTGACGTGGAACGGCGAACTTTTCTTTATAAGGGGAGCGGATAACGCCTATCTGCTCGAACTGAAATGAACTCATTTCGCCGTAATGTTAAGCGCAGAACCGATACATACCGCCTGGCGATAGCAACCAGGTGTGCCGCTGGTGACTTCGCAGCTGTGCAGCAGCACCGCGTTGGCTTTCATTTTCGACGCGTTGATTTGCATACGCTTGCGGGCTGTCGGAATATTGGGTGGGGAGTCCTGATTCGTTGCCTGGCAGGATTCGCCGCTCACTTCGCCCAGTTCACGGAATGGCTTACCGACCAGCTCGTCGGCTTTGGTAATAATACGTACCGGCGCAGCGCGAGGCGCTTTCGGTTTTGCTGGCTCCGCTTTTGGCGGGGTTGCAGTGCTTTGAACAGGTTCAACAGGAGATCTGCTTAGCATAGAACAGCCGCTCAGCATCAGTGCTAAAAAACAGATCGGTAAAGCACGCATAATAATTCCTCAGTGGATAATCAAAACGTCAGATATTGAAGCAGTTGACCGCACAAATGACAAGACGGGCAAATGCCCGTCTTGATGATATTACACTGCCGGGAGATTACCAGCCTTTAACCGCGCCGCCGTTAAACACCTTATTGGCTTCCTGGTACACTTCTTCAGACTGATATGCCTGTATGAATTTCTTCACATTCTCCGCGTCTTTGTTGTCTTCGCGAGTCACGATCAGGTTGACGTACGGGGAATCTTTATCTTCAACGAAGATGCCATCTTTCGCTGGGGTCAGGCCGATCTGGCTGGCGTAAGTGGTGTTGATCACGGCCAGGGCGATCTGCGCATCGTCCAGAGAACGTGGCAGCTGTGGTGCTTCCAGCTCAACAATTTTCAGATTTTTCGGGTTTTCGGTTACGTCCAGAACGGTCGGTAACAAGCCAACGCCTTCTTTCAGTTTAATCAGGCCCACTTTCTGTAGCAGAAGCAGGGAACGGCCAAGGTTGGTTGGGTCGTTAGGGACTGCAACCTGTGAACCCGGCTGGAGTTCATCCAGAGATTTAATTTTCTTGGAGTAACCGGCAATCGGGTAAACGAAGGTGTTACCGACAGCAACCAGTTTATAGCCGCGATCTTTGATCTGCTGATCCAGGTACGGTTTATGCTGGAAGGCGTTAGCGTCAATGTCGCCTTTGCTCAGCGCTTCGTTCGGCAGAACGTAATCGTTGAAGGTCACCAGTTCAACGTCCAGGCCATATTTCTCTTTAGCGATTTTCTGCGCGGCCTCAGCAACCTGCTGTTCTGCACCGACGATAACGCCTACTTTGATGTGGTTTGGATCTTTTTCGTCCTGACCGCAACCCACCAGTGCCAGCGAGCCAATCAGTGCGCCTACTGCTGCGAAGGTCTTAAATTTAAACGCCATGTTATATCCTTAACTCGTCGAGTTTGTGTTGTTTGTAACGTTATTTATGCGTAACAGCCCGGACGATACGATCGCCAGAGAATTGAATTAAGTAAACCAGCACAACCAGCAATACCAGAACGGTATTCATTACGGTAGCGTTATAGCCAATATAGCCGTACTGATATCCAATCTGGCCTAAACCGCCAGCACCTACGGCGCCGCCCATTGCGGAATAACCGACCAGGGTGATAAGCGTGATGGTTGCTGCGTTCACCAGCCCAGGCAGCGCCTCTGGCAGCAGAACTTTGCGAACGATCTGCATTGGCGTCGCACCCATAGCGCGGGAAGCTTCGATCAGGCCGGTTGGGATTTCCAGCAGGGCGTTTTCCACCATACGGGCGATAAACGGTGCCGCGCCAACGGTCAGCGGGACAATAGCTGCCTGCAAACCAATCGACGTCCCGACGATCACGCGCGTAAACGGAATCATCCACACCAGCAGAATAATGAACGGAATAGACCGGAAAATGTTCACCAGCGCAGAGAGCGTGCGATACAGCTTCGCGTTTTCAATAATTTGACCCGGGCGCGTAACGTACAGCAGCACGCCGACCGGCAGCCCAATCACAAAACCAAAGAAGCCCGATACGAAGGTCATTGCCAGCGTTTCCCAAACGCCGCGAACCAGTAGCCACATCATCGGCTCAGACATAACCCAGTACCTCTACTTTTACGTGATGTTCTTGCAGCCAGGCAATTGCCGCCTGGGTTTCTTCCTGTGTGCCGTGCATTTCCGTCAGCATAATGCCGAACTTCACGCCACCGGCGTAGTCCATCTGCGCGCTAATAATGTTGTTATTCACGTTAAAGCGACGCGCGGTTTCGGACAGCAGCGGTGCGTCAACGGACTGGCCCGTGAACTCCATGCGCAGCATCGGGACGCTGTCAGGCGTTGCGTCTGTTTTTAAACGTTCCAGATAATCTTCCGGAATATCCAGATGCAGTGTGGACTGAATGAACTGCTGAGCCAGCGGCGTTTTCGGGTGTGAGAAGACTTCACTCACCGTGTCCTGCTCAATCAGCTCACCGTTGCTGATGACCGCCACGCAGTCGCAGATGCGTTTCACTACATCCATTTCATGCGTAATAAGGAGAATCGTCAGGCCCAGGCGACGGTTAATGTCTTTTAACAGTTCCAGAATAGAGCGCGTGGTGGCCGGGTCTAACGCGCTGGTGGCTTCATCGCACAGCAGCACCTTAGGATTGCTTGCCAGCGCGCGGGCAATGGCCACACGCTGTTTTTGCCCACCGGACAGATTTGCCGGGTAGCTATCATGCTTGTCGCCCAGACCAACAAGGTCGAGCAGTTCGGTGACGCGACGCGTAACTTCTTCTTTCGGCGTGTTATCCAGCTCAAGCGGCAGGGCAACGTTGCCGAACACGGTGCGGGATGCCAGCAGGTTAAAGTGCTGGAAAATCATGCCAATCTGGCGACGCGCTTTGGTGAGTTCTTTTTCTGAGAGAGCGGTAAGCTCCTGGCCGCCAACTTCTACGCTGCCCTGGGTTGGGCGCTCAAGCAGGTTAACACAACGGATCAGCGTACTTTTACCCGCACCCGATGCGCCAATGACGCCATAAATCTGACCAGCAGGCACATGCAGGCTGACGTTGTTCAGCGCCTGAATGGTTCGGTTCCCCTGCTGGAACACTTTGGTGATATTGGAAAGTTTAATCATTAGATTATTTTTATCGTAAGTAAGTTAGCCGTGGCATTTTCTTCTGCCAGATACGGGGAATGACCGTAAACAAAATGGATGTTAAGGCATCCAGACGTCTAAATCAATCCACCTCTGTGCGATGAGCACTTTATTGCGCTGCGATTCATGAGATACTAGCTGAACAAGACTTTTTCAGGAGCAAACCGGTGGCAAAATCTGTACCCGCAATTTTTCTCGATCGTGACGGCACTATTAATGTGGATCACGGTTACGTCCATGAGATTGATGAGTTCGAGTTTATCGAGGGCGTAATAGATGCCATGCGCCAGTTGAAAGAGATGGGCTATGCGCTGGTGGTGGTAACTAACCAGTCCGGTATCGCCCGGGGTAAATTCACCGAAGCGCAATTCGAGACGCTGACGGAATGGATGGACTGGTCTCTGGCCGATCGTGGCGTCGATCTTGATGGCATCTATTATTGTCCGCATCACCCGCAGGGAAGTGTAGAGGCGTATCGTCAGACCTGTGATTGCCGTAAGCCACACCCGGGCATGTTTATCTCTGCACAGGAATTCCTGCACATTGATATGGCCGCATCTTATATGGTGGGCGATAAACTGGAAGATATGCAGGCAGCAGCGGCGGCAGGTGTAGGTACCAAAGTATTAGTGCGTACCGGTAAACCGGTCACCCCAGAAGCAGAAAATGCAGCCGACTGGGTGATAACTAGTTTGGCAGAACTGCCAAAAGAGATTAAAAAGCACCAAAAATAGGCGTTTTGGCGAAAAGGTGAGCGGTTGAAATAAAAATGCATTTTTCCGCTTGTCATTCCTCGGCGGCTCCCTATAATGCGCCTCCATCGACACGGCGGATGTGAATCACTTCACAGATAACCCGGTCGGCTGAAGAGAAAAATCCTGAAATAACGGGTTGACTCTGAGAGAGGAAAGCGTAATATACGCCACCTCGCGACAGAGCGCTGAAGCGCGTCGCAACTGCTCTTTAACAATTTATCAGACAATCTGTGTGGGCACTCAAAGTGACATGGATTCTTAACGTCGCAAGACGAAAAATGAATACCAAGTCTCTGAGTGAACACGTAATTCATTACGAAGTTTAATTCACGAGCATCAAACTTAAATTGAAGAGTTTGATCATGGCTCAGATTGAACGCTGGCGGCAGGCCTAACACATGCAAGTCGAACGGTAACAGGAAGCAGCTTGCTGCTTCGCTGACGAGTGGCGGACGGGTGAGTAATGTCTGGGAAACTGCCTGATGGAGGGGGATAACTACTGGAAACGGTAGCTAATACCGCATAATGTCGCAAGACCAAAGAGGGGGACCTTCGGGCCTCTTGCCATCGGATGTGCCCAGATGGGATTAGCTAGTAGGTGGGGTAACGGCTCACCTAGGCGACGATCCCTAGCTGGTCTGAGAGGATGACCAGCCACACTGGAACTGAGACACGGTCCAGACTCCTACGGGAGGCAGCAGTGGGGAATATTGCACAATGGGCGCAAGCCTGATGCAGCCATGCCGCGTGTATGAAGAAGGCCTTCGGGTTGTAAAGTACTTTCAGCGGGGAGGAAGGCGATAAGGTTAATAACCTTGTCGATTGACGTTACCCGCAGAAGAAGCACCGGCTAACTCCGTGCCAGCAGCCGCGGTAATACGGAGGGTGCAAGCGTTAATCGGAATTACTGGGCGTAAAGCGCACGCAGGCGGTCTGTCAAGTCGGATGTGAAATCCCCGGGCTCAACCTGGGAACTGCATTCGAAACTGGCAGGCTAGAGTCTTGTAGAGGGGGGTAGAATTCCAGGTGTAGCGGTGAAATGCGTAGAGATCTGGAGGAATACCGGTGGCGAAGGCGGCCCCCTGGACAAAGACTGACGCTCAGGTGCGAAAGCGTGGGGAGCAAACAGGATTAGATACCCTGGTAGTCCACGCCGTAAACGATGTCGACTTGGAGGTTGTGCCCTTGAGGCGTGGCTTCCGGAGCTAACGCGTTAAGTCGACCGCCTGGGGAGTACGGCCGCAAGGTTAAAACTCAAATGAATTGACGGGGGCCCGCACAAGCGGTGGAGCATGTGGTTTAATTCGATGCAACGCGAAGAACCTTACCTACTCTTGACATCCAGAGAACTTAGCAGAGATGCTTTGGTGCCTTCGGGAACTCTGAGACAGGTGCTGCATGGCTGTCGTCAGCTCGTGTTGTGAAATGTTGGGTTAAGTCCCGCAACGAGCGCAACCCTTATCCTTTGTTGCCAGCGGTNTTCCAGAGATGGATTGGTGCCTTCGGGAACTCTGAGACAGGTGCTGCATGGCTGTCGTCAGCTCGTGTTGTGAAATGTTGGGTTAAGTCCCGCAACGAGCGCAACCCTTATCCTTTGTTGCCAGCGGTCCGGCCGGGAACTCAAAGGAGACTGCCAGTGATAAACTGGAGGAAGGTGGGGATGACGTCAAGTCATCATGGCCCTTACGAGTAGGGCTACACACGTGCTACAATGGCGCATACAAAGAGAAGCGACCTCGCGAGAGCAAGCGGACCTCATAAAGTGCGTCGTAGTCCGGATTGGAGTCTGCAACTCGACTCCATGAAGTCGGAATCGCTAGTAATCGTGGATCAGAATGCCACGGTGAATACGTTCCCGGGCCTTGTACACACCGCCCGTCACACCATGGGAGTGGGTTGCAAAAGAAGTAGGTAGCTTAACCTTCGGGAGGGCGCTTACCACTTTGTGATTCATGACTGGGGTGAAGTCGTAACAAGGTAACCGTAGGGGAACCTGCGGTTGGATCACCTCCTTACCTTAAAGAACCTGCCTTTGTAGTGCTCACACAGATTGTCTGATGAAAAGTAAATAGCAAGGCGTCTTGCGATTGAGACTGTACGTCCCCTTCGTCTAGAGGCCCAGGACACCGCCCTTTCACGGCGGTAACAGGGGTTCGAATCCCCTAGGGGACGCCACTTGCTGGTTCGTGAGTGAAAGTCACCTGCCGTCATATCTCAAAACTGACTTGCGAGTCATGTTTGAGATATTTGCTCTTTAAAAATCTGGATCAAGCTGAAAATTGAAACGACACACAGCTCATGTGTGTTCGAGTCTCTCAAATTTTCGCAAGTCGNNNGCCTCGCAAATTTGAAGAGGTTGTAAACGATGGGGCTATAGCTCAGCTGGGAGAGCGCCTGCCTTGCACGCAGGAGGTCTGCGGTTCGATCCCGCATAGCTCCACCATCTTTTACTGCGAACACAAGAAAACTTCAGAGTGAACCTGAAAAGGTGCACTGCGAAGTTTTGCTCTTTAAAAATCTGGATCAAGCTGAAAATTGAAACGACACACAGCTCATGTGTGTTCGAGTCTCTCAAATTTTCGCAAGTCGATGATGAATCGAAAGAAACATCTTCGGGTTGTGAGGTTAAGCGACTAAGCGTACACGGTGGATGCCCTGGCAGTCAGAGGCGATGAAGGACGTGCTAATCTGCGAAAAGCGCCGGCGAGGTGATATGAACCCTTGACCCGGCGATGTCCGAATGGGGAAACCCAGTGCAATCCGTTGCACTATCGTTAACTGAATACATAGGTTAACGAGGCGAACCGGGGGAACTGAAACATCTAAGTACCCCGAGGAAAAGAAATCAACCGAGATTCCCCCAGTAGCGGCGAGCGAACGGGGAGCAGCCCGGAGTCTGAATCAGCTTGTGTGTTAGTGGAACGGTCTGGAAAGTCCGACGGTACAGGGTGATAGTCCCGTACACGAAAGCACACTTGCTGTGAACTCGAAGAGTAGGGCGGGACACGTGGTATCCTGTCTGAATATGGGGGGACCATCCTCCAAGGCTAAATACTCCTGACTGACCGATAGTGAACCAGTACCGTGAGGGAAAGGCGAAAAGAACCCCGGCGAGGGGAGTGAAAAAGAACCTGAAACCGTGTACGTACAAGCAGTGGGAGCCTCTTTATGGGGTGACTGCGTACCTTTTGTATAATGGGTCAGCGACTTATATTCTGTAGCAAGGTTAACCGTATAGGGGAGCCGAAGGGAAACCGAGTCTTAACTGGGCGTTAAGTTGCAGGGTATAGACCCGAAACCCGGTGATCTAGCCATGGGCAGGTTGAAGGTTGGGTAACACTAACTGGAGGACCGAACCGACTAATGTTGAAAAATTAGCGGATGACCTGTGGCTGGGGGTGAAAGGCCAATCAAACCGGGAGATAGCTGGTTCTCCCCGAAAGCTATTTAGGTAGCGCCTCGTGAACTCAGCTTCGGGGGTAGAGCACTGTTTCGGCTAGGGGGCCATCCCGGCTTACCAACCCGATGCAAACTACGAATACCGAAGAATGTTATCACGGGAGACACACGGCGGGTGCTAACGTCCGTCGTGAAGAGGGAAACAACCCAGACCGCCAGCTAAGGTCCCAAAGTCATGGTTAAGTGGGAAACGATGTGGGAAGGCACAGACAGCCAGGATGTTGGCTTAGAAGCAGCCATCATTTAAAGAAAGCGTAATAGCTCACTGGTCGAGTCGGCCTGCGCGGAAGATGTAACGGGGCTAAACCATGCACCGAAGCTGCGGCAGCGACACTATGTGTTGTTGGGTAGGGGAGCGTTCTGTAAGCCGTTGAAGGTGTGCTGTGAGGCATGCTGGAGGTATCAGAAGTGCGAATGCTGACATAAGTAACGATAAAGCGGGTGAAAAGCCCGCTCGCCGGAAGACCAAGGGTTCCTGTCCAACGTTAATCGGGGCAGGGTGAGTCGACCCCTAAGGCGAGGCCGAAAGGCGTAGTCGATGGGAAACAGGTTAATATTCCTGTACTTGGTGTTACTGCGAAGGGGGGACGGAGAAGGCTATGTCAGCCGGGCGACGGTTGTCCCGGTTTAAGCATGTAGGCGGAGGTTCCAGGTAAATCCGGTACCTTATTAACGCTGAGGTGTGATGACGAGGCACTACGGTGCTGAAGTGATAAATGCCCTGCTTCCAGGAAAAGCCTCTAAGCATCAGGTAACACGAAATCGTACCCCAAACCGACACAGGTGGTCAGGTAGAGAATACCAAGGCGCTTGAGAGAACTCGGGTGAAGGAACTAGGCAAAATGGTGCCGTAACTTCGGGAGAAGGCACGCTGATGTGTAGGTGAAGCCCCTGCGGGCGGAGCTGAAATCAGTCGAAGATACCAGCTGGCTGCAACTGTTTATTAAAAACACAGCACTGTGCAAACACGAAA